>CALRZR010000227.1:0-12808 GCA_943372705.1 Opitutus sp. GAS368 | reverse complement strand
AGGAAGGTGAGGACGAGGAGGTCGAGGCGGTTGCCGTAGATGACACCGGTGAAGATCGAGATGAGCAGCGCCATAAAAATGCCGGAGCCGGCATCGATCAAAATGGCGACGATGAGCGGGGCGAGCGCGGTGGGGGCGACGTAGGGGAGCGTGCTGGCCCAGGAGCCGTCGCGGACGAAAAATTCGGCGCCGCCAAGAGAGTAGTTGGCGCGGACGAGGGCGAGGTTGACGATGACAACGAGGGCGAGGAGGCCGCAGCGGACGTTGGAGCGGAGCGTCTCGGGATCTTCGATACTGATGTAGATGAGCGAGGCGAGGACCATCGCGAGCACGAGGAGGACGCGGCCGAAAAGGGTGAGGCCCTCGTTGAGCTCGGTGTCGCCGTGGTCGAGGAGGTAGCGGCGGTAAGCTTGGAACATCTCGTGTTGCTCGGGCGTAACGCGGTCGCCGGGCTCAATGATGGATTGGCCGCGGGTGACCGAGATAGTGACGGGCTTGAAGGCGCGCTTGGCGAGGTTGAGCGCGGCCTGGGTGGCGGCGCGGTCGTAGAGGACGTTGGGGACGAGGCCGAAACGGAAAAGGCGGAAGACAGCCTGCGTGGCAGGGCGCGAAACGCCGTCGGTGGCGAGGCCGACGCGGAGGAGCGTGAGCGCGTCTTCCATGGACTGCACGGAGCGCGGGGCGGCGATCTCGGGGCTGGGAGACGGCGTGGCGGCCGGAGGCGGCGGGAGGTTGGCGGTGGTGGCTGGCGTGGGGTTGGCAGAAGGTGTGAGGGCAGGAGTGACGAGGGGAGCGGCAGCGGGGGCGGGGCGGGCGATTTGGAAAACGAGGGCGCGGCTGTTGCCGGTGCCGACGAGGGCGGAGTCGGCGACGCCTTGCGCGTAGATGTCGCGCAAGATGGCGAGACCGTTCTCGAAAAGCGCGGCGCGGGCTTTGGAGTCGCCGATCGAGAGGAGCGCGGCGATGTCCTCGGCGGTGGCGTGGTAGGGGCCGCGGACGTTAAAGGATTCGGCGAGGGCGGCGAACTCGGGGCGGAGCGGGGAGGGGGCGAGCTGAGAGTTGAGATTTGAAATTGGAGAATTCGGACGAGGAGGGGCCGGGGCAACGGGGCGCGTGGCGGTGGGCGCGGAGAGGGCAGTGCCGGGCGCGGGCGATGCGGAGGGCGGCGCGGGGTAGGCGGCTTCGTGGGCGTCAAGTTGCGCGAGGAGGAGTCGCGCGGCGGATTCGAAGCGGAGGAAGGGCTCGTTTTCGAGGCGGTAGACGGGCGGGACGCGGTCGAGAAACTGGTCGCGGGCGGCGCGGGTTTTTTCCTCGCTAGCGTAGGTGAACGGCGTGCTGGCGGTGACGCGGACGGTGGCGAGCTGATTGGGCAGGACCGCGAAGTTCGACGTGGTCATACCGGCCCAACTGATGAGCACGATCGAGACAACGGTGAAGACGAAGATGAGGGCGGAGACGAGGCGGTTGCGGTCGAGGAAGTCGCGGGTGGCGGAGAGCCGGGCGTTGGTGCTGGAGGCGGAATCGGGGGGCAGTCCGGACGCAGACTCCCCGCCCGAGCGGGCGTGGAGGCCGCCGAGGAGGAGTTTGAGTTGGTGGCGGACGGACATGGGAGGCGAGGAATGACTAATGACTAATGTCTAATGCCTTATGACTGAATGCGGTGGGACAGCGGCTTAGCGGGGCGCGGGTGGTAGCAGGGATGAACCAGAAGCGGACGCAGGGAACTCTTCGAGGTAGAGCTCAGTGGCTTCTTGGAGATTGATGAGGGCCTCTTCGACGGTTTCACCTTGGGTCGTAGTGCCGTTTTCGGGGTTGAAAGCGACGCATCCGCCTTCGGTGGCAGGGGGGAGGATGGCGTTGAGGGTCATCGCGGGAGAATGTGCGAGCGGACGGATATGCGGTCAAACTAGGGGGAAGGTGGGGCGAGCCGTTGGCGGGCGAGGAGGGATTGGTGGCGCGTAGGCATCGCTCAGGACTTCTTTCTTAATGCCACTCTAAGTTGTTCGAAAACGAAGTTGCGGTGTTCAACAGACTGAAACGCGCTGTTTGGGATTCCGAGTGAACCGATTCCGCCCGCGATAATTGCAAGTCCACGTTGGTCGCGCCCTGCACGGGTGACAGATCTGTAAGCGATGGCGTTTTCGTGACCCGCAACATAGAAATGAAATCGGTCTTCGAAAAAATGGATGACGACTTCCTTACCATTCAACGCTTCGGCCTGCCTTAGTGCTCGTCGGCGCGACCAATACCACGGGCCACCGACTAAGGCCGTCACGATCAGCAGAAAAACGGCAATTCTCGAAATTGAAATTTGCCCGGAAATCAATTTCGGGGCCTGTGCCAACGCTTGAAATCCGAAGACAATCGGGACTGAAATTTGTAGCCACCTTGGCATGATCGAATCGCCGACAAGCTTGCCTGTAAGGCGAATTGTTTCGCGAGACAGGTGATACCTGGCTTCGACTGGGAGTGTGATTGAGTTCACCGTTTCGTCTCCGAACCGTTTTCGCCCGAGATCGGGTTACGGTAGTTTTCGTAGGCGTCGATGATTTTGCCGACCAAGGGGTGGCGGACGACGTCGCTGCCGCTGAAGGTGTGGAAGTCGATGCCGGGGATGTCGCGCAGGATGTGGCGGACTTCGAGGAGGCCGCTGGCTTTGGAGCGGGGGAGGTCGATTTGCGTGATATCGCCGGTGACGACCATGCGGCTGTCTTCGCCGAGGCGCGTGAGGAACATCATCATCTGCTCGGGCGTGGTGTTTTGCGCTTCGTCGAGGACGACGAAGGCGTGCGAGAGGGTGCGGCCGCGCATGTAGGCGAGCGGAGCGATCTCGATGACGCCTTTCTCGGTGAGGCGCGTGATGTCCTCGGCGTCGAGCATGTCGTGGAGGGCGTCGTAGAGGGGGCGGAGGTAGGGGAGGATTTTCTCGCGGAGATCGCCGGGGAGAAAGCCAAGAGTCTCGCCGGCTTCGACGGCGGGGCGCGTGAGGATGATGCGCTCGACTTCATTTTTGAGGAGGGCCGAGACGGCCGCGGCCATGGCGAGGTAGGTCTTGCCCGTGCCGGCGGGGCCGATGCCGAAGACGACCGGGTGGGCGAGCATCGACTGGAGGTAGAGTTTTTGGCCGAGGGTTTTCGGGACGATGGTCTTGCGGTTGGTGGCAATGACGAGGGGCGCGGTGATGAGGGCGCGCATCTGGTCGCCTTCGCCGCGGGCGAAACCATCGGTGATGCGGTGGAAGTCGGGCGTGCGGATGGTCATGCCCTGCGAGCGGGCTTCGTTGAGGAAATTGAAGAGGGACTCGGCGAGGGCGATGGCGGCGGCGGCGGATTTTTGATTTTCGATTTTCGATTTTGGGTTCGCGGAGGTCGCGGATTCGAGGTCGGCGGCGGGCTCGATCTTCAGCCAGTCTTCGCGGGTGACGAGTTTCACGCCGAGGGTGCGCTCGGCGTGGGCGAGGTTTTCTTCGCGGCCCGCGTAGAGGGAGCTGAGGTGGCGGGGGCTGGGGAAGTGGAGGGCGCGGGTGGGCACGGGGAGGAGGGCCGAAGGTGAAGGACCAAGGACCAAGGTGTCGGATTGGTGATGAACGTGGACTCGGGCCTTGGTCATTGAGCCTTTGGGAATTTCGCCACGGTGGCGGCGAGTTTTTCCCAAGTGGCTTCGAGGGATTGGGGGAGGATGCGGGTGGAGCCGATCACGGGCATGAAGTTGCTGTCGCCATTCCAGCGGGGGACGATGTGGCCGTGGAGGTGATCGATGCTGCCGCCGGCGACGGAACCACCGAGGTTGAAGCCGACGTTGAAGGCGTCGGGTTTGAGGGCGGCGGTGAGGAGGCGTTTGCCGAGGGTGATCTCTTCGAAGAGGTCGGCGCGCTCGGTCGGAGTGAGGTCTTCGAGATCGGAGACGTCGCGGAAAGGGACGGCGAGGAGGTGGCCGGGGTTGTAGGGGAAGCGGTTGAGAATGAGGTAGGAGAGGGCGCTGCGGTGGACGATGAGGGCGGCGCGGTCGTCGCCGAGGGCGGGGAGCTCCGTGAAGGGGCGTTTCATCGCGGCCGGGTAGCGCGGCGCTTCGATGTATTCCATGCGCCAGTGAGGGTGGAGCTGTTGCATGTGCGGTGGGCGATGACGGTGCGTGCGGAGCGCGGTAGGCGGGAGGCTGAAGGCGAAAAGGGTGGGGAGGAAAGTGGCGCGGGGAGGGGAAGTCAAAGCAGCAGGGGGCGGCGGAAGACGGAGAGAGGGGGAGATGGGGAGAGGAGGAGACTGGGAGAACGGCGGGTGTGGGGCGGTCAAATCCGGGCTTGCGCGTTGGTATGACGGGCGTCATTTCAAGCGGCTCATGCGTTACCCTCCGAATCATAAACTTGCGACGCGCCGCCGGATTGTGGAGGCGGCGGGACAGGCATTTCGCGAGCGAGGGGTGGCGGAGACGGGGGTTGATGAAGTCATGCGGCGGGCGGGACTGACGCACGGGGGTTTTTACGCGCATTTCCGGGATAAAACGGAGTTGGTGGCGGAGGCGTGTGCGGCGGCGTTTGATGCGGCGGTGCCGAATTTGGAGCGGATCGCGGCGTTGCCGACACCGGCGGCGCGGGCGCGGCTGCTGATCGATAGCTATTTGGCGGCGAGGCATCGCGACAACCGCGGGTCGGGCTGCATGGTCGTCGCGGTGGCAGCGGATATGGCGCGGCTCACGGGAGCGGCGCGGGAGGGCTACTCGCGGGGGTTTGCGCAGCACATCGAGCGGTTGAGCGCGGCGCTGCGACTGTGCGAGGACGCTGCGGAAAACCGGGTGCGGGTGACGCATCTGATGAGTTCGCTGGTAGGGGCGCTGCTGTTTGCGCGGGCAATCGATGACCCGGTGCAGAGCGAGGCGATTTTGCACTCGATGCGGCGGTGTCTGCGGGCGGAATTTGGCGAGGCGCCGGCGCCGGCGCGGCGTGGCGGGGCGCAGGCAAAGGCGGCGGCCATTGGGAATGATTTTTTGAGAGTGGCCACCGAGCAACGGGACCACTGAGAATTTTCAACAATCATGAGCAACCAATCCAACATGCAGCCGAAGCGCCGGGTGGTCATCACAGGTATCGGTGCGGTCACACCCTGCGGAAACACCGCCGCCGAAACTTGGTCCGCGCTGATCGCGGGACGCAGCGGGATCGGGCGGATCACGCGTTTCGATTCGACCGGCTGCACGGCGCAGATTGCGGGCGAGGTGAAAAACTACGATCCGGCGCGGGCGTTGCCGGCGCCGTTGCAACCGCGCGGCCCGGGCAGCGAGCCGATGGCGCAGGCGCTCACGCAAAAGGACATCAAGAAATTCGGGCGCTTCACGCACCTCGGTGTCGGCGCGGCGGTGGAGGCTTACGCTGACTCGGGACTCGATGCGCATCGGGCGGGTATGAACGCGGAGCGCATGGGCGTGAATCTGGGCGTGGGTCTCGGCGGCTTGCCGGAAATGGAAGCGATGCACGATACGTGGAAGGCGGGCGGGTTTCGGAAGATCTCGCCGTTCTTTATCATTCAAATCGCTCCGAATTTGTTGGCAGGCCAAGTGAGTCTGCTGCTCGACCTGCGCGGACCGAACATGAGCGTGGCTTCGGCGTGCGCGACGAGCGGGCACGCGCTCGGTGAGGCGGCGGCGGCGATCGCGCGCGGCGAGGTCGATGTGATGGTGGCGGGTGGAGCGGAGTCGACGGTGACGCCGCTGGCGATCGGGGCGTTTGCGCAGATGCGCGCGCTCTCGACGCGCAACGATGCTCCCGAAAGAGCGTCGCGTCCCTACGACAAAGACCGCGACGGCTTTGTGCTCGGCGAGGGCTCGGTGGTCTTCGTGCTCGAAGAACTGGACCACGCGCTCGCGCGCGGTGCGCGCATCTATGCGGAACTGCGCGGCTACGGCGCGACAGCCGACGCGTATCATCTTTCCTCGCTCGCACCCGGTGCGGAGGGCTCGGCGCGCTCGATGCGGGCGGCGCTCACGCGCGGTGGGCTGACGGCGACGGACATCGATTTTGTGTCGGCGCACGCGACCTCGACGCCCGGCGGCGACGGCGAAGAGGCGGCGGCGATCGCGCACGTGTTTGCCGAAAACAAAGCCAATCTCCATGTGAGTGGCGTGAAGTCGATGACCGGGCATTTGCTCGGAGGCGCGGGCGCAATGGGGGCGTTTGCGGCGGTGAACGCGATCCACCACGGCATCGTGCCGCCGACCATCAATCTAGAAAACGTCGATCCGGCGTGTGCGGCGCTCGGGCTGAATTTCACGCCGAATGTGGCGGTGCACAAGCCGGTGCGCGCGGCGCTCGCGAACTCGTTTGGGTTCGGCGGCACGAATGCGTCGGTGGTGTTTGCGAAGGTGTGATGGGGCGGGCGCACGTGTGAAAATCCGAGCGACCGCATGAAGATCGAAGACATTCCCTTCAACCGGCTCATTGGTTTGCAGCGTGAACCGGACGGAGGGCAGTGGGCGGTGAGTTTGCCGGCGCGTTCGCAGTATCACAACCACCTCGGGATCGTGCACGCGGCGGCGCAACTCGCCGTCGCGGAAGCCGCCAGCGGAGACTGGATGTTGCGACATTTTGGGGCGCAGGCGGCGGACTTTATCGCGGTGGTGCGACGCATGGAGACGAAGTTCAAGCAGCCGGCCCGCGGGAAAATCTTGGGCAAGGCGACGGTCAGCGAGGCGGCGCGCGCGGTGCTGGCCGAGGAAATGGCGACGCGGCGGGCGATGAGTTTTACGTTGCGGGTCGATGTCCACGACGAAGCGGGGGCGCATGCGCTGACGGGGACGGTGGAGTGGTTTATCACGCGACGGACCACGGCGGCTGCGGACGAGAATAGGGCGTAGTTTCACGCAACCCGACGCGACAGGTCGCCTTTGACAGGATTCTGCGATCTGGCAGTCTCGTGCGCGTGCTGAGAGAAATACGCAACTTGAAGCAGGAAAGCGGTGGCGGGCGGCGCCGTTGGTTTGAATCGGACGGATTTGAACTCGTCGTGTGGTTTGCCGCGTCCGGGGCGTGCGAAGGTTTCCAGTTCTGCTACGATTTGGGGCGCGGCGAGCATGCACTCACGTGGCGGCCGGGCGGTGGATTTTCGCACGATGCGGTGGACCAGGGCGACAACTTTGACGGCGGCGGAAAGATGTCACCGATCTTGGTGGCCGATGGAGTGGTGCCGTGGGCGGAAATCGGCCGATTATTTGGCGAGCGTGGGAACGGGCTCGACCCGGAGCTGCGGGAGTTGGTGGGCACGCGACTCGCGGCGCGGAAGTAGGAACCATCGCACGGCGGTGAGGACGGCGGTTGAAAACCGCCCCTCCGTTGGTGGCGTGAGAGTCGGAGCCGCGGCGGGATGCGGCAGCGTTTGAATCGGGCTCGCGTTTGGCACTCGCGCTCGTTGGCTAGCCGGCCGTGTCCGCCCTTTGGAAAAAACTATCCTCCGAAGTTTCTTCGCCGTTTCTCGCGGCGCTGCTGTTGTGCGGCGGTTTTTGGGGATTTGTGGCGTGGGACCAGTCGCATTGGTGGAGCGTGAAAGCGGACTACAGCGTCGGCTGGCTGGTGCCGGCGTTTGTGATCTTCGCGATTTATGACCGGTGGCCGCGCATCGTGGCGGCCGCGGCGGCGTGTGCGGCGGAAGGAAGTCCCCGGGCGGCGGGCTGGCAAAAATGGGCGCTGCGGCTGCTGGTGGCGGCTTCGCTCACGTTGGGCGCGGGCTTTTTCCTGTTGGGCGCGTTTTACCGCGCGGGCGCGGGAAGCTCACATCCGGGGACGTTGGCGATCACGCTCGGGATGATCGGTCTGTTGTTGCCGTTGCTGTTGTTGAATGCCCCAGAGTCGCCGTCGCCGACGGCGGGAGGCTTGTGGTCGGATGCGCGGGTGAAGCTGGCGGCGTGGTTTTTGTTTCCGGTGCTGGTGTGGTTGGTATCAGCGCCGATGGTGTCGGTGGTGGAGCAGCAACTGAATTTGTTTTTGCTGCGCAAAGTCGTGACGGTGGTCGCGTTTATTTTCGACACGCTGGGGCTGCCGATCGAGCAGCAGGGCAATGTGCTGGCGCTGCCGACCGGGAACGTGGGAGTGGAAGATGCGTGCTCGGGGATTCGCTCACTGACGGCGTGTCTGTTTGCGGGATCGTTTTTGTCGGCGGTGTTTTTGGACAAGCTCTGGAAAAAAATCGCGCTGGTCGTGGCGGCGATGGGGTTCGCGTTTGTGACGAACCTCGGCCGTTCGCTGTTTCTCACCGCGTGGGCGTATCGCCACGGGCCGAGTGCGATCGAAGGCACGGTGCACGATGTCGCGGGTTACGCGGTGCTCGGGCTGACGGTGGTCGGGCTGCTGTGCCTCCTGCCGCTGCTCAATCTGAAGATATCGCTGGGTGCGGGACCAGGGCGGCCGGATGCTGCGGGATAGGTGACCCGATCGCGGTGCTCAGGGTTTGCCGACGAGTTTGAGATAGGCGTCGGCGTAGCGGCGGCCCAGTTCGCGATAGGCATCGGAGCTGAAATGGACTTTGTCGCCTTTATCTTGGAGACCGTCGGAACTCGCGAAAGCGGTGTGCGGAACTTTCTGCGGCAGCTCGCGGTGGGCCCGGTCGACCTGCTGCTTAAACTCGTCCCAGGGGCTGCTGGGAAACCGGCCCATCTGGCCGACGATGAAAGGGACTTTGGGCGCTTTGAGTTCGGCGCGAAAGCGGGCGATGAGATGGTGAAGCTTGGCCTCGTGCGCGGGAGCGAGCTCGCGGTTGGAATCGGATTCGCCCTGGTGCCAGAGGATGCCGCGGAGCGTGCCGGACGGGAGTGCAAGTTTGGCGCGGGTGAGTGCATCATCCCACGGATGGCTGCGCGTGGGTTGGTAGAAATAGCCGGGAACCCACGCATCGATGGGCGAACCGCCGACGGCGCACGGTATCAGGCCAATCGTGACGTCGGGATGGGCTGCGGCGACGACCTCGGCGAACGTGCGGCCAAGGCCGACACCAACGGCGGTGGGTTTGTCGAAGTGCAGGGGATCGACGGCGGGCACCCAGGCGCCGGATTTGTCGAGCATGAGCACGCGGGGGTGCGGCTTGTTTTCGGATGGAACAATCACGCCGCGGCCGGCCATGTTCGACTGGCCGACGAGGAGGAAGAGGTGAAATTTTTCCTTCGGAGGGAGCGCGGGCGACTGGGCGCGGGCGAACGGGGCGAAGCAGACGAGGGCGAGGAGGATGAGGCGAAGGGGGCGCATGGGGAAACGAAGACGGGTGACGATTCGTGGCCGGTGAGAGAGGTGCGAGCGAGAAATGGGCGACTTGCGGAGGGCGCGCGTGGGGCTACGGTGCGGCTTATGGTGAATCGTTTTTCTTATCTCGTGCGACGGGGCGTGATGGCGGTCGCGGTGGTCGTAGCCAGCGCGGTGACGTTGCGGGCGGACTTCGAGCTGTCGGTGGACTTGCCGGGCGCGGCGGCGGACGCGGTGTTGCGGGTGCGTCGTGAATCGCTGGAGACGAAGGAGTCGGCGGACGTGGCGACGGGGAAGCTCGAAAACGGGAAATTGCGTGTGCGCGTGGCGTCGGCGACGGGACTTTTTTCGGTGAGTCTCGGCGAGGTCGAGGCGATGTTCGTGGCGGGCGATGGAGACGCGGTGCAGGTGTTGGCGGCACCGTCCGGGACGGGGTTGCGTGTGGTGGGCGGGGCGGCGCAGGCGGATTATCTCGCTTATGAGAGCTTTCGTCAGGAATCGCTGGGGCGGCTGGTCTTGCCGGTGCGCGAGGCGATTGCGGCGCGAGGTGCGGCGGGCGATGAGGCGGAGGTGGCTCGGTTGACGGAGCGGGAGGTCGCGGCGTATCGCGCGCATCGGCGGGAACTGAACGATTTTACCGTCGAGAAACTGCGCGGATCGGCGGCATTGTATGCGGCCTCGTTGCGCTGGGATGGAGACTATCGGCTTGGGGAGTTGTCGGCGGTGGTGCGCGATTTTTCCGCGAAATTTCCGGGGAGTGAGCTCGCGCGGTTGATGGAGGAGCGGGTGTCGCGGTTTCAGGTAACGGCGATCGGGGCAGTGGCGCCGGCGCTTGCGGGCGCGACGCCGGAGGGAGGGAAAATTTCCCTAAGTGAGCTGCGCGGGCGCTACGTGCTCATAGATTTTTGGGCGTCGTGGTGCGGGCCGTGTCGCATGGAGAATCGCAACTATGCGGAGCTTTTCCCGCGGTATCGCGCGGCGGGCTGGGAGATTTTGGCGGTATCGGTCGATGAGGACGCGCGGAGTTGGAAGGCGGCGATCGCGAAGGACGGGGCGACGTGGAAAAATATTTCCGATCTGGCGGGATGGAAATCACCGCTCGCGGCGCGGTATGGCGTCACGGCGTTGCCGGCGAGTTTTCTGATCGATCGCGAGGGGCGGATCGTCGCGAAGGATGTGCGTGGGAAGCAGCTCGCGGAGCTGCTGGCGGAGAAATTGGGGAAGGGGCGCTGACGAGCGAAGCGACCTTAAGAGATGCGACGAAATCGCCTGCAAGCAGGCTCCTACCGCCAGCGAGATCTGCTCATCCTGAATGCGAATCAGGATTATGGTGTCCCGCTTCTCACAAAGCGGGCTACGGCGGAGGGCGCGGTTACTAGGGGCGTGCGGCGGCGATGGCTTCTTTGACGGATTTTACGCCGAGCTTCGGAGCGTTGTTGGGAGCGTCGACGCCGTCGCGGGGAATCTCGTTGGCGAATTGGCCGGTGTCGCCGAGTTGTTTTTGGAGGCGAACGATTTCGGCTTTCAGTTTCGCGATGGTCGCGGACTGGGCAGGATCGTTGATGAGGTTTTTCTGCTCGGTCGGGTCTTTGACGAGGTCGAAGAGTTCCCAGGCGTCCTTTTTCCAAAAGTGGATGAGTTTGTGGGTGGCGGTGCGCACGCCGTAGTGGGCGCGGGTGTTGTGGTGGCCGGGGTCGTGGTAGTAGCGGTAGTAAACGGAGTCGCGCCAGCCGGTCGGTTTTTCGCCGCGCAGAATCGGGGCGAGGGAGCGGCCGTGCATATCGGCGGGGATCTTCACGCCGGCAAGGTCGAGGAACGTGGGCGCGAAGTCGGCGTTGAGCGCGAAGAGATCGGTGACGGCGCCGGGCTTGATGCCGGGACCGCGGGCGAGCAGCGGGATGTGGAAACCGGGCTCATACATGAAGCGTTTGTCATACATGCCGAGGTCGCCGAGATACCAGCCGTTGTCAGAGCTGTAGATCACGATCGTGTTTTTCGCGAGGCCGGTGCGGTCGAGGTAATCGAGGACTTCGCCGACGGAGTCGTCGACGCCCTGCACGCAGGCGAGGTAGTCCTGCATGTAGCGCTGATATTTCCATTTCACGAGGTCGCGGCCGGTGAGGGTTTTCGTGGTGCCGTCGGGCTGGGGGACATCGAGCGACATGGGTTTTTCGTTGAACCATTGCTGGCGCTTGGATCCGGGCGGAAGGTCGGCGGGAGGGGTGAGCTTGAGGTCGCGGCGCGTAAGATCTTTGGCGACGGTCTGGGCGTTTTCGGGTAGCGCGGCGGGACGGGTCGCGTAGTCATCCCAAAGCGTGGCGGGTTCGGGGATCACGCGGTTTTTGAAGAGGGCTTTGTTTTTCTCGTCAGGCTCCCAAGCGCGGTGAGGGGCCTTTTGATGCAGCATGAGGAAAAACGGTTTGTCCGCCGGGCGCGTATCCAAGAATTCTATGCCGAGCTGGGTGGTGACCGGGGTGGTGTGGCCTTTTACGGTCACGCGGCCGTGCGGGGTGATGAAGTCGGGGTCTTGGTAGATGCCCTGGCCGGGGAGGACGATCCAACGGTCAAAGCCGGTGGGGTCGCTGCCGAGGTGCCATTTGCCGATCATGCCGGTGTGGTAGCCGGCGGCTTGGAGGAGCTTGGCGACGGTGGCCTGGCCGCCGTCGAAGACGTTGAAGACGGGCGTGCCGTTGGCGTGGGAGTATTTGCCGGTGAGAAGCACGGCGCGGCTCGGGGTGCAGATCGAGTTGGTGACGAACGCGTGGTTGAACCGGATGCCGGCGGCGCCGAGGCGGTCAAGATGCGGTGTCTTGTTAACCTTGGAACCGTAGGCGCTGATGGCGTGCTGTGCGTGGTCATCTGAAAAGATGAACAGGATGTTGGGCCGCGAGGCGGTGGCGGCGTGCGCAAGCGATGCAGCCGAGAGGAGCAAGGCGACGAGGAAGGACTTCATGGTGAAAATGGGTTTGGTGCGGCGGAGCGGTTAGCTTTTCTTTTTGCCCTGCTTGGAGCGGACGCGGGCGTCGGCATCGACGGGAGAATATTTTTCGGGGATGCGGCCTTTGTCGTCGGTGCGGACAATCCAGGACTCGAGCTCGGCGCGGAGGCGGGTGAGGGCGGCGACGTGTTCGGGCTTGGTAGAGGTGACGAGATTGCGGATCTCATGGGAATCCTCGGTGAGATCGAAGAGTTGCTCGGCGGGTTGGGTGGGCGCCGCGAGGAAGGCTTGGATGGGGTCGAGCTGGTTGTTCTTGGCGAGTTCCTGCATGAGATTCCACGCGGGGTATTGGCGGGCCTTGTAGGCATTGGGAGCGAAGAATGGGACCTCGGGATTGAAGGTGCGGATGTAGCGGTAGCGGGCATCGCGAACGGTGCGGAGGCGCATGGCGGTTTCGTCGCAGCGATCGCGGGCGCCGAAGACGTAGGTCTTGGGGGCACCGACGGCGGAACCGAGGAAGGGGGCGCCCTGCATTTTGGGTGGGAGCGGAACGCCGGCGAGCGAGAGCAGCGTGGGCGCGACGTCGATGGCTTCGAGGAGACGCTCGTCGACGGTGCCTGCGCGGTAGTGGGCGGGGGTGGGGCGATTCTTCGGCC
>CALRZR010000226.1:0-12831 GCA_943372705.1 Opitutus sp. GAS368 | reverse complement strand
AATTCCGCGCCTTCGAATGCCACTGCACAACGTTTCGTATCGTCGCTCAGCTCCGCCAGCACCCGCCCGCGCTCGCGGCCCGCGCCAAACCAACCGCCCGCAACCCCGGCGACAAAGATCACGCTCCAAGCGACCGCGATTTGGACTTTGCTCAGATGCTGCAGCATGGGGTTTCGCGAGCGAACCCGCTCAGCCGGCGGCGCGCAATCCCGAAGGCGCGCACCTCCGCCGGAGGGCGGCTACTTCTTCCGCTTCGCAGGCAAATCGCGCCCGCCTTGGTGCAGCACCAGCGCGTCCACCTGGCCGGCAGCGTCGCGTTTGAAACTGATCCGCGCATCCACGACCTTCAGGAAAAACTCATCGCGCGCCGACGCGAACAGCGGGTTCGCGCCTTGCCCGGTCGCCTGCAACGTCAGCCCGCCAGCCCGTTCCTTGACCGTGAGTATGAACTGCGGACTCGCGGCATACTCGCCCGCATACTCCGCGAGAAGTTCGGCCGGGAGCGCGATTTCCTTGGCCGCGGGCGGCAACTCGCCGCGCAAGCCGCGCTGATCGCGGCCGTTTTGATGGAGCGTGAGTGCCGTCACTTTTCCGTCCGCGCCGCGCTCAAACGAAATTTCCGCCGCCACCCCGCCAACCGCAAAACGCTCCGCCTCCACCGGCCGCAAGGCGAACCGGGGCTGCCCCGTCGCCTGCAGGAAAAGGCGGCCCTGCGCTTCCGTGATGTCGATCGCGAACGTCGGCGCGAGCGGGTAGCGCCCGACAAATTCTCCGGCCTTGTCTACGGTCGGGTTCACCGGCGCTGCGGGTTTCGCTCCGAGCAACGCGAAGCCCGGCGCCACCACGTTCTTGCTCACGTTGGCCAGTATCACCACGCCCGCCCCCGTCTTCGGCGAGAATCCGAAAAACGCGCGGCTGCCCGCCGTCGCGCCGTTGTGCCACACCACCGGCCGTTCCGCATCCTCCGTCAACATCCAGCCGAGCCCGATCGCGCCGCCGGCCTCTTCGTTGGCCCTTTGCCGCGTGGTCGTCGCCCGGATAGCCGCGGCCAGCGGTCCCGTTTCACCCGCCAGACACGCCGTCAACAAACGCGCCATATCACGCGTCGAACTGCGCAACGCCCCTGCCGGCGCACACGCCAGAAACGTCCAAATCGGCACGCGCTGATTGCCCGCGTGACCCGGCGCCAACTCCGCTGGCGCCGCTAACCCCGCGAGCCCGACCGAGGTGGCCGCCATGCCGAGCGGTCGCAGCACGTGGTCGCGCAGCGCCTCGGTATAGCTCGTGCCCCACGCCGCGCCGAGCGCCTCGCCCAGCACCGCGACGCCAAAATTCGAATACGCCACGCTCCGTCCCACGGTCGCGACCGGCCCGTGCAGCCGCAGCGCCTCCACAAGCGCCGCGCGGTCATACTTCGCATACGGATCGGGATTCCCGTCGGGATTCGCTCCGATATTCGCCGGCAGACGCGGCAGCCCTGCCGCATGGGTCGCCAGCGAAAGCAGCGTGATCTTGGCCAGCTCCGACTGCGCCGGGTCTCCGGAGGGCAGGAGAAACTTCGCGGCCGCATCGCCGCGGGAAACCTTCCCCGCCCGCTCGCTCTCTGCGAGCAACAGCGCGGTAAACACCTTCGTCACCGACCCGATTTCGAACTGCGTATCCGGTGTGATGGCCCGCGCATCGTCCGCGGAAAATTTTCCCGCCTGCTGAAAGACCGCGCCGTCTGCGTCGACCCACGCGGCCGCGACGCCACCGGGCGTGCCTTTGATCCAAGCATCGAGCCGTTCCTGCAGATCGGCTGGCGGCTTGGCCTCCGTCCGCAGCATTCCCGTCATCCCGATGAGCAGTGCAACAACCCGTTTTAGTTTCATGGTGAGAGCAAAGCCGAACGTAGTTTCTCCAACTCCGCGAGCCGCGGCTCGATGCGCTGACGCAGCGCCTGCCGGTTAACCCACCAGGCAACGCCGAGCGAAATCAGCCACAGGGGCGTGAATCCGCCGAGAAACAGGAACAGGCCCTCGCGCTGCCAGGCCTGGGCCCTCAGCACAAACGCCACGACTACCAAGCCCACCGCAGCGGCGACTGGTCCGAGATACCACCACCAAATCCGCTGCACCAATTCGCGGCGGCGGCGCAATTCCACGATGTCCGCTTCCACGCGCTCCACCATCGGCGCGTCCGCCGTCGGCCGGGTTTGCCGCACCCGCCTGCGCTCCCCGAAAAACACCCACGTCACCCGCGCAACCAAGACCAACGCCCCGCCAACCGGCCATCCCGACCAACCCATTTTCCACCAGATCACGGCAAACGCGATCATCCCGGCCACTCCCGCCAGTGCCTCCGCAAAGTCGCTCACCCGCAGAGTTGCCGCCATTTTCCGGCTCTGCCCGTCGAAGGAAGCCCGGAGCGCCGCTGCGTCCGCCGTCGCCCCGATCGGCAGCGGTTGTCGCCGCCAGATCGCCTCGTAGTCGTTCCAGTTCATCGGTCGTTGCTCACGCGAAGGGACGGGCACAAAAAAGCCGCCTCGGTTTTCCGGGGCGGCCTAGAGTGGATGGACGACGCCTTATTTGGCGACGTGACCGGAGACGAGCTTGGTCATCTCGAACATCGAGACGGCCTTCTTGCCGCCGAAGATGACCTTCAATTTGTCATCGGCGTTGATCTGGGTCTTCACCTTCTTGTCTTGGAGACCGTTCTTCTTGATGTAGGCCCAGAGCTTCTTGGTGAGCTCGGTGCGGGGGAGCGGGGCTGCACCGACGACGGCCGCGAGTGCGGCGTCCGGCGTAACCGGTTTCATGAATGCTGCGTTAGGTTTACGTGCTGCTTTTTTAGCCATAGTGGATTTGGGTTTAAGATGCTTTCCCTCGAAAGCAAGGCACTTCTAGAGGGAGATTTGGGCATTTGCCTAGGAGAATCTTCAACTTTCTAGAGGGAGCGCCGGATCACGCGCGCTCGTCCACTTGCACGAATTGCCGGTAAAGCGCCGCGTAGTGTCCGCCGCGGGCGAGCAGCTCCGCATGCGTGCCGCGCTCAATCACACGCCCCTGGTCGAGCACGAGCACGAGGTCCGCGTGCCGGATCGTCGAGAGCCGGTGCGCGACGACGAAACTTGTGCGCCCGCGCAGCAGCGTCACGAGAGCTTTCTGCAACCGCGCCTCCGTCAGCGCATCGATCGAGCTCGTCGCCTCGTCGAGAATCACGAGCCGCGGATCTGCGAGCAGCGCCCGCGTGAAACACACGAGTTGCCGCTGACCGACCGAGAGACCCGCGCCGCGCTCGCCGACCTCGGAGTGCAGGCCTTTCGGCAATGCATCCAGAATGTCGAGACAGTCGAGCTGCCGCGCCGCCGCCCGCACTTCCTCCTCGGTCGCCTCGGGACGCGCGAGTCGGATGTTGTCGAGCACCGTGCCGCTAAAGAGAAAGTTCTGCTGCTGCACCATGCCCATCTGCCGGTGCAGCGAGTGGCTCGTGATCGTGCGCACGTCGCGCCCATCGATGAGCAACTCGCCGTGCGTGGGCAGATAAAATTTCGCCGCGAGATTGATGATCGAGCTTTTGCCGCTGCCCGTGTGCCCCACGAGCGCGATCGTCTGACCGGGCTCCACCGTGAAATCGACATCGTGCAACACCGGCCGCGCCGGGTCGTAGCCAAACGAAATCTTCCGGAACTCCACGCGCACGCCCGTGCCCGACACCGCCGGCAACGCCACTGCGTCGGGCGCGTCTTCCCAGTCGGGTTTCGTGTCAATCAGGCGAAACACCCGCTCCGCACCCGCCATCGCGACGAGGGCTTGGTTGTATTGGTTGCCGATTACCGCGATGGGCGAGAAGAAGAAATTCGAGAGGAAGAAAAACGTGATCAGCGCATCCATCGTCATCGCACCTTCGAACACCCGCCAGCCGCCAAACAGCAGCAAGATCGCCACGAAAAACTGGCTGTTGAGTTCCAACAGCGGCGTGAGCTTCGCCGAGGTGCGCGCGAGCGCCATGTTGTAGCGCGAGTGGTCGGCAAGCAGTCCGCGGAAGAGCCCAGCATTCGTCTCCTGCCGAACAAATCCCTGCGTCACGCGGATGCCATTCACCGATTCGGCGAGCGTCGCCGTCACGCGGCTGAAACTTTCCTGCGAGGCCCGTGTGAGATGGCTCAGCCGCACGCGGAAATGCCGGTTCACGCTCCACAGCACCGGCGCCAGCCCAGCCACGATGAGAAACAGCACCCAGTCGCACCGCACCATCACGATCGCGGTGAAGAGCATCTGCCCGAACTGGATCGCGCTGACGAACATCACATCTTGGATGCCCACACGCAGCGACTCCACGTCACTCGTTACGCGGCTGATGATACGCCCGAGTTTCACGCGGTGGAAAAAACTCATCGGCTGCCGCTGCATCTTCGCAAAAATCTCCGCGCGCAGCCCGTTCACCACCGTCTCGCCGATCTCGAGCGCGTAGCGTTGGCGCCAGTGGAACATCGCATCCGTCGTCAGCGCGAGCAGCGCGTAGCCGAGCACCGCCCACGGCAACACGCCGATATCGTGGCGCGCGATCGGCCCCGAGATGATCGTCGCCGAAGCCCAGATCAGCGCCGGCAACTGCGCCGAGCGAAACACCGTGAGCACGAGCAAAATATTCAGCTTCCGTTTCACCGGCCGCGCATAGGTAAACATCCGACGGATAAGCCCCCACTCGAGCGGCTTGAACTGCTCTTCATCCTCGTCGTCGCCCACCGGCCGGCGCACGAGCCCGAGGTCGCGGACCTTCGCGGGAATCTCTTTCATGTGCGGCCTTTCTGCCTTGGGTAGGAGCCTGCTTGCAGGCGATCCACGCCGACCCGATCCCCACGCATCGCCTGCAAGCAGGCTCCTATCTTTCGAAAAAATTTCATGCCGCGCCCTCCTTGAGTTTCAATTGCTGCAACTCGCGTCCGTCCACGAGCTGGAGATCCGCCACGTGGAGATACGGACCGTCCTGCTTCATCAGCTCGTCGTGCGTGCCGCGCTGCACGATGCGGCCGTCTTCCATCACAATTATAAAATCCGCGCGGCGCAGCGTGCTGAGCCGGTGCGCGACGATGAACGTCGTGCGGCCCGCGATGGCGCGGTCGAGCGCTTCGAAAATTTCATGCTCCGTCTCGCTGTCGATCGCCGCCGTCGGATCGTCGAGCAGGAGAATCGCCGGCTCGAGCAACACCGCTCGCGCGATGGCGAGGCGCTGGCGCTGGCCGCCCGAGAGCGTGTTGCCGCTCTCGCCGAGCACGGTCTCGTAGCCCTTCGGCAGCGCGGAAATGAAATCGTGCGCCGCGGCGATCTGCGCCGCTTTTTCAATCTGGGCCTGCGTCGCCTCGGGGTGACCGAACGCGATGTTCGCGGCCACCGTGTTCGAAAACAAAAAGCTCTCCTGAAACACGAGGCCGATGTTCCGCCGCAGATCGTCAAGGTTGAGCTGGCGCGCGTCGACGCCGTCGATCAGCACGCGCCCCGCCGTCGGATCGAAGAAGCGCGGAATCAGACTCATCAATACGCTCTTGCCCGCGCCGGTCGCTCCGAGGATCGCGACGCATTGGCCGGGCTTCACCGTGAGGTCGATGTCGCGCACGACAGCCTCGGCGCCGTCGTAGGTGAACGAAACCTTTTCAAACCGCACCTCGCCCGTGAGTTTCGGCCGCCGCACCGCATCGGGCGCGTTTTTCACTTCCACGGGCGCGTCGAGAATCTCAAACACCCGTCGTGCACCGATCAGCGACTGCTGCACGCTGTTCACGATGTTCGCGACGTTGTTGATCTGCCCGGAAAACTGTTCGAGCAGGCCGGCGAACACAATGAGACCGGTGCCAAACGGCAGGCGGTCGTGCGCCACGAGCCAGCCGCCGTAACCGAGCAGCACCATGATGTTCACACGCGTGAGAAAGCCAATAGCCGGCGTGAAGAGGCTGAGCCGCCAAAAAATTCCCGTCTGCTGATCGTAGCACGCCTGGTTGGCCGCGTCGAAGCGCGCGCGGTTTTCCGTTTCGCGCCCGAAACCTTTGGTCACCGCGATTCCCTGGATACTCTCCGCGAGCGTTTGCACCATGCGTTCGACCAGCGTGCGGTTATGCGCGTATTCGGGCTGAATTTTCCGCGAAAACCACGCCGACATCAGCCACAGCACCGGCGTCGTCGCGAGGCACGCGAGCGTGAGTCCGGGGTGCAGGCTCGCCATGTATACGACGTAAACCGTCAGCGAGATCACCATGATCACGCTCTGCATCAGCACTTGGTCGACGAACATCCGCACCGCCTGCACATCACCCGTCACGCGCGTGATGATCGAGCCGGTCGAGTTGGCGTCGTAGAACCGAAAACTCAGCCGCTGAAGTTTTTCGTAAACTTCGGCGCGCAGATCGACCACGAGTTTCTGCTGCACGAGCAGGTTGATCGAGATCGCGTAGGTGTAGTTGAGCAGCGCGCGACCGAGTGCGAGCACGAGAATCAAACCGGCCAGCAGCGCGAGCACGTGGAGCGGGGGCCAATCGACGGGCAGCGTGAGGTGCAGGCGGTTTTCCGCAAGCGGCGTGTGGTCGAGTTTGTGCCGGATGTAGTCGATGCCGAGTCCCGTGAAACTCAGTCCCACGATGCCCATCGTGAGCAACAGGAGCTGGATGCCGAGCACTTGCAGGCAGTGCAGCCGGTAGCGCCACGCGAGTCCAAACAGCCGCCGCACCAGCACCCAATTCGAGGGCGCGGCGACAGACATGGATTGGGACGCGGTGGACATGGAGCGCGTCACCCTACGCGGGCACTCCGGCGGCGCACGTAATATTTTCCACACCGCGCGCGAACCGCGCGTTTACTTCCGCTGCGCGCGCTGCATCTGCTGGGCCTGTTGCTGCGCTTGTTGCAACGCCTGCTGCTGCGGCGACATCTGCGGCGGCTGCGGCTGGGCCATCGGCGCCGACGGCGGCGTGTTCACCTGCTGTGAAGCCTGTTCGCGCAACGCCCGGCGCCGCGCCACTTCCGAGGCCACGGCCTCCAAGCGCCGCTGCTCATCGGCCGGCGTCGGATTCACCACGACCGCCTGCGTCACGGCCGGCGGCACGTTGGTCATCTGCGGCGGCGGGGGCGGAGCCATGTTCTGCATCGCGGAGCCTGAGGAAGAAACTTTCGACTGCGGCAGCGCCAACGTGAGCGTGCGGCCTTGGTGCAGAACCACCACCGAACTGAAATCCGGCGCGCTCTGTTTCACGGTAACATCGAACGTCGTGTCGTGCTCGTTCAACTTAACCCACGTCCCCGTTTTTTTCGCCGCGTCCACCAAACGAAACTTCACGCCGTCCGAGGTCTCGCTGAATCCGCGATACTGGATCGGCGCCGCGGTGGCCGGAGCTGCGATCGCCGCCGCCGAAGCCGGCGGCATAAACGGCGAGGCCGACGGCGCCTGCGCCACCAACGCCCCTGTCCACAGCAGCGCGAGGCCGCCGACGGCGAGACTACGCAAAGAAATGGGGGAAACGGGAGACATGGCGCGGGTGGCAAAGTGATAGGACGCACCGAATCGGCGTCAAGTGACGGAAATCTGCGCGATCACAACGTCAGCTAAACTGCATAACTGCCCACCCCAATAAGACGATCGTTCCGATCACAAACATCTGCGTCGCGACCAGGGAGCGCCCGCCGGCGCCGGGCACCCCCGACGCATTTCAGCAGGACCGTCGGCAGCGAAGCCATCGACGAGCGCCTTTCGCCTACACTGTGGCTGGTATACTCGGAAAGTCTCAACCACCGCCGGCCCGCGCAACCAGAGCAATTTTCCGATTTGACATTGGAAACCATGGAAACGTTTATAGTTTCCCAAGTTTAACCATGCCAACTTCCGACCCGCGCCCAGTTGCGGAAACCGCGTCCACTCCCGAGACGGTTCCCGTCCGAATTCTGCAACAGGCCCGCGCCCATTTTTTCACCCACGGCTACAGCAAGTTCACGATGGACGATCTCGCCACCGAGCTCGGCATGAGCAAAAAAACGCTCTACGTTCACTTTGCCGGAAAAGACGAGATTCTCTCCGCTGTCATCGATGAGATTGGCCGGGAAGTCCGCGCCGAGGCCGACGCGCTCCTCCGCAACCGCCAGCTCAATTTCGCCGAAAAACTCCGCGGTTTTGTTGAGAGCATGGCAGAGCGGATTTCCGCAGTGACCCCGGGCACCATCCGCGATCTCCAGCGTCACGCGCCGTTGCTCCACCAGCGGCTCGTGGAGACGCGCGAGAAAAACATCCCTTATGTTTTTGGGCGCTTCGTGGAACAGGGGCAAATCGACGGATTCGTGCGCGCCGACCTGCCTCCGGGATTCGCCATCGAGTTTTACCTCCATGCCATGCACGGCATTCTTCAACCGGCCGCGCTCGAACGCCTTCGGCTCGTCCCGCGCGAAGTCATCCGCCACGCCGTCGACCTCTTTTTCGGCGGACTCCTCACCCACACTGGCCGCAAGCAGTATGAAAAACTATTTCCCCGCTAACCTCGCGCTCGCCGCAATCGCGTTGTCGACCCTCGCCGCCTGCACGCGCCCCGCGCCCACCGGCTGGCAGGGCTATCTCGAAGGCGAATTCGTCTACGTTGCCTCGCCCCTCGCCGGCCGCCTCGATGCGCTCGCCGTTGCGAAAGGCACCCGCGTCGCTGCCGATGCCCCGCTCTTCACCCTCGAACGCACCGGCGAACTCGCCGCCCAACGCCAGTCCGCCGATCAGGTCCGCGCCGCCCAAGCCCGCGTCGCCGATCTCCGCAAAGGCTCACGCCCATCCGAACTCGCCACGGTCGAATCCCGCCTCGCCCAAGCCCGCACCGCCGCCGAACTCTCGAAACGCGAACTCGGCCGGCAGGAAAACCTCTTCAAGACCAACGTCATCGCCGCCGGCGACATCGACCGCGCCCGCCTCACCCACGAGCGCAACACCCGCGCCATCGACGAACTCACCGCGCAACTCGCCACCGCCGGACTCGGCGCCCGCACCGATGCCATCGCCGCCGCCGAGGCCGAGGTGAGCGCAGCCGCCGCCGCGAAAGAGCGTGCCGACTGGTCCGTCGCTCAAAAATCCCAGTCCGCTCCGCGCGCCGCCCTCGTCTACGACACGCTCTACCGTGAGGGCGAATTCGTCCCCGCGGGCCTTCCCATCGTCGCGCTCCTTCCGCCCGAAAATCTCAAGGTCCGCTTCTACGTGTCCGAAGCCGACTTCGCCGCGCTCAAAGCCGGTGACACCGTGCGCGTCGCGATCACCGGCCGCCCGCCGCTCGCCGCCCGCGTCAACTACCTGTCACCCAAACCCGAATACACGCCGCCGATTCTCTACAACCGCGAGAACCGCGCGAAACTCGTCTACCTCGTCGAGGCCGTTTTCACCGACGTCGCCGCCGCCCGCGACCTCCACCCCGGCCAGCCCGTGGATGTTTCCAAATAGGACCGTTCTCTGTCCCGCCTCTCCGCGCCCCGCCCCGCCGTCCCGATGCCCGCCTCCGCCGCCAACGCCGTATCCGCGTCGTCCGCCTACGCCATCGACGTCACCGGCGTCACCAAACGCTTCGGCGCCAAGACCGTCGTCAACGCGATCGACCTCCGCGTCCGCCGCGGCGAAATCTACGGTTTCCTCGGCCCCAACGGCAGCGGCAAAACCACCTTCATCCGCATGCTCTGCGGCCTCCTCACACCCGACGCCGGCACCGGCACTTGCCTCGGCTACGACGTGCGCGCACAACAGGCCGACATCAAACGCCACGTCGGCTACATGACGCAAAAGTTCAGTTACTACGAGGACCTCAGCATCCGCGAAAATCTCGATTTCATCGCCCGCCTCTACGACATCCCCGACCGCCGCGCCGCCGTCCAACGCAGCCTCGAACGCCTCGGTCTCGTCAACCGCAGCCACCAACTCGCCGGCCAACTTTCCGGCGGTTGGAAACAGCGCCTCGCCCTCGCCGCCTGCCTGATTCACTCGCCGCAATTGCTCCTGCTCGACGAGCCCACCGCCGGTGTCGACCCGAAGGCCCGCCGAGAATTTTGGGACGAGATTCACCGCCTCGCCGCCGACGGCCTCACCGTGCTCATCACGACGCACTACATGGACGAAGCCGAACGTTGCCACCGCCTCGCCTACCTCGCCTACGGCAACCTCCTCACCCACGGCACGCTCGCCGAAGTCCTCGCCAACGCCCGGCTCACCACCTGGTCCGTCACCGGCCCCGACCTCCTCGCGCTCGCCGAAAAACTCCGCGCCCTCCCCGGTGTCGAGCAGGTCGTCGCCTTCGGCACCACGCTCCACGTGAGCGGACGTGACGCCGCCGCGCTCGACTCCGCCCGCCTCGCCGTCCGCGACTCGCGCCACACCTGGGAGCAAATCCCCTCCGGCCTCGAAGACGTGTTCATCAGCCTCATGGAAACAGCCAAGGACAACTTCTCATGAGCGCGCGCACTCTCACTCGTAGCCGCGCCGGTTACGGCGCGGTCGCCCACCGCGCACCACCGCATGCGGCTACCCGCACCGGATAGCCATGCGCCGCTTCACCTTCCATCGCCTCTGGGCCATTGTGCTGAAGGAGTTCATCCAGATGAAGCGCGACCGCGTGACCTTCGGCATGATGGTCGGCATCCCGCTGATGCAGCTCATGCTCTTCGGCTTCGCGATCAACTCCGACCCGCGCCACTTGCCGACCGCGATTCGCTCCGCCGATCAAGGCCCGTTCGCGCGCACCTTCGTCTCCGCCCTGCGCACCAGCACCTACTTCACGCTCACTCATGAAGCCGCCACCGAGGCCGAGGCGCACCGCCTCCTCCAGCTCGGCGAAGTGCAGTTCGTGATCAACATCCCCGAAGATTTTTCACGCCGACTCCTGCGCGGAGAACGCCCCGTGCTCCTCATCGAAGCGGATGCCACCGACCCCTCCGCGACCGGTCCCGCCGTGGCCGCCGCCCGCGCCCTCGCCGACCGCGTGCTCGACCGCGACCTCACCGGGCCGCTTGCCCGCCTCCGCGCCAAAGCCGGCCCCGTCGACGTGCAAGTCCACGCCCACTACAACCCGGAAAACATCACCCAATACAACGTCGTGCCCGGCCTCATGGGCGTCGTGCTCACGATGACGATGGTGATCATCACCGCCCTCGCCATCACCCGCGAACGCGAGCGCGGCACGATGGAGAATCTCCTCTCCACCCCCGTGCGCCCGTTCGAAGTGATGCTGGGAAAAATCCTCCCCTACATCGCCGTCGGCTACATCCAGGTCACGCTCATCCTCCTCGCCGCGCACTTCATTTTCCGCGTGCCGCTGCTCGGCAGCCTCGCGCTGCTCTACGCCGTTTCGTTCCTCTTCATCGCGGCCAACCTCGCCGTCGGCATCACGTTTTCCACGCTCGCGAAAAACCAACTCCAAGCCGTGCAGATGGCGTTTTTCTTTTTCCTGCCGTCGATCTTGCTCTCGGGTTTTATGTTCCCGTTTCGCGGCATGCCGGAGTGGGCGCAATGGGTCGGCTCAGTGCTGCCCAACACGCACTTTCTCCGCATCGTCCGGGGCATTTTGTTAAAAGGAAACGGCCTCGCCGAGATCGCCCCCCACCTGTGGCCGCTCCTCGCCTTCCTCGTCGTCGCGATGGCCGTCGGCGTAAAGCGCTACCGGCAGACACTGGACTGATCCGGCAGAGCAGGCGATTCACCCACTCTGCCCGCGCACCCTCAGCTCTTTCCTCCCGCCAACTGTTTCGCCACCGGGCCGTCGAGATGCATGACTGAGGTCGGGAAGGCGAACGACAACCCACGCGCGGCCACGGCCCGCATAAACGCGAGGTTCATGCGCTGCTTGAGAGCGGCGCCCTTCTTGAAATCCGCCTCGCGGCTCGTGTAGACGATCCACACGTCGAGCGACGACGCGCTGAAGTCGCGGAAATAGACCATCACTGAGGTCGGATCGACTTCCGCGTCCGCCAGCAGGATGCCCCGAATATCTTCGACCACCGCGTTCAACTGCTCCGGCGTCGTATCGTAGGTCAACCCCAGCACCTGCTCCACGCGGCGCTGCGTGAAGCGCGAGAGATTCACAATCGCTTCCGACGACACCAATTTGTTCGGCATCACCACGAGCGACTTGTCCACCAGCCGGATCTTCGTCGAACGCAGTCCGATGTCCTCCACCGTGCCCGTGTGCGCGCCGATTTTCACGGTTTCGCCGATCTTGAACGGCTGGTCGATCGCCACCACGAGTGAGCCGAAGAGATTCGCGATCGTGTCCTGCGCCGCCAGCGCGAAGGCCAGTCCGCCGATGCCGAGACCGCCCAAGATCGCCCGCACATCGCCGCCGAGGCTCTGGATCACCAGCAGGACACCCACCACCACGAACACCGCGATCAACGACTTCTTGATCCACGGCATGAACGCCGCGATGCCCATCTGCTTTTCCTTCGCGATCTCCCCCACGTGATCGAGAATCGCGTCGAACGCCCGCAGCAATCCCCAGAAAATCACCAGCGAAAACGCCACCGTCGAGCCGGCCGCGATGCTCCGGTCCGCCGTCTCGGATAGCTTCAATACTTTCAGCGCGGAAAAAATACCCGTCACCATCACAAACGTCGCGACCGGCGACTCCATCGCCGGAAACAGTTTGTCGTCGAGCGTCGTCTCCGTCCGCGCAGCGAGCTTCTTCAGCTGGTTGAAGAAAATCGTCGTCACAAACCGACGCAGCAGAATCGCACACACGAGGAAGACCGCGCTGATCACGTAGTGCGTCGCCGTATTGCCGCTGCTCGTCACGTTGAAGAGCCGCAGAATCACATCCACCATGTGCTCCAGCAGATCGGGCGTGCGGAAGTCGGCTTTGCC
>CALRZR010000225.1:0-12842 GCA_943372705.1 Opitutus sp. GAS368 | reverse complement strand
GGGGGCGGCGCGGTGGGAGGCGGCGTGGCGGAAGTGCGGGTGCAGGCGGTGGTGGCGAGGATGATGAAGAGAGAGAGAAGGAGAGAGAGGGAGAGGGGGAGAAGGGGAGAGGTTTTCATGGGTTCGTGAGGTCGAGGCCGGTGAGGAGGTGGAGGCGGAGGGCGGATTCGAGGGCTTCGCGCTGGGTGTCGAGGAGGGCTTCGACGGCGTCGAGGTAGGCGGACTGGAGTTCGACGTAGGTGGAGAGCGGGACGGCGCCGAGGCGGTAGTGGCGGTCGGCGAGGGCGGCGGCTTCGCGGAATCTTTCGGCGGCGGCTGGGGTCCAGCGGGCGGACTCGGATTGTTTGGCGGCGAAGGTTTGGGCGGTGGCGATCACGTCGCGTTCGAGTTCGCGTTGGGCCATGAGCACGGCGGCCTCGGCTTGGCGGCGGCGGGCTTCGGCGGTGTCGACGGCGGCGTTGGGGCGCGAGGAGAGCGGCAGGGGGACGGAGAGGCCGAGGCCGATGGTGGTCTCGCGGTCGCCGGCGGACTCGCGACTGAGGAACGGACTGACAGTGAAACTGGGGCGGCGCTCGTGGCGGGCGAGTTGGACGGCGTAGCCCTGTTGCTCGACCTCGAGTTTGCGGGCGCGGAACTCGAAGTGGTTTTCGCGGGCGGCGGCGAGGAGATCGGCGAGGGGCGGGGCGGGGCGAAAGGAGGAAGAGGCGGCGGCGATGAGCAGTGGGGTATCGGGGGCGTGGCCGCGGAGTTGGTTGAGTTCGACGCGGGCGGCGGAGGCGGCGAGGGCGGCTTCGGTGGCGCGGCGTTGGAGGACGAGTTCCTGCGCCTCGATCACGCGGGTTTCGAGAAGGGGCGTGAGGCCGGCGGGGTCGCGGGCGAGGAAGGTTTCCTTGAGGACACGGAAGCGTTCGGCGACCTCGGCGGCGGCGGCGGATTTTTCCTGGGCGGCGAAGAGGGCGGCGGCGAGGACGCGCGTGCGGTGGCGCAGGGCGGCCTCGAAGCGGGCGAGGCCGAGTTCGGCGAGAGCGACGTCGCGGTTGGCGACGGCTTTGCGGAGGGCGAGGCGGCCGGGCCACTCGAAGGTTTGCGCGAGCGAAACGGACCAGGCGTTGCCTTCGCCGGCGAGAGTGCCGGCGGCGGAGCGGACGCGTTTGTGGCCGGCGGATACGGAGAGCTCGGGATCGGCGCGGGTGCCGGCGCCGCGGGCGCTCGCTCGGGCGGCGGCGAGTTCGGCGGTGTAGAAGGCGAGTTCGGGGTGGCTGGTGGCGACTTCGGTCGCTAGGGCGGCGGGCGCGGTGGGTGCAGGGCCTGCGAGTGGGATGGGGGCGGCGGCTTGGGCCAGGGCGACGAAGGCGGTGGCGAGGAGAAGGAGGGACAGAGAGACGGAGAGAGGGAGAGACGGAGAGAGGGGGCGCATGGGAAGGGAACACTGACATTTGGAGGGGGCGCGCGGGCGCCGGGAGGCACGGTGCGACGCGGTGCGGGCGCGTGGTGTGCGCAGGCAAGCAGACGCGGAGGCGCGAGTGCGTGCGGGTGGACCGAGTGAGTGCGGGCTGAAGCTCCGCACTACGCGCAGGCCGGAAGGCGGACTGAAGTCCGCCCTACTTTAGCCGAGCGAGGGGGCGCGCGACGGCAGGGCGGCGCGCGCGGCGAAGTGCCACGTGCGGGCCACTTCGGGCGGGGGCTCGATACGGTTGGACAGGCCGCTAAGCGGCGGGGCCAGAATGAGCGCGGGGTCAGGAGCGACTAGGCAAAGGATGCAGGCGCAGAGCGCGTGGAGCGCGGGCGGCGCGACGAGCGCGGTGTCGGTGACGAGACGGAAGGCGGTGCCTTCGACGACATCGCACGCATCGCGGGCCGCGGTGTGCGAGCCGTCGAGATCGGTGGTCGAGTGATGATCGACGAGGCAGTGAAAGAGTTTGTCGAGCCCGGCGGCTTCGAGGTCGCAGTGCAGCGTCGCGGGCAGCCAGAGGGCGGCGAGGGCGAGGGCGAAAATGCGACGCAGGCGAGACACGATAGGGAAGGAGCGCGGGGACGGGCGGGTTGTCAATGCGGGCGGCGCGGACGGTGTGCGCGGACCGTGTTGCCCACGAAACACACTAAAGACACGAAAACGGAAAGGTGCCCACGGAAGACACGGAAAACACGGAAAGGAAAAACGGAGAGGAAGAAGGGAGGCGTGGGCGGAGTGACGGGAGCTGCGTGTTTGTGCGGACGTCGCGTGGAAGTTGGAGTTTTGGGTGGGTGCGCGGGGAGCGAGTGGACGCGGGCACCGCTCGTTAACACGAGCGGCTACGGCAGGCTTGGTTGTGATTGTTGGTGGCGATGGGTGGCGCGGCCGCGGTTACGGGATCGGTAGGCGGGTGGGGTAGGAGACCGCACGCTAAGGCGTGCGGCTACAGGATGGGCGGGGACGGGGCGTTAGTTTTTCCGCCAGATTTTTACGTCGTCGACGACGGCGTTGCGGGGGACGGCGAGACGGAGGATTTTCTTCGTGGGGTGGGCCATGCCGGGGGACTTGAGCGAGCCGACGGGGCGGTCGTCGATGGTGACCGCGAGTTCGTCGCCGGAGATTTTTACGAGGAGGGTGTGCCACTGGCCGACGGCGAGGGTGGCGGGGATCTTTTTCTCTTTGTTGACGAGGGCCTGCTGTTGGTCGGTGGAGAGTTTTTGTTTCGCTTTGCGCGCGGTGTGGATGTCGAGGCGCATGTTGCCGGTGGCGAGGTCTTGGAGGAGGACTTGTTTCGGACTGACGCGGGCGGCGAAGAGATGGCCGGCGTGAATGTCTTTGCGGGAGAGGTCGGCGAAATCGAGGCCGAGGCTGTCGCGGGCGTCGTCGAGTTTGAAGCGGAGGGCGACGACGCCGTCGGTGAATTCGGCGGCGTGGGTGACGGACACGGCGTGATCGGCCTCGGGGCTGAGGTAGATATACATCGCGCCGTCGCGGAGATCGACCTGCTTGTTACCTTTTGCGCGGGACTTGCTGTTGGTGGCCCAGCCGTTGCCGGGTTCGTCGGTTTTTTCCTGGGATTCGGTGCGGGCGAAGTCGTCTTGGAAGATGAGTTTGCCGTGGTCGTCGGCGGCGTGGAGCGGGGTGAGGTTGGCGAGGGCGGTGGTGGCGAGGAGTGCGAGGAGGCGGGGGAAGCGCAGGGGATTCATGGGAAGGATGGGAGAAGATGGGAAGAAGAGGAAGAAGGGGGCTGGAGATGGCGGTGACGCGGGCGCGGGTGGGCGGGTGACGGGGCGGGTGAATTTGGCCGGGAAAAATCGTGGTGGAGTTCAGCCAAGGCAGGAGCCAGAGAGGGCACGGAGCGCCAACACAGAGGACACTGAGCAAGGTAAGTTGGGAGGTTGGGTCAGAGGCGGACGCGGCGGAGGCGGAGGGCGTTGGTGACGACGGTGATGGAGCTGACGCTCATGGCGGCGCCGGCGAACATGGGGTGGAGGAGCCATCCGGTAAACGGATACAGGGCGCCGGCGGCGAGGGGGAGACCGAGGAGGTTGTAGGCGAAGGCCCAGAAGAGGTTTTGTTTGATGTTGCGGAGGGTGGCGCGGGCGAGGTGCACGGCGCGGACGAGGGCGGCGAGGTCGCCTTTGACGAGGACGAGGCCGGCGCTGTGCATGGCGACATCGGTGCCGGTGCCCATGGCGATGCCGACATCGGCGGCGGCGAGGGCGGGGGCGTCGTTGAGGCCGTCGCCGGCAAAGACGACGCGTTCGCCGCGGAGTTGGTGGACGTGGACGAGCTCCTGTTTGGTGGCGGGCGTGGTGTCGGCGTGGAAGCCGTCGAGCTTAAGTTCGTCGGCGATGACGCGGGCGGCGGCGGTGCGGTCGCCGGTGACCATGGTGATTTTGAAACCGAGGCGGCGGAGTTCGGCGAGGGCGGCGGGCGTGGTGGTTTTGATCGTGTCCTGGAGGGCGATGGTGCCGACGAGTTCGCCGTCGGCGAGGACGCAGACGACGGTGGCGCCGGGGACGGCGTCGGGGCGGGCGGTGTCGGGGGCGCGGCCGATGACGACATCGAGGCGGCCGACGCGGGCGCGGACACCCATGCCGGGGGCGGCGATAAAATCGGAGACGGGCGGAAGCGGGAGACTGCGGGCGCGGGCCGCGGCGACGATGGCGCGGGCGAGCGGATGCTCGCTGGGGGATTCGGCGGCGGCGGCGAGCGCGAGGAGAGCGTCCTCGGGTGAGGAGAAAGATGAAGAGAAAGAGGAAAGAGAAAGATGGTCGGAGGGGGCGAGGGCGACGACGCGCGGGCGGCCCTCGGTGAGCGTGCCGGTTTTGTCGATGAGGAGGGTGTTGGCGGCGGCGAGGCGTTCGAGGGCGGCGGCGTCTTTCACGAGGACACCGGCTTGGGCGCCGCGGCCGATGGCGGTGACGAGCGAGACGGGCGTGGCGAGGCCGAGGGCGCAGGGGCAGGCGATGATGAGGACGGCGACGGCGTTGAGGAGGGCGTAGAGGAAGCGAGGCTCGGGACCGAAGAAAAACCAGGCGGCGAAGGTGAGCGCGGAGAGGGCGGCGACGGCGGGGACGAAAAAGGCGGAGACGCGGTCGGCGAGGCGCGCGATGGGGGCCTCGCTGTTTTGCGCTTCCTCGACGAGGCGGATGATTTGAGCGAGGAGCGTATCGGCACCGACCCGTTCGGCGCGGAAGACGAAGGAGCCGGTGGTGTTGAGGGTGCCGGCGGAGACGCGGTCGGCGGGGCGTTTGGTGACGGGGAGCGGTTCGCCGGTGAGCATGGACTCGTCGAGATCGCTCGTGCCGGTGGTGATGGTGCCGTCGACGGGGACGTGTTCGCCGGGACGGACGCGGAGGGAGTCGTGAAGTTGGACGGCGGATACGGGGATGTCTTCTTCGCGGCCGTCGGCGGTGAGCCGGTGCGCGGTGAGCGGGGCGAGGTCCATGAGACCGCGGATGGCGGCGTCGGTGCGGGCGTGGGCGCGTTGTTCGAGAATCTGGCCGAGGAGAACGATCGTGGTGATGAAGGCGGTGGCTTCGAAGTAGAGCGGGACGCCGTGGGTGGTGAGGAAGGCGGGCGGGAATTTTTCGCCGAAAAGGACGGCGAAGATGCTGTAGAAATACGCTGCGCCGGTGCCGGTGACCGTGAGCGTGAACATGTTGGTGTCGCGGTCGCGGAGGGAAGTCCACCAGCGGCGGATGAAATAGGCGCCGCACCAGAAGAAGACGGGCGTGGTCAGGAGGAGTTGGGCCCACGCGGAGGCGTGGGACGGAAGGGCGTGGAACGCGTGAGGCGCGATCATCGGGCCCATCGCGAGGATGAGCACGGGGAGGGAGAGCGCGGCGGCGACGTAGAGGCGCGGGCGGAGGATGCGCTCGTGCGGCAGGCCCATGTAGACGGGGGCGTCGGGTGGGGTGGGGTCGGTTGGCGGGGCCTCGGGAGAGGTGGACATGGGGCGGACGGGGTGCGGCGCTGGGGACGGGATAGGGAGGGCGGGTCGGAGACCAGGCCCTACTTTAGAAGCGGTAGGTGGCGGAGAGGATGAGGTTGCGGCCGGGTTCGTTGAGGCCGGAGCCGTGGATGCGGTAGTCGGCGTCGGTGAGGTTTTCGAGGGCGGCGGTGACGCTGAGGGACGGAGTCGCGCGCCAGCCGGTGCGGAAGTGGCCGACGAAGTAGCCGGGCGTGCCAGCGGCGGGGATACGCTCGGTGTCGACGCGGTCACCGGGGGCGAGGCGGTCTTGGCGGCCGGCGGCGGAGGTGGCGAGTTCGACCCAGGTGCGCGTGTTGGGGGCGTCCCAGCGGAGCGTGAGATGACCGGTGAGCGGCATGACGCGCGAGAGCGGGGCGCGGAGGAGGAGGGCGGAGTTGGAGGAGGGGAAGTAGTCGAGTTCGCCGCGCATCCACGTGAGGGTGCCGGAGAGGGTCCAGGCGGTGTCGAGGCGGGTGCTGCCAGCGAGTTCGAGACCATGGACGTAGCCGGCGCCGGAGTTGCGTTTGGTGACCTCGGCGAGGTCGTCGACGGTGGCGCCGGTGGGCGTGCGGATAATCTGGTTACGGATGACGGTGTGGAAGGCGGCGAAGGTGGCGGACCAGCGGTCGTGGCGCGTGCGCCAGCCGGCTTCGGCGGTGACGAAGAATTCGGGTTCGAGGCCGGGGGCGGGCGTCTCGATCTGGCCGCCCTCGGCGATGTCGAAGCGGGTGAGGTCGGAGAGGTTGGGGGCGCGGAAGGATTCGGAGAGGCCGGCGAAAAGATTGTGGCGGCCGGCGGAATCGAGGCGAACGACGCCACGGAGACTGGCGAGGAGAGAGTGCCAATCGGCGGTCACGCGGGTGACGGCGCCGGAGCGAGGATCGCGCACGCGGCGGGCATCGGCGGCAGCGTAGTTGAAGCGGCCGCCGAGAATCAGGTCGACGGGGCCGAGGCGCGGGAGGCGGTTTTCGAGATAGGCGCCGGCGAGGTCGTAAGTGGCGTCGTCGGCGACGGGGCCTTGGATGTCGATGGCGTTGAGCGAGCCATCGGCGCGGTAGCGGATGCTCGTGGAGTCGACGCGGTCGCGGTAGAACTCGCCGCCGTAAATCCAGCGACCGAGCGGCGAGGGGCTCTGGGCTTGAAAGAAGGTGCCGACGGTGGCGGCGGCGAAACCGGTGTCTTCGCGGCGGCGGTCGTTGCGGAGGCGGAACTGGTCTTCCTCTTGGCGTTGGTGGGAGAGGCTGAAGTGGAACTCGTCGACGGGCGTGGCGAGGTGGTCGGCGTGGAGTTGGACGGCGAAGAGGCGGCGCGATTGATCGAGGGAGCGCTGGAGATCATTGCCAGGGCGAGTGCCGAGCCAGGTGCTGCCGAAGACGGTGCTGTGGGTGCGCCAGGCGTCGTCTTGGGAGAAGTCCTGCGCGAGGGCGGTGAGACGGGCATGTGGGCCGATCCGATACGCGAGGGAGGCGTCGAGGCCGGACTCGGTGTAGCCGGTGCGGGGTTGGGAGCCGGTGCCGCGGCCGGCGCGGAGGTCGTGGTAATTTTTTCGAGACAGGCCGATTTGGGCGGCGAGGCGATCGTGGAGACGGCCGGAGGCGGTGAGGCGGGTGATGTGGGAATCGTCGGCGGACGCGTAGCGGTGGGAGAGGCGGGCGTCGGCGGGCGGGGCGGACGAAGGTGGCGAGGAGAAGGTGGGGGTGAGGCTGACGGCGTTGACTGTGCCGCCGACGGCGTCGCTACCGTAGAGGACGGAGGCGGGGCCTTTGACGAGTTCGAGGCGGGAGAGGGAGAGCGGATCGACGGTGCCCCAGTATTGGTTGGGGCCCTCGCGGAAGACGGAGTTGTTGAGGCGGATGCCGTCGATGAGGAGGAGTGTGCGGAAGCCGGTGAAGCCGCGGATGTAGGGCGCGCCTTGGGCGGCGCTGGTCTTTTGGACCATGAGGCCGGGCAGTTCTTCGAGGGCGATCGGGAGGGTGCGGGGCTGGCGGGTGTCGAGGGTGTCGGCGGAGAGGACGGACGTCGCGAACGGCATGTCGAACGGGGCGGTGCCGTAGCCGGTGGCGGCGACGATGACGGCGGGGAAGAGGACGGGGTCGGAGGAGGCGGGCGGCGGGGTGGCGGCAACGAGGGTGGCGGGGGCGAGGGCGAGGAGGACGACGAGGGCGTGATAAGAAAAGATAGCGCGTGGGTGACGCAGGCGGGCGAGCGGCGCGGGAGAGCGCGTGGCGGAGACGGCGGAGTGGCGGGCGCGGGCGGGCATGGCGGCGGAACAGTAGGCCGTGCGGACGGGAAAGGGGGAAATAAAATCGCCGCGTTGCGGGCGGGGATTTTAGGAAGCGGCGCGAAAGGAATTGGTTGGCCGCAAAGACGCGCAGAAGGCGCAAAAAATAGTGCGCGGACGTGGGGCTCAGGGGGAAGGTTGAGCGGACGGAATGGCGAGCGGTGCGGGCGAGCGGGCGGCTTGGCGGGCGAGTTTGCGTTCCCAGAACCAGGTGAAGAAGACGGGGACGGAGAAGAGGGAGACGATGTCGAAGATCATGCCGCCGACGACGGGGAGGACCATGGGTTGCATGAGTTCGGAGCCGCGGCCGGTGGCCCAGAGGACGGGGATCAGCGAGAGCATCGTCGTGGCGTTGGTCATGATCGCGGGGCGGCGGCGGCGGAGGCCGGCGTGGAAGACGCGGGCGTGGACTTCGGCGACGTCGCGCGGCGGAGTTTTGAACTGCTCCTGGATGTAGGTGCCGAGGAGAATGCCGTCGTTGAACATGACGCCGAGGAGGACGATGAAGCCGACGATGACGGCGGTGGTAAGCTCGGCGCCCCACCACCAGACAAAGAAGAAGCCGCCGGCGGTGGTGACGCTGGCGTTGGCGAGAATGATGATGCTCGTGATGAGCCAGGAGCGCGTGCCGATATAGATGAGGATGACCATCACGCCGAGGGAGGCTGCGATGATCCAGCGGAGGGAGGCGTCGGCTTTGAGTTTTTGTTCGTAGCGGCCGACCCAGCGGTAAGTGGCGCCACGGGGGAGTTCGAGTTGGCCGGCGGAGAGGGCCGCGCGGAGTCGGGCGTCGGCGTCGCGGACGACTTCGACTTCGCCGCGGCCTTGGGCGTTGAGGAGGACGTATTGCGTGCGTTTGCCGGCTTCGGAGCGGATGGCCATCGGGCCGATGGTGTAGGTGAGGCCGGCGGCGCTGGGGCGTTGCGCGACGACGCGGGGCGAGAGGACGGAGTCGATCGACTCGCCGGCGGGGAGGGTGAGCTCGGCGCGGGTAGGGGAGAGGATCGTGAGGTTGCGCTGGTGGGTGAGAGAGAGGGATGAGAGGAGCTGGGAGGTGGGGTCGGAGGTGGGGCGTGGCTCCTGAGGCGGCGCGTTAGGGATAACGCGCCCTACCTCCAGAGTGTAAATGGTGGGCGACGCGAGGAGGTTGGAGAGGGGGATGGCGCCGTGGCCGGCGGTGACGGGGATTTGGATTTGGGTGAGTTCGTCGGGGTCGTCGCGGCGTTCGCGGAGGTAGCGGATGCGGACCGGATAGCGGAGCGCGCCTTCGACGCTGTAGGTGAGGGCCATGCCGCCGAGGGCGGTCTCGACGGTGCGCATGACCTGCTCGGTGGTGAGGCCGAAGCGGGCGAGTTTGGCGGGGTCGAGGCGGATCTCGGCGTAGGGTTTGCCGCCTTCGCGCTGCATTTGGACGTCGGCGGCGCCGGGCGTGAGCTGGATAATTTTCTCGGCTTGTTCGGCGAAGCGCTCGAGGGCGTCGGAGTCGTCGCCGAGGACTTGGAGCGCGATGAGGCTGCGGATGCCGGTGGAGAGCATGACGACGCGCGTCTCGATAGGCTGGAGCCAGCTCGGGGCGACGCCGGGGATATCCGTGATCGCGGCGAGGGCGGCGCGGACTTCGGAGAGTGTGCGGGGGCGTTTGCGTTCGGTGCCGTCGGGGTCGGCGATGGAGTGGACGGGCCACTCGGCGTAGGGTTTGAGGAGGACGACCGTCTCGATCATGCCGAGGGGGGCGGGATCGAGGGCGGTTTCGGCGCGTCCCATTTTTCCCATGACGCTGGCGACCTCGGGGACGGATTCGATGAGGCGGTTTTGCGCGAGCATGATGCGCTGGGCTTCGCCGAGACCGCCGGTGGCGGGGATGGACGGCATGAAGAGGAGACTGCCCTCGTCGAGGGGCGGGAGGAAACTGGAGCCGACGCCGGGGAAGGCGCGGGTGAGCGACTGGTCGAGCGTGGTGCGCGAGAGATCGGCGCCGACGAGGGCGAACGATTGGCGGAGCGGCCAGCTAACGGTTTGCCAACCGAGGCCGAGGAGATAGCCGCCGAACGCGAGCGTCGCGATGGCGACGGTGAAGGTGACCTTGTGGCGCTGGATGTGATTATAGGCCCACTCGTAGGCGACGTGGATGGCGTGGCTCGCGGGATTTTCCTCGTAGTTGACGAGTTTCTCGCGGCCGATGCGCCACACGATGAGAGCGACGGCGGCGGCGAAGAACGGGGCGAAGAGCCAGCCAGGAATGGTGAGCGACCAGCGCTCGTAATCCATGGGGAAGCTCCAGCCGTCGCGGATGAACCAGCCGAAGGCGACGCCGCCCGCGAGACCGGCGAGGGCGAAGAGGATGGGTTTGCGGATGTGCCACGGCGGGAGGAGTAGGCGGCAGAGGACGGGGACGAGGAGGGTGCCGAAGAGCACGGCGCCGCTGATCGCGAGGGATTTGGTGAGGGCGAGGGGCGTGAAGAGGCGGCCGGCCTGATCCTGGAGAGCGAAGATCGGGAGGAAGCCGATGACGGTGGTCGCGGCGGAGGTGAGGAGCGGGCGCGCGACTTCCTGCGCGGCGGTGATGACGGCTTGCGTGATCTCGGGATTCCACGGCGAGGTGGGCATGGGGCGGCCCTCGCGGCGGCATTTCTCCTGCAGATCGACAAGATGCTGCGTGATGTTTTCCGTCATGATGATGCCGAAATCGACCATCACGCCGATGGCGATGGCGATGCCGGCGAGGCTCATGATGTTGGCGCCGACGCCGGCGAGACGCATGACGAGAAAGGTGAAGAGCATGCCGAGCGGCAGGCTGATCGCGACGGCGAGGCTGGCGCGGACGTGTAACAGAAACGCAATGACGACGATGGCGGTGGTGACGACGGCCTCGACGAGGGTGGCGGAGAGCGTGGCGGTGGTTTCGCGGATGAGTTGGGAGCGATCGTAGAACGGAACGACGGTGACCTGCTCGCTGGCGAAGGTGGGGGCGAGCGTGGCGAGTTGGCGCTTCACCGCGTCGATCACGCTCTTGGGGTCTTCGCGGACACGCATGCCGATGATCGCGCCGACGTGTTCTTGGAAACCATCGGCGAGGAGGCCCTGGCGGAACTGGCCGCCGAGAGTGACGGTGGCGATGTCGCCGAGGCGGAGGCCGGCGCCGAGGGTGCGGTTGCCGCGAAGGATGATGTTTTCGACGTCGGCGACAGAGCGGATGAAGCCGGCGCCGCGGATCATGGTTTCGACGCCGGATTGCTCGACGCTCATGGCGCCGACGTCGCGGCCGGCGGATTGCACGGCCATCATGAGCATGTCGAGCGTGAGGCCTTGCTCCTCGAGGCGCGTGGGCTCGACGTCGATCTGGTATTCGCGGACGACGCCGCCGGCGGGCGCGACCTCGGCGACGCCGGGGACGGCGCGGAGCGCGGGGACGACGATTTGGTCGAGGAGGTAGCGTTTCGATTCGAGGTCGCGCGGGCCTTGGAGCGTGAAGGCGAAGACCTGGCCCATGGCGGTGGCGTCGGGACCGAGGCGGGCGTTGACGCCGGGCGGGAGGAGGCCGGTGAGTTGCGAGAGGCGTTCGAGGACGCGCGTGCGGCATTCGTAGAGATCACGGCGCTCTTCGAAAATGACGTAGAGGTAACTCGCGCCGTAGAGGGACATGCCGCGGACGGTTTGCACGCCGGGGAGACCCTGGAGTTCGCGGGCGAGGCGGGACGTGACTTGCTGGTCCATGTCCTGCGGGCTCTTGCCGGGCCACTCGGCCCAGACGATGACCTGGTTGTCGCTGAGGTCGGGCAGCGCATCCACGGGGATCTCACGCCATGACCACAAACCGGCGAGCGCGAGGGCGAGCGCGGCGGAGAGGGTCAGGAAGGGGTTGCGGATGCAGAAGGGGATCACGGAAGGCGCGCGCAGCGCGCGGAGGAAGGGGAGAGGGGGAGAGGGAGAGACTGGGAGGTGGGGAGACGGAGAGGGACCGAGGGAGAAAGATTAAGAGAAAGAGGAAAGAGAAAGAGGGGGTCAGTGTTGGTGGGAGGGAGTCGGGGCGGTGGCGCCGAGGGGGAAGAGGAGGCTGGGGGTGCCGGCGAGTTGGGCTTGGGCGTCGATGAGGAAGGTGCCTTGGGTGGCGACTTCGTCGCCGGGTTTCAGGCCGGCGCGGACGATGTAGAGGTCGTTGCCGTCGGGGGATTCGAGGCGGGGGCCGAGGGCGAGCGGGGCGAGTTCGAAGGAGAGGCGGCCGTCGCCTTGTTTCTTGGATACGCGCCAGGCGACGTGGCGGACGCCGGTGGAGAGGACGGCGGTTTTCGGCACGAGGGTGACGGTGGCGGGCGCAGTGGCGGCGAGAAGATCGGCGTCGAGCGCGGATTGGATGCGGGCGTGGACGAGGCTGCCGACGAGGAGGCGGTTTTGCGGATCGCTGAGGTGGAGGTGGATTTCGCGGGCGCGGATCTCGGCGTTGAGCTCGGGGGAGATCCACGAGATGGAAGCGGCGACTTCGGGGAGCGGACCGCGGTCGTCGGAGGAGAGTTGGACGGATTGGCCGACGCGGAGCCAGTGGGCGCGGGCTTCGGGCACGTGGACGACAACCATGAACGTGCGGGGCTCGACGAGGCGGAGCAGTGGAGTGTCGGCCATGACTTCCTGGCCGACGTTGGGGAGTTTGGCGGCGGCCATGTCTTCGCCGGGGAGGCCGAGGACGACGAGGCCGGCGAACGGGGTGGTGATTGTAACGGTGTCGGTGGGGGCGGCGCCGTTGAGGATGGCGGTGGCGACGGCGGGGAGGTTCCAGCGGTTGAAGCGTTCGGTGAGGGCGTGGATGGAATGGGCGTCGGCGAGTTTGACGGCGGCGGCGAGTTCGCCCTGGGCGGCGAAGACCTCGGGGCTGTAAAGATCGACGACGGGAGCGCCGGCGGCGACGAGCGTGCCGGGGTGGAGGGCGGCGTGGTGGCGTTGGACGACGCGGCCGGCGAGGCGCGGGATGACGAGGCGGAGAGTGCGGTCGTCGTATCGGACGGCGCCATACGCGTGAATGGTGGCGGTGGCGGGGCCGGCGGTGACGGTGGTGAGCGCGACGCCCATGCGGCGCTGTTGCTCGAGGGAGAGTTCGCCGGCGGTGACCTTGGTCATGGCCATGCCGCAGACAGGGC
>CALRZR010000224.1:0-12943 GCA_943372705.1 Opitutus sp. GAS368 | reverse complement strand
GCGCCGGGGAAACCGCGCAGCGAAACCGTCGTGGGCTCGGAGCCCGACGTCGCGATGGAGACGCCGGGAAGAAAGAGGAGAAACTCGCCGATGTTCTCGCTGCCGCGGTCACCGAACTCGTCGAGTGCCACGACGTTTTTGAGATTGGGGGCATTGCGTTGCTCATTCATCGCAACCGCCTGCGCGCTCATCTCGCGATCCGCTACGACCGAAAAGGCCTCGAGTTTCACGGTCTCGCTCACGTTTGTCGCGGTCGGGCGGCTATTGCCGGCGAGCACGAGTTCGAATTCCCGCTGCACCGCGCCGCCGGCGGGCACGTTGACCGCGGCGGTCTGGGGCGTCATGCCGACGTAGGCGACGCTCAGCCGGGCCGGACCGCCCGGCACGCCGGTCAGCCGGTAACTGCCACTCTCATCGGTCGTGACCTCGCGGTCGGTGCCTTCGAGCGAGACGCGGGCATTGACGAGCGCACTGCCGGTGGCGGCGTTGAACACGCGGCCTTCGATCACGCCGGCGGCCGTTTGGGCCGCGAGCGCCAGTGGGAAAACCAGCGCGAGCACCGCGCAGAGACGGACAACGAACAACGATTTCATGGGGAGGCAGGGTTGGGCGAAACAGGGGGTTGCGTGAACTGAAGGCGGTGTTTTACGCCGTCCCGGCGGAATTTGCCTACGGGAAAGCACTGGTTCCTTTTACCGACCGGAGCTGCCGGCGGGTGGTGGCTGCGCGGAAAACAAACGGTTCGGGACCGACCACGTGAGGCGGGCCATAAGCACGCGGTTGTAGTCGCGGCTACCCTTGGTCGGAAGCTCGGAGGTGATCACCCACGTCTCGTGCGGGCTGACGGCGACGACGCCGAAACCCGCGCCGAGGTCGGCGTTCTCCTCGCGGAAAAGCACGCGCTCCGTCGCCCGGCGCACGACGAGTTTCTCCGGATCGACCTCGGCGATGAACAACGGCGCCCGGTGCCGCATCACGTGGTCGTTGTTGGCGCCGCGCCGCGTGTAGACGAGGTAGAGAATATCATTGTGTGCGAGCCAGTGCTGCTGGGTGTTGTAACTGCCGAGCACCTGCCCGTCGTCGAATTTCCATTCGCTGAACGGCGCGAAGCGGAGCCCGTCGTCCCCGCGAGCGACAAACGCCGAATGATCCGCGCGCATCGTGAGGAAAAATTTTCCACCAAACGCAATGAGCGACGGTTCGTAGAGACCGCGCTCGCGGGCAATCGAGAACTCGCTGCCGTGTTCGACGTAGCTCAGTTTCTCGCCGTCAAAGCGGCAGCGGGCAACCATGGTGGTGTAATAGCGGACCTTCGGATCCTTGCGGTAGCGAATCGGGAGGAGGATTTCGCCGTTCGGTAGATCGACGCGCTGGTGGCAGCCGGAATTCGGCTCAAGGAACGGACGCCCTTCGTGATCGGCCGCGGGCAGTGCGAGCAGGCGCAATTCACTCCACGCGCCGGTTGCCGGCGAGCGCACGGCGTAGGACACGCGCTCGAGGCCGCGGTCTTCCTTGGTGCCGCCGAGGAACCCAAACGTCTTGCCCGTGGCGAGCACGCGTCCGGTGGCCGCGTGCCACTGCGGACACACATCGCCCATCACAAAATCGTAGCCCTCGGGCATCCGGGTGCGGCGAAGCGATTCGATGCGCTGCGGCGCCGACCACGTGCGCCCGCGGTCGGCGCTCTCGATCGTAAAAAGATCGCTGTAGCCGTGCGAGCCCGTCGGGTCCGTCGCTTGGGTGGTTACGACGACTCGCGCCGGATCGCCCGGAATGAGCGCGCCGCGCGACTGCGTGAAAAACTGTTTCCCTCGTCCGGTGAGCAACGTGGAAACCTCGATCTGAAAAGCGGGCGCTTGCTCTGCCGCGGTCACAATCGAGCCAACCAAGAGCGCTGCACAAAATGATCGTCGGGAAATGATTTTGATCCTCGGCGAAGGCGAAGGCTTTACCGGGGCGAGGGCGGCGTGGTTCGTGGAGAAGCTCATCGGCGATGGGGTGCGGGCTGCGGTGACGCGTTCAGATGTTGATGTCCCCGGCGTGGCCCAACGCGGTCTCGCCGAGGCGCGCCTTCAACTCGCCCACTTCGCGCCGGATGCCCTCGGCAAACAAGATGACATCGGCCGCGTGCAAAATGAAATTCGCGCCGAGCCGCGCCCAGCGCTCTTCGTCGGCGAGACGGTTGGCCTGATAAATCACATGGATACCGGCGCCGAGCGACCGAGCCCGCGCCTTCGTGATGATCGTATCGCAGGCCGCGAGAAACCGCGCATGATCGTAACGCTCGGGCACGCCGAGACTGGACGAGAGATCGTGCGGCCCGATGAGCACACCGTCGAGGCCCTCGACGGCCAGGATTTCGTCGAGCGCTTCCACGGCCGGCACGCTCTCGATATTGACGATCAGGGTGCGCGCGGCGGCGCCCGCGTCCACATATGCGGCCAAAGCGGGGTCGAGCGCCGCGCCTCCGAGGTGCCGGGCGAGCACCGCGCCTTTGAGCGGGCGTTTCTTCACCGCGCCGACCAAGTCGCGCACCTGCGCCGCCGTCTCCACATAAGGCGCAACAATGCCCGCCGCGCCGCCGTCCAACACCGCGCAAGCTTGGTAGGGATCAGGCGAGGTGATGCGCACGATCGGCGGCAGCCCGACCGCACGGTAGGCCTGGCACATCCACGCGAGCTTTTCGCGGTCCAGCGGGATGTGCTCGGTATCGATGAACACAAAATCCAATCCGAGCCCCGCCACCACCGGCACCCAATGGGGCGACGGGCTGACGATCAGCGTGCCGTAAAGGCGGCCAGGGCCGCGGAGGCGCGCGGCGAACGGTTCGGTCGGTGTCGCGCTCATGGTTGCGAGGTGAGCCAGTCGAGGTTGAAACGCGCCGCCACGATATCGGAGCCTTTTTCGTAGAGGCAGACGACGGTGCCGTCGGCCAAGACTGTGAGATCGGAGTAGGCGCTCGGGCCGGCATCGAGGGTGCGGCCAACGGGCCAGGTGACACCGTCGTCGCGACTGAGCTTGATGACGAGATTCTCGCGTTTGCCCTTCTCGCCGGGAACTTCTTTGCCGGCGGTGTCGCGAGCCAGAGTGTGCGGATTGGAGAACAACAACGTGCCCGGCCGCGACGGATGGGCGACGAGGCTCGCCATGCAGCGCGGCTCCCAGAGTTCGTTGTGAAAAAACGGTTTTCCCCAACGCGTCGCGCCGTCGGGCCCGATGGTGACGATCTTGCGGTTCGCTTTCGAGGTGCTGCGCGACACCAGCATCACACGGCCGTCGGAGAGTGCGGTGAGCATCGTTTCGTTCGGGCTGTTGAAGTCGCCGGCATTCGGCACGGCGAGGTCGCCGGCCCGCCACGTTTGGCCGTGATCATCGCTGTAGATCGTTGCGGCGGCGGCCGGGCCGTGGTCGCCGACTTTGCCAAAGGCGATCCAGACGGGGACGACGAGACGACCGCTCGCGAGTTGAATACCGTGACCGGGACCGGTGGCGATGACCTTCCAGTCATAGTGCCGGCGAAACGGCTCGAAAATCGCGGTAATGTCGACGGGCCTGCTCCAAGTGGCGCCATCGTCGGTGCTGCGCATGGAGAAGCAACGCGCGTAGTTGATGCAGTAGAGAAACTCGATCGCGCCCGTGGCGCGGTCGACGATGGCGACGGGATTATTGACGGTTTGTTCGTGCTCCCCGCCGGTCTTCTTGCGGGGGTTGCCCTCGAGGCGCGGGCCCTTGTGCGCAATCTGCAACGGTGCCTGCCACGTCTTGCCGCCATCGAGCGAGCGGCGGAGGTGAATCTCGATTTCGCCCCAATCGGAACTATTGTTGCGCCGCGCCTCACTGTAGGCGAGCAGCGTGCCCTTCGGCGTCACCACAATCCCGGGAATGCGGTAACGGGCGATGCCGCCCATCTTCGCCGGAAACACGTCCGACGTTTCCAGCAACGGCGCCGCGCGCAGGAGGCCAGCGCAAGTTACGAGGAGCAAAATTAAACGGAAGGAATTCAGCATGGGGAACGCGAGAATTGGGGCGGGCCGTTGCAGCCGAGGAAGCGGGACGAGTTGTTTGTTAGCGGCGACCGGGCGCCGAAGCCAACCGCATTACACTGGTTCTTTTTCACGGCCAGCCCCCAGGTGGCTACTCGCGCTTCGCGCCGAGCTGGTGGCCGTGCTGCACGATGGCGGCGCGGCCGCGATTGTTCAGTTTGTCGAGCACACCGGCGAGGCGGCGGCGCTTCTCGTCGGTCTCGGCAAACATCTCCAGCTGCTGGCCGCCGTCTTCAACGCCGGAAAAGCGCACGCTCACGAGACGGAGGGGGCGCTTTTTCGTCCAAGCCTCGCGTAAGAGCGGTGCGACCAGCGGATAAAACGGCGCTTCGAGGTCCGTCGCGTCCGCCAGACTGCGGCCGTGCGTCTCCTGCGTGAAATCCGGATAGCGCACCTTCACCGTCATCGTGCGCACGCGCTTTTTGTCTTCGCGCACTTTGGGCAGCAGCTCGTCGACCATACGCTTGGCCACGCGCTCCACTTCGGCGAACTCCGCGATGTCCTCAAAAAACGTCTCCTGCTGCGAGTAACTCTTCGCATCCTCGTGCTCGGTGTGAACGGCGCGTTCGTCTTCGCCGCGGGCGGTGGCGAGCATCTCGCGCCAACTGTTGCCGAACAGGGCTTCGAGCTGGCTCTCGTTTTTCTCGACGATTTCGCCAATGAGCCGCAGCCCGCGTGCATTCAGCGCCGCTTCCGTTTTCGCCCCGATGCCCGGGAGCTTGCCGATCGGCAGCGGCGCCAGAAACGCCGCTTCGGTGCCGGGCGGCACGACGACGAAACCGCGGGGTTTGCGGAGCTTGGAGGCGATCTGCGAAACCAATTTATTGGTCGCGATCCCGAACGACACCGGGATCTGCAGTTCCGCCGCGATCCGTTGTTGGAGCGCGCGCACGCGTTGCTCGATTTCGGCCGCCGAGGCATAGCCGCAGGGCGCGAGATCGAGGTAACCTTCGTCGATCGAATTGCGCTGCACGAGCGGCGTGAGCGTTTCGCAAAGATCGAACATCTGATGCGAGACCTTGCTGTAGAGTCCTGACGTGTGCGGCAGCATGATCAGATCGGGGCAGACCTTCAGCGCGCGTTGGGTCGGCATCGGTGTGTAGACCCCGCAGGCCCGGGCTTCGTAGCTGGCGGACGAAATGATCCCGCGCTCCCGGCCGCCGACGGCGCATTTCGTTCCGCGCAACTCCGGCTTCAACGCCAGCTCGCACGATACGAAGAACGCGTCGGCGTCGAGGTGGACGATGGTCGGGAGGGTCGACATGCGTTATTTCTAAACTTTGAGATTCACCCGCGCGAAACCGTAACACAAGCTGTTCGCCCTATGGGACGTCAATGGCTCCACGCGAAACGCGCGATCGTGAACCTCAAAAAGGGTCAGGTCGTCGGCAAACTCGTCAAAGAAATCACCGTCGCGGCCAAGCTCGGCGGCGGCGATCCGGCCGGCAATGCCCGGCTCTTCGCCGTGCTCGAGAAAGCCCGCAAGGCCGGCGTGACGCGCGACGCGATCGAGCGCGCGATCGCCAAGGGCACCGGCGCCGGTGGCGACAAATCCGCCCTCGAACATCTCGTCTTCGAAGGCTACGCGCCGCACAAGGTGCCGCTCATCGTCGAGGTCTACACCGACAACCACCAGCGCACCGCGCCCGAGATCCGCAATCTCTTCAAGGCAGGCGTGCTCGGCGCGACGCACAGCAACAAGTTTCTCTTTGACCACGTTGGGCTCGTCGAAGCGCATCATGCCGATACGAAGGTCGATTTGGAGGCGGCCGCGATCGAGGCCGGAGCCAACGATTTCGAGGCGCTGACCCACGCGCAGAACGACGACATTCCCGAAGGTCATGCGGGCGCGCGTTTCATCACCGAGCGCACCGCCGTGCACGCCGTATCCACCTGGCTGAAGGCAAACGGCTGGACTGTCATCACCGCGGAAATCGGCTACCTCGCGAAAAACTATCCCACCCTCGACGACACCGCCCGCGGCGAGGTCGGCGAATTTCTCCAGGAACTCGAAGACCACGACGACGTTCAGCGCGTCTGGGCAGCGGTGAAGTAAATCGCCCCTTTGGGCGCCTACTCCGGTTTTAGCAGGGCGGACCTCTGTCCGCCCTTTTTCGTGTCGAGGCAGCGCCGGGAGCGCACCGAGTTTGGCACACCCGGTTACCCTTGGCGGAACACCATTTCGCGCGACGGCTCGCGACCGTGGCCGGTGATGATCAGGCGGTCGGGGAGAATGCGCGCCGTCGCAAAGGCCGTCGTATCCGCCGTCTCGACCATGCCGCGCATCGTCACGTAGGGCACGCCGTTCCGTTCGCCGAATGCGCCCGCGTGATTGTGGCCGTTGAGCCACGCCACGACGTTCGGGTGGCGGTCGATCACCGCGAGCACTTCGGCGTCGTTCCACACCACGTGTCCTGAGGCGGGACTCACGGGATGGTGCGCGAGCAAAAGGACTTTGCGCCCCGCGTTCCGCGCGGCGGCGCAGGTGCGGTCCAGCCAGGCCAACTGCGCGGCCCCGATGCCGCCGTTCCACGGCTGGGCCTGTTTTGCCTGCGCAGTCTTGAGACGAGCCAACTGCTCCGTCGCCGTTGCCTGCTCGGCACTACCCGAACGATGCGCGTAGGTGCTGACATCGTTGGTATCCAGCACGACAAAACAGAATCCAGCGTGATCGAAGGTGTAGTAGCGCCGGGGCATCCCGAGCCGCCCGGGCACCTTCGGCTTCAACTCGTCGAGCACGTCAAAATCGTGATTACCCAGGAGGTGGTGGAAACGATGCCGGCTGCCCGCGAGCGGCCGCATGATTTCTTCAAAACTCCGCCACTCGCGATCGATGAGGTCGCCGAGGTGCGCGCAAAACGCGAGGTCGCGTCCGTTAAAATGCTCCACGGCAGCGCCCAATCGCGCAACGGAGGCCCGGTAGAACCGCGTGCCTTTGGCCTCGATGTCGGCGTATTGCGCATCGGCCACGAGGCCGATCTCAAACCCGGCCGAGGTCGCCGCGGCGCCCCGGGAAACGAACGGCAGGCCGGCCGTCGCCAGCGTGGCCGTCTTCAGAAATGCCCGCCGCGTGCGGACAACGCTCACGGAGCCTTCCCTTTCGCGGGCAACCAACCGTTGAAGCGCAGCCACGATTCGCAGTGCCGCGGCCACTCGGCCGTCGGACCAAGTTTCGGATCCATGCCGGCGCCGTGCGGGCCTTTGGGATACAGGTGGAGCTCGATCGGCGCCTTGGCGCGCCGCATACCCTGATAAAAGAGCAAACTGTTTTCCACCGGGACGGTCGTGTCTTCCGACGAGTGCACCAGAAACGTCGGCGGTGTCTCCGCGGTTGTCTGCTCGTCGACGGACAGACGGTGCTTGAGTTCGTCGGCCGGCTGTTCACCGAGCAGGGCTCGCCGGGAAATGGCGTGGGCAAACGGATCCTGCATGGTGATCACCGGAAAAACGAGGACGAGAAAGTCGGGCCGGCCGCTGATTGCATCGAGCGCCGCACCGGTCCGGCCCTCGGCCGAGGCAAAGAGCGTGCCGGCACTGGCGGTGAGATGGCCGCCGGCCGAGCCACCCAACATCCCGATACGGTTTGCCTGCACGCCCCACTCGGCCGCCCGCGACCGCACGGTCCGCACCGCGCGCAGCGCGTCGCGCAACGGCGCCGGATGCCCGTAGTCGGCGTGCCGATACTTCAAAACGAAAACCGTGATGCCGAGCGACGTGAGCCAGCGCGTGATCTCCCCGCCATTCGTGCCGGCGGCCACCCGCACATAGCCGCCGCCCGGCGCGTAGATGATCGCCGTGCCATTGGCCTGGCCGGCCGCCGGCGCGTAGACCGTGAGCGTGGGGCGATGGACGTTGGAATAGCGACCATTGCCGTCGTCCTTCTCGGGACCGGCGTCGGCCTTGAGATCCGGCACGCCCTCCGGCCAGAGGTCAATGACCGCCGGTTGCGCCGCCGCCCACGCGAACGAAGCGAGCACGAGACTGAACAGAGCCGTGAAGATCGAGCGGAGCATGGTCATCGGAGTAAAGCTGGCCGGACGTCAGGAGCCGACGACAAGCACCGCTTTGAGCACCAGCAGCACCACGCCGACCAGTGCGCAACAGCAGATGAAGCCGACCGCGTCGCGCTTGTCCCATTTCGTAAACTCCCAACTGGAGCGCGGAAAAAGTTTCTGGTGATCGTAGCGCGTGGGGTTGGCGTAGCTCGCCTCGACTTCGAGGGCATCCGCTTCGAGCGTCGCCGCGACGGGCGTTTTCATGCGCGCGTAGAAGCGCGCCACCCGCACGGGATCGGCCGGCCGCGTCAGCAGGCTCACGACGATGATAAGCACGATCGGCAGCATGAGATCGACCATGTAGCGGGTCGTCAGCAGGGCGGCTGCCGAGAAGCCGGCGACGTCGAATCCGAAGAGCGACAACAAATACACCTCGGTGCGGAACAGCCCCTTGCCGGTCTTCGGTGATGACGGGTCTTTCGGATCGGACCGCACGACGCCCTCTTCGAAATAGACCGCGACCGGCTCGATGCGGCGCTTGGTTTCAATCAGGGCACCAACCTTCGTGGCGCGTCCGGCCGTGACATCGGCGGCAGTTGCGGGAACCTGACTCGTCACAATCCGCTCGTGCGTCATGATCGTCAGAGCCGGCGACTGGGCGAGCGAGGGAATCGACGGCACGACCCAGGGAATGATCGCGATAAAGAAGAGTGTCGCGAAGACCTGCACGCGCACCGCGATCTCCGTCACCCGGCGCCACACAAACAGCAACGTGATCGGCACGCCCCACACGAGCAGGAGCACGATGGCAAACTTGAGGATGGCGACGATACTGTTGAGAAACAGTCCGATCAAAACGCCCACGATCAGCAGCACCGGCACCGCCAAGCGGGCGACGAGCATGTAGTGTTTTTCGGTCTTACCGGGAAACAGAGGCTCGTAGAGATTCTTCACGACGAGGCCGGACAGCACGACCGATTGGGCGCCGAGCAGCGCGATCTTTCCGCCGAGAATACCGGTGATCATGATGCCGATGAGGCCGACCGGCAGCAGTTCGCGGGTCATCAGACCCCACGCCTGATCTGGATCGGAGAGGTTGGGACCGAAGAGCGCGATGGCGATCAATCCGCAAAACGCCCACGCAATCGTCACGAAGCGTTTGCTGAAGCCGCCGGTGACCACGCCGAGGCGCGCCGCCATCTCGTCTTTCGCGGAACCCGAGATCGCCATGTGATGCTGCGCGCCGGCGATACCGATCAGTTGCACCAGCAGCAACGCCCCGATGGAATACCACGTGTATTCCGAGGCCACGTCACCGCCAAAGACATTGAACATCACCGCGGGCACTTTTTCGTGCAGCGCGGTGACACCGCCTATTCGCCATAACCCGAATGGTATCAGCACGAGCGAAATTACCACGACGAGAATTGCCTGGATCGCGTCGACGACCGCCGACGCTTTCAGACCGCCGAGCATGATAAACACGGCGACGAGCGAGGTTGAAACCAAGTAGAACGTGACGGGCTTAAGGTAAGTAACATAGGGCTGCAATTCGCCGCGGTTGTAGGTGTCGCGCAACGCGTCGTAGCGGGCCTCCGCCGCCGGTGGCAGCGCGGCCGACTGACGCTGTTTCCGCAGCTCGGAAAATTCGTGGAAGTTGTCGACCATCGTCTTCTCGGCCGGCGTGTAGATTGCGGCATCCTTCACCATCAACGGCTGGAGCGTCTTCAACGCCATCACGTTGCCGCCGGCGATCACACTCACGATGGCGATCATCAGCATCGTGACCGCGTAGAGGGTTGCGAGAAACTTGCTGCCAAACCGGTCCGCGAAGAGATCAGCCATCGTCGTGAGGCGCACCCGGCGAAACCACACATACATGAACCAGTAGTAGGGCGTGAGAAACAGCGTGATCAGCGCGAGCCACGCACCACCTGCACCCTGCCGATACACGGAACTCGCCGTCGTCGTCGCCTGCCCCGGGTCGGTCATATTGCCGAAGCTCAGGAAAAACTGCAGCCACCGTCCGAGCGAACGGCCGCCCAGAAAGAAATCACCCTCGCCCTTCACTCCGTGGGAAAACTTTTTCCCGATGTAGAGGACGGCCACGATGTAGCCGAGGAGGATGGAGACGTCGATCCAGTGCAGGCCAAAGAATTTCATGGGGGCGTAAAACGGGAATGCGCGGAGTCGTTCGCGCCAAGGGGTGGCGAGGTCGAAATCCGCGGGGTGTGCACGCAACAGTGCGACACGCGCCGACGCCACCGCAATCTCCGAAAAACTCTGCACCGCCGCCGCCCGTCACGACACGGGCACGGGCCTCACCACGCGTGACCACCGCATGCTGCCGTCTCAGGTCGCCACGGCGTCTTTCGCCAGCAGCGCCTCGCGGGCGGCGGCGACCAGTTCGCTCATGTGAAACGGTTTGGCGAGCACGCGCGAGGCTCCGAGTTTTTGCGCAATCGTCAGGTAGAGATGCATGTTCAGCGGCACATCGCCCGAGATCGCGATCACCGGCAAACGTGGATGTGTATAGTGCAACTCCGTCAACGTCTCGATCCCGTCGCGTTCCGGCATCACCAGATCGGTAATCACGAGATCGATCGGTTTTTCGGCGAGGATCTGGTTCACGCGCCGGCCGTCCGCGACGGCGTGAACCACGAATCCCTCCAGGGTGAGCACCTCGGTAATCAACTCGCGATACGCCTGGTTGTCTTCGAGCAAAAGGACCGTCGGCATGATGGGCAGTGGAGCGCGGGAATTCTCGTTCATGGCGACAGCGTGACAGATCGCGCCCCGCCAGCCAAGAGGGCCGGCCGGAATTAACGATTCGTTGACGAGCGGAAACTACGCCGAGCGCCGGTCGTAGCGTCCGCCCCTGCCGAGCGGCGGCCCTCAGGCCCGCGGGTGGGCCTTGGCGTAGATTTCCTTCAGCCGCGCCACGCTCACGTGAGTGTAGACCTGCGTTGTGGCGAGTTGCGAGTGGCCGAGCAATTCCTGCACGAGCCGCAAATCCGCGCCGGCATTCAGGAGGTGCGTCGCATACGAATGCCGTAGCTTGTGCGGCGTCAGATCGAGCGGCAGGCCGGCCAGTGACAAATAGCGCTTCAGCATCAACTGCACGTCGCGCACACCTGTCGGCCGGCCGTTGGCATTCGTGAGCACGAACGCCCCGGGCGTCTTGTCGCGGGCAAACTCATCACGGAACTTCGTCACCACCGCGATCGCAACCCGCCCCAGCGGGCACAGTCGCTCCTTTTTGCCTTTGCCGAGCACGCGGGCGACGCCTGCGTCAAAATCGAGATCGCCGAACGTCAACCCCGCCAACTCGCTCACGCGCAAGCCGCCGCCATACAGCAACTCCATCGCGAGCCGGTCGCGGCAGGCCGTGTGCGCATCGATCGTCTCGTTGTCCAACAGCCGCTGCGGGCCCGTCAGCAGGAGCTTCATCTGCTCTTCCGTAAGAAACTTCGGCAGGCGTTTGGCCAACTTCGGCAACGGCACGCCGAGCAGCGGGTTGGTCCGCAATTTCCCATACCGCATCCAATATTTGAAAAACGTCCGCAACCCCGACGCGTGGTTGTGCAACGTGCGGCGGTCGAATCGCCGCTGGCCCTCTATCACGAAGTCCCGCATTTCCCGCGGGCCGAGTGCGACCAAGCCGCGTTCCCAGAGACCGGCGCCGACCAGCCAGCGGTAGAAATCTTCGAACGCCTGCCGGTAGTTTCGCACCGTGTAGTCCGAGTAGCGCCGCTCCTTCGCGAGAAAATTCTCGAACGGCACCCACCATTCCGCGAGCACCTCCGCAGGCACCGGCGCCGGCCGCCCGTCGGCAGCGTCCGCGCCGCCGTCGTCAGCTGCCGGTTTGGACGCGCGCTTCGACATCGGACATCACTTTCGTGGCGTGCAAGCGCAGCGCCCCTTCCGGGTCCAGCCCCTTCACCCGCGCCGCCGCCGAGAGCTCAAACAACATTTTCCCCAGCAGAGCGCTGTCGAGTTGTTCGCCCAACGCCCGCACTTGCGCGGTGTCGACGATGCCCGTCGCCGGCAGCGCCTTCTTTTCGATCTGCTTCCAGACGGCCTCCGCAAACATCAGCGCCGGCAACCGCGGCGGCAGTTCTTTAAAAACGCCCGTGGACACTGGCCCGTTCTTTTTTTCGGTGGCTTTGATCTCCTCCCACTTCGCAATCACCTGCTCGGAGGTATCCAGTTTGCCCTTGCCGAAAACATGCGGGTGGCGCCGCACGAGCTTGTCGTTGATCTCCCGCGCCACGTCCTCGAAGTTGAACAGCCCGCGCTCCTCCGCGATGCGCGCGTGAAACACGATCTGGATCAACACGTCGCCGAGTTCCTCGCGCATGTGGGCCGAATCATTCCGGTCGATCGTGTCGATCAGCTCACTCACTTCGTCGATCAGGCAGCGCACGAGGCTCGCGTGGGTTTGCTCCTGATCCCAGGGGCAACCGTCCGGCGCCCGCAGCCGGGCCATCGTGATCTTCAGGTCTTCAATCGCGCTCATCGCGGTGAAGTAGCCGACGAAACCCGCCAAACACACGAAAAAAGATCGTTCCTTTCGGGGGTTTCGTGTGTTTCGTGGACCTTTCTCATGTCTGACAAACTCACCGAGATCATGGCCTGGAAGCGGCGCGAAATCGCCCCGCTCGTCCGCGCTGTCTCCGAAACCGAACTCGCCCGCCTCGACGCTTCGTTGCCGCGTCCGCCGTCGTTTGCAGCCGCGTTGCGCCGGGCCGACGGCCGCCTCGCCGTGATTTCGGAAATCAAACGCCGCTCGCCCTCCGCCGGCGATATTAAGGCCGGCGCCTCGTCCGTCGAACAGGCCTCCCGCTACCAGGCGGCCGGAGCCGATGCCCTGTCCGTCCTCACCGACGAGAAGTTTTTCGGTGG
>CALRZR010000223.1:0-13019 GCA_943372705.1 Opitutus sp. GAS368 | reverse complement strand
GCAGTATCAACAATTCCGGTCAGCTCGATGTGCCGGCGGGCCTGCCTCCCGTGATTGGCCTCGCCGCCGGTGGCGCCCATAGCTTGGTTCTCGTCGACGCCATCCCGACCGCGCCCGCCATTACGACGCAGCCGGTCGCGCAGACCGTGGATTACGGACAGAGCGCCAGCTTTACCGTGGGCGTCACCGGCACGCCGGTGATTTCCTACCAATGGAAGAAAAACGACAGCCAGATTCCGGGTGCGACCAGGGCGATATTGTCGCTGAGCAACGTGCAGCCAACCGATGCCGCGACCTACACGGTTTCGGTGCAAAATAATCTCGGCAGCGTCACCTCCACCGGCGCAGTGCTCACGGTGCAAACCACCGTCGTGTCGGCCGCGACGCCTCGTATTGTCGGCGGCAACGTGACGCTCACGGTGAACGCGCCAACGGCAACGGCCTACCAGTGGCGCTACCGCGGCACTGCACTCGCCGGCGAAACGAATGCCACGCTGACCCTCGCCAACCTCACGCGCGGCCAAAACGGCAACTACGATGTCGTGCTCGCCACGCCGACCGGACCGAAGACTGCCCACAGTTATACCCTCGATGTGCGTCCGGTGGTGATGCCCGACCTCTATCAGGCGGACACCGGCTTCGCGCTACGCTTTGAACAAGAGGGCGCCGGCTCGATCTTGGCCGCGCACCGCCTACCCGATGGAAAATTTTTGGTCGGCGGCGATTTTACCCGACTTGGCTCCACCGAGCGGTTGTTTCTCGCGCGCCTTGAGGCCGACGGATCGGTGGATGCGAGCTTTACGCCGCCCGTCTTGACCGCGTCTGTGCGGGTGATCGCGGCGCATACCGATGGAAAAATCTACGTGGGTGGCGCATTTGCTTTCGTAAACGCGCGACGCTCCGGCGGGCTCTTTCGCTTGAAGGCGGATTTGACTGTAGATCCGGATTTCTCCGTGGGGCAGGGCTTCGATGCACCGGTGCTCGCGCTCGTTGTTCAGCCGGACGGCAAAGTTGTTGTCGGTGGAGAGTTTTACCGCTTCGGCGCGGCCTATGCGGCGCTGCTCGCCCGCTTGAATACTGATGCTTCGCTCGACAGCACGCTCCGCTATGACAATTCAATCGGCCCCGTCCGCGCGCTGCGCGTGCAGTCCGATGGGAAGGTGATTGTCGCGGGAGGGGAATTGCCGACTGCGAGCGCATCGGGCGACGGCTATGTCACTCGGCTACTCGCGTCGGGCGGCACTGATTGGACTTGGTCACCCAGCTCATGGGATGGAGGGAAACGCGTATTCCAAGGACCGATCTCCAGCGTCCAACTCCAGCCCGATGGCAAATGGATCATCGGCGGCGGGACGAACTATGTGAACGGTGCGATCCTGCAGCGATTGACTTCCGACGGAGCGGACGATGCCACTCTAGCCTTCGATGCGACTCTCAAAGCGTCGGCCACGGGGGTCGAATCGGTCACTTTGCTTGATGGCGGGAAACTCCTTGTTTCCGGGCCGGGCCTGCCGCTCTCCCGGCTTACATCGACCGGTGTGCGTGATGTCGTGCAGCCGACGCTGCCCTTTTTCTCAGCTCGTATCACGACCATGACCGCGCAGCCCGATGGCGCCACGCGACTTTGGGGCACCTTCGCGGCCGCCGCGACGGCTACGCCGGTCACCGGGTCGACCGTGGTTCAAGCCAATGGCGCAAGCCTGGGGGGCGTCGCTGGACTTACGGCGCGCATGCTTGCCCCCGTGTTCGACGCCCAGCATGTCGCCGGTGGTCGGATACTGGTCCGCGGTGGCTTTACGCACGTCAACGGTGTGGCGCGTGCCGGTTTGGTTCGCTTGATGATTGACGGCTCGGTGGACCCGGCGTTTGGCCCGATTGTCGGTTTGTCGCTCGGTGACACCGGCCGTCTCGCTTTATGCGGTGACGGGAAGATTTTGGTGCACAACGGAGGCTCGCTGGTGCGCCTTACTTCATCGGGTGCGTTGGACCCGGCCTTTGCACCGGCCACCTATGGAGCGGGTGACTTGCTGTTGGATCACAACGGCGCGGTGCTGCTTTCGAACGGTGGTGGCGGCGGCGTCTTCGGATCCGGTTTTGCCGTGCGCCGTTTGAGTGCCGCTGGCGTGGTGGACGAAACGTTTGCGCCCGCGCCCAGCTATCGCTCGATGCTGGCGGAGCAAGCTTCCGGTCGTATCGTGATCGCCGGTTCGTTCTCCCAGTTCAATGGCCAGCCGGTGAACAGTCCCGTGCGCATTTTCGCGGATGGGACGCTGGATCGAAGTTTCTCGGGAGGCGGAAGTTCTGGTTATCGGCCTTGGATACAGTCTGCTGCCAACGATCTCCTCTACCTGTTTATTCCTGAATCGCCGAACTCGAGTTTGGTCCGCTTTGACGCCGTGGGCTATGACGAAACGTTCAGCTATGCCGACACCTCCGGTCAGTCGAACTATGGAGCGCCTCTGGCGATCTTGCCGTTGCCTGACGGGAAACTTTTGCGTTCGACGTTGCCCAGCGCTGACCGGTTTGACCGCGCTTCTTGGTTGCTCGGCCGCCACACCGCGACGGGATCGCTGGATCAGACGTTCCAAGTCGACGGACTCGACCGGCTCACGACCCGGATCAATCGTATGCTATTGCACGACGACGGGAGCGTTTGGCTTTTTGGCGAGAGCCTCGCTGCGTTCGGTGTCCCGCAGTTGGGCGCGATGCGTTTGGCGGTGGCGAAGCCGATATCCATACCGGCTCCGCCGGTTGCCGTGACGGCGACGCCGGGCGGCACGGCTAGTTTTTCGGTCGGTGCCACGGGCACCGGTCCGCTCACTTACCAGTGGTATCGAAACGGCATGAAGGTGCCCGGCGCCACGGTTGCGACGCTGTCACTTTCCGATCTCACGATTTACGACGTCGCGCGCTACACGGTGCTCGTCACCGGTCCGTTCGGAACCGTCACACCGCCCCCGGTGGGGCTCACCGGTCGAAATCCGGCTCCGACAATTACGACGCAACCGATTTCGCGGATCGTCACGACCGGCCATCCCGCCACTTTTTCTGTCGAGGCTACCGGCGTGGGACCGCTGGCCTACCAATGGCGGCGTTCCGGTTATTCCCTTCCTGGGGCGACGATGGCGACATTTACCCAGCCGCATGCGCGCCGCACAGACGCGGGACTCTACGATGTCATCGTGTCTGATGGACTCTCGGCCACTGTGTCCTCCGGCGCGCGGCTTGATGTCGCCCCCAGCGGCTATGGAAATACACTCGAGGTCGATCCGAGCTTCGCGCCGAAATTCGAAGCGGCTGGCGGAGTCATCAATGCAATCGTGCCGACTACCGACGGGAAATTTATCGTGAGCGGTGAGTTCACGCGCTTGAACGGAGTCGAATGTCCTGGCTTCGCCCGGGTGGACGCGAATTTTCGAGTCGATACGGCGTTCGCATCGTCTGCGGCATTTGCAGACGTGGCGTCCGCAAGTTTCAGCCAGATCTCGACGACACGCGTGCACGCGGTGCAACCCGATGGAAAAATCCTGGTGACGCAGCCGCTGCCGTCACTCGGCGATTATCCCTATCGTAACCGGCTGGTGCGCTTGCAGGACGACGGCACGCCCGATCCGGCGTTTACGGCGAGTGCGGCCCCCGAAAATGTCGTGCGGCTCGCGCTGCAACCGGATGGAAAAATTATTGTGATCGGTCTGCCCATCAGCACGCCGCTCCCGGCCGGCAAACGCTACGTTTACCGTCTGAACGCTGATGGTTCGCTCGACGCCTCCTACGCACCGGTTTTTCTCTCGTCATCATCGACGCCGAGCGCGCCGGCCTTCGTCGTTGTGCAGCCCGACGGGAAAGCCCTCTTCGGTGGCGGCTACGCGACCATTGATGGCAAGAGCGCCAATGCCCTTGTCCGGCTTACATCATCCGGTGCAGTCGATCCGACCTTCCAGCTCACCGGAGTGAATTCTCCCTTCGTGACGTCGGCGGCCGTGCTCCCGGACGGTCGGTTGATTGTCGGCGGCGCGTTTACGACGCCCTCATTTGCGACTGCCCGTTTGGGGCGAATCGGGGTGAACGGCGCGTGGGAAGCGATGCTGCTCTCGTCGTCCGACGCTAGCGACAACATCACGAAAATCTCTTTGCACGGCAGCGGGAAAATCTGGGCGTCGTTCGCCAGTTACAAATCTGCCGGCATCTGGCGTATTTCGGCCGCGGGTGTTCCTGAAAAGAAAGTCAGTATATCCACAACGAATTATGATTGGGCTCTCGCTCCGGCCGACGGTGACCGGTTGTTGGCGACTTCGATCAATTTTTCCGCCGCCGGTTTGGGAGCTGTCCGGTTCGCGGCTGATGGCACGCTCGAGAATGTAACCGCCCAACTCGAAACCCCGGTGGGCGTGCAGGCGGTCGTTGCGGCACCCGCGGGAAAACTGCTGGTGGCTGGCGGCTTCACCCGGGTGAATGGTGTGTCGCAACGCCGTATTGCCAGGCTCAACGCCGATGGCACGCTCGACCCTACGTTCGTGACGGGGGAGGGTTTTGATGGCCCGGCTTCCTATCTACTTTCGTTGCCTGATGGCGGCGCAATGGTGGGCGGCACCTTCGCCCGCTATGGATCGGACTCGGTGGCTGGTCTCGTGCGGATAAAATCGGACGGTGTGCTCGACACGTCCTTCGCACCCGGACCATCCCTCTACAATTCCGGGAGCCTTGCTTTGATGGTCGATGGCCGTGTGCTCACCAGCGGGACGACGTGCTTCCTGCGTGATGGCACGCGCGATCCCGGCTATCAAATAGCCTTTAGCGGGGCTTTTGCAGCTGTGCCCCTCGCCGATGGTAACGTGATCGTAGGCGTGTCGCCGACCAACAGCAGTAGCATCGTCTATCGTGTTCGGCCGGATGGGACGACTGATCGTGTCGGCAACAGCGGCAACTCTCCACGGTATGTGGCGGGCATTGCGGTTCAGCCGGACGGAAAAGTCATTACGGGAGCCGCCCTGACGGTGCTGGTCGGCAATCTCGGCGTGTTGCGTCCCGACGTGCGCAGGCACCATGCCGGCGACTTGTCGCGCGATACGTCGTTTGCCACCGATGGAGTTCCGCTACCTTTGGGCACGACCAGCGCCTATCGCGGTGCCCGCGTCCTCCTGCAGGAGGATGGGCGAATTTTGGTGAACGACTACTACGGTTTCGTCCGCCTCAAGACCGACGGCACGCTCGACTCCTCGTTTGTGCCGCCGAAGGTCGCCAGTCTGACCGGTTCTTCTACCACGGTGCGCGGCGTTCTCGACGTGCTCGTGTTGGACGATGGCCGGTTGATCTTGGCGGATCAAAATATGTCGGTGGGTGGACTAACAAAATCTGGCCTCATCCGACTACGCGATGCTGCCGCGGCCAGCTTTGCCGTGCAGCCGAACGACCGCGCGGTGTTCGCGGGACAGGAAATCATGCTGAGTGCGGCGGCGACAGGGCCGGGTCCGCTGGTCTATCAGTGGTTCAAGAACGGAACCGCGATCACGGGAGCGTCCGGTGCAACGTTTTCAATTGCGAACGCTGCGCTCGCCGATGCGGGTAGCTATGCTGTCGTGGTTTCCAACCCGAACGGTCTTGTCTGGAGCTCCGCTGCATTGGTCTCGGTTGCTCCAGCCATCGCGCCTGTGATCACCCGTCAACCGCGCTCTCAGGCCTCCCTGGCGGGCGGCGAGGTTCGTTTCTCGGTGGATGCGACGGGCGTGCCGACACCCGGTTTCCAGTGGCTCAAGGGCGGCGAGGCCATTTCCGGAGCAACCGCAAATCCCCTTGTAATCCGCAACGTGCAGATAGCCGATGTGGCCGATTATTCTGTGACCGTTCGAAATGTTGGCGGTCAGGTGTTGAGTGCCGCAGCTCATCTTACGCTTCTGCCGGCCGGCGTCGTTGCGTCGCACGCTCAGACATCGATGACCTATGCGCCTGCTCCGACGATCACCGTCACCAATACTTTCGCCTACGAGGGGGCTGCGCCCGGAGTGACCTGGCAGGTTTTGCTACCGGCGGGCTACAGCGTCGAATCAACGACGGCAGGCGGCGGAATGATGGCGCCACCGGTGGGCGCGACTGACCTCGCCGAATGGACATGGGGCGTGGCGCCGACGAGTCCCGTTGTCTTCACCTACACGTTGCGCGTGCCGGCCACCGAATTTGGCCCGCGCGAATTGGCGGCTTTGGTAACCGTTCGTCCAGCCGGCGAGGGGTTCGCCTTTCTCGCGAAGCCTGATCCGCTCGTGATCCGTCATCACCACAGCGCCGACTCCGATCGCGACCTGCGCTTCTCGCTGGCGGAGCTTACGCGTGTGATCGAGCTCTTCAACACGCGGAGCGGTTCAACACGCACCGGTGCCTATGCGGTCGCGGCGGCCGTTACCGAAGATGGTTTTGAGGCCGATAACGGGCGTGCCATCGACGTGGGCAGGGCTCTGACGACCTACCACACCGCCGATTCCAATCGCGACGGCCTGCTGAGCCTTTTCGAACTGACTCGCGTCATCGAACTCTACAACGCCCGCTCCGGCACCACCCGCACGGGTGCCTATCATGTCGCGACCACGCCCACCGCCACCGAAGACGGGTTCGCCCCGGGGCCGTGAGGCAATAGGCGCCGGAACCATGAAAGGTGGTGGTTGCTATAGAGCCACTCGAACGCGTTCGTCATCGCATCGACAAGAAACGCTCGTCCCCGTCCAACTGAGCGTGGCGCACAAGTAGAAATTCGGCGGAAGTTCGGGACGAAAGATTAGTCAGATGGGATCTTTTCGGCGATTTCCTCGAGTGGATAGGTGACGATTTCGGCGAGCGTGGGGTGATACCACGGGGCGCGGAGGAGATCGAAGACGGTGGCGCGCATCGCGAGTGGGCCGCTGAAGGCGTGGATGAGTTCACCGGCGTCTTTGCCAACAATCTCTGCGCCGAGGATGCGGCCGCGTTTGGGTTCGGCGATGACTTTTACGTAGCCGTAATTGGCGTCCATGAGAATGGATTTGCCATGGTCGTTGAACGGGTAACTCGCGACGAGGTAGGGTGTGCCGGCGTCGTCGAGTTCGCGTTCAAGGAGGCCGATGGTCGCGAGTTGCGGATCGGTGAAGACGACGTTGAGGAGGAGCGACCAATCGACGGGTTTGAGTTTTTTCACGCCGGCCGCGTGGCGGGCGGCGAGTTCGCCCTGAAGGATTGCCGTGTGAACGATTTCGGCCGGGCCGGAGCAAGCGCCGGCGGCGTAAATGTGGGGCGCGCTGGTCTGCTGCCAGCGGTTGATGACGATTTGTCCGTTGGGGCGGGCGCGCACGCCGGCTGCGGCGAGATTCAGGGCGGCGGTGTTGGGTTGGCGTCCGAGGGCGTTGAAGAGATGGGCGGCACGGCGGGTGATTGTCCGGCCGTCGTGGAGAAACTCCACGGCGACGCCGCGCGGTGAGGAGACGACACGTTGGAGTTGGGTGCCGGCGAAGGGTTCGATGCCCTCATCGACGAGCGCCTGTTGGATGACGGCCGAGGCGGCTTCGGAGTGATCGCGCAGAATATTCGGGCTGCGTTGCACGAGTGTAACGCGGGTGCCGATGCGGTTGAGGAATTGGGCGAGTTCGCAGGCGACAATGCCGCCGCCGAGGACGATGACGCTCTTGGGGATGAAATCGAGGTCGAGAATGTCGTCGCTGGTCCAGCACTTTGTTTCCGCGAGGCCGGGAACGGGCGGAGTGCTGATTTTGGAGCCGGTGCCGATGAGAATGTGCTTAGCCCGAAGAGTGCGGCCGTCGGAGAGTTCCACGGTGTGCGGATCGACGAAACGGGCGTGGGCGCGGATGAGGTCGAACCGGGCGGATGCGAGCGCCTGTTGGCGGTAGGCGGCGAATTCGCCGACGATTTTTTTCTTCCGCGCGTGGATAGCTTTCATGTCGGCGCGGGCGGAGGGGATTTTCAGGCCGAAGGTTTTTCCCTTTTGGGCGAGGTGCAGCACTTCGGCCATGTAGAGGAGCGTCTTGGATGGCATGCAGCCGCGCAGGATGCAAAGGCCACCAAGTTCTTTGGCGCCGTCGATGAGCGCGGTGCGGAGGCCGAGGGAAACGGCGACCCGCGCGGCGTTGAAGCCTGCGCTGCCACCACCGAGGACGAGGAAATCGTAGGGTTTCATGCAAAAAAAAGCCGCGGATTCGGATGAATCCGCGGCCAGATAAATACACGATCAGCGACCTTTGCCAAACAGCATGATGTGGATCGTCTTCAAAACGATCATCGCATCGAGAATGAATGAGAAGTGGCGGATGTAGTAGAGGTCGTATTCGAGTTTGCGCACGGTGTCTTCAAGGTTGGCACCGTAGGGGTAGTTGACCTGGGCCCAGCCGGTGATGCCGGGCTTTACGAGGTGGCGGAAGTGGTAGCACGGGATCTCGCGCTCGTAGTTTTCGACGAGGCGGTCCCATTCGGCGCGGGGGCCGATCAAGCTCATGTCGCCGCGAAGGACGTTCCATAACTGGGGCAGTTCATCTAGGCGGCTGGAGCGCAGAAACCGTCCGACGCGGGTGATGCGTGAATCGCCGGGTTGGGTGTAGAGATCGCCGTCGACGGGGTCGACGCGCATCGTGCGAAGCTTTACGAGTCGGAAGGGGGAGTGGTTTTTGCCAATGCGGGTTTGAAAAAAGAAAATGGGGCCGCGGTCGTTTAGCCAGACGGCGAGGCCGCCGGCGACGATGAGCGGTGCGGCAAAGAGCAGGCCGAGGGTGGCGAGGGCGATGTCGGAGACGCGTTTGAGCCGTTCGAAGGCTGGCTCGCGGGCGATCTGAAAACCCTCCTGAAAAAGCCAGGTCTGGTTGAGCCGGTAAATGGGGATTTTTTGCCAGAAGACTTGGTGGAAAAGCTCGAGCGTGTAAGTGGGCACACCTGCAAAGTAGAGTTGCACGAGGCGGCGGGAAATCTCCGGGGTCAGCTCGCGGGCGGACTCGCGCAGGACGATCGCTTCGACGGCGATGCGGTGGCACTGAATGTCATCGAGGACCTCGTGAAAAGGGCGGAGCTTGTCGTCGCCGGAAGGGCCGAACGGGGCGACGGAACCTTCGCTGACCACCGTAAAAATGACCCGTTTTAAGGTGCCCATCTTCTGGGTTTCGACGCGAAAAGCTTCGCAGCTCGTCCGGTCGCCGAGGAATACGAGCATGCGCTCGCCGCGTTTTTGCAGTCGAAGTTGATAGAACAGGCGGCGATAGCCAATCGTGAGCGGGATGAGCGCGAGAAAGCTGAGCGCGATCACACTGCGGCTCGATTGCAGCGGGTAGCCTCCGGTGATGAGCACAAAGGTCAGGAGGAGGGTGGCGATCATCGCGCCCACCAAAGCGATCGCGTGTTGGCTCGTGTAGTCGACGCTCATCATGTCGGTGCGGTCCTTGTAACCCTCTATAAGGTAGATGGCGAAAACGAGGGCGACGACGGGCGGGACGAGCTCGATCACCAGAAAATTCGGGAGACCGGCGACGCCGCGCAAATAGACGATTACGTTGAACACGACGACCGACGCCATGAGGTCGAGCGCGAGGAGTCCGTAAGCGGTGGCGCGGGTGGTATTCATCAATCGTCGGCAGACAAGGGGGAGATCAGGATGGCGGCGAACCCGCACCAAGCGTGGCGAGCACGTGGCGCCACTCGGTATTGGCGCGGCGGAGGCAGCCGTCAGATTCGTAGAAAGCGAGGCCGGCGGCGGCGAAGGCGGCTACTTCGTCCGGCGCAGTGCGAAGTCGCCGGAGTTGGGCGGCGATTTCGGTCACGGCGGTGCGATCGAACGCGAGACCGAGGCGGCGTTGCGCGATGACGCGGGCGATTTCGCTGCCGGTGGGTCCGATGAAGAGCAGGGCGCGGCCGGCTGCGCAGATGCCGTAGAGTTTGCTGGGAAACACGACGCGTTCGCAGCCAGGGCGGAGTGTGACGAGGTGGAGATCGCCAAGGGCGAGCATGGCGGTGCGGCGCTCCCGGGGTTGCGGCGGGAAAAACAGAACGCGATCGAGGCCGCGGCGGCGGGCGGCGGCTTCGAGCGCAGGGCGTTGGGCGCCGGGGCCGATAAAGGCGAAGACGATGTCGGGTGCGTCGCGCAGGGCGTCGGCGACATCGAGGACGATATCGAGGTCGTGGACGCGGCCCAGGTTGCCGAAGTAGGCGACGACGAATTTCCCGGTGAGGCCCCACTCGGCGCGGAGGCCGTCAGACGCGGAGGCGGGGACGGCGGCGACGCCGTCGGGGGCCCAGTTGGCGACGAGATGAATGCGATCGGGCGGGACGCCGCGCTCGAGCGGGAGGGCGGCCATGTCGGTGCCGAGCGTTACGAGGGCGGTGGATTTTTTCCACGCCCAGTCGCGGAACGGACGGAGCCAGCCGAAGACTCGGCGTCCGGTGAGGAGCGATGCAACTTCGGGGTAGATGTCCTGGACCCAGTTGATCACACGGGCGCCGCGGAGGCGGGCGACGGCGACGGCGGGGACGGCGAGGAGAGGAGGATCGGTGAGCACAACGAGCGTGTCGGTGCGGCGGAGTTCCCTGAAGAGGGTGACGATGGCGCTGACGGCGAAGCTCGCGAAATCGAGGGCGTGGGTGAACAGGTGGCGGTTGCCAAAGTGCGTGCTGCGGACGCGTCGGATGTCAACGCCGTGTCGGCGTTCGCGGGTGGATTTCAGTTCGCCGGCAGGTTGTCCGGTGAGGACGACGACCTCGCGGCCCTGGGCGGCGAGAGACTCGGCGAGGTCGGTGAGAAGCTGCGCGGTGGCAGGGCTGTCGGGCCAGTAAAATCGGTTGAGAAAAACCAAGCGCATGGTTCAGCGGGCGAGACGGCGGAGCTCTTCCGCGGTGAAACCTTCGGCGCGGGCGAGCAGACGGCAATAGTGCAGGCCCTCGCGGCCATCGAGAAACCCGCGGCGGAGAATGTATTGATAGATGAAGCGGAGTGTGGGCCGGAACGGGAGGACGAAGCTGAGGCGTTTAAGGGCGCGGCGGCGCACGAGACGGTCGGCGGAAAACAGATCGCCCGTGCGGAGGGTCGTGCGGGTGGTGTGGTGGGTGCGCGCTTCGGCGCGGGCGTAGCGACGGTGTTTATCGAGCCACTCGGCTTCGCCGCCAGCGGAGAGATCGTGGAGGTAGTTCGCGGCGAGATGGCCGAGACGCATGTCGGGGGCTTCGCGTTGGCCGTGGCCGACCTCGATGAAAGTGAACGCGGGTGCGCGGACGAAACGGGCTTGGAAGGCGGGATAGTCGGTGCAGTGCGGGACCCAGCGGCCGGCCCAGAGCATTTTTGGCGCGACCATAAAGCCGTCGAGATCGGTGCGGGCGGTGGCGGCGTGGCACTCGGCGATGAGCTCGGGGGTAAGTTGCTCATCGGCATCGAGGTGGAAGACCCACGGATGGCGGAACGCGATGGTGCGTTGGGCGAAGTTGCGCTGGCCGGCGAAGTTGTCGAAGGGGCGAGCGAAAACGCGGGCCCCGGCGGCGACAGCGAGCTCGGGGGTGCGATCGGTGGAGCCGGAGTCGAGGACGACGAGATCGTCGCAGCCGGCGGCGGAGGCTAGGCACCGCGGCAGGTTGCGCTCTTCGTTGAGCGTCAGGATCAGGACGGAAAACATGGGGCGGTCGGGCTCACGCGGAGGCGGCGTCGGATTTGGTGAGTGGGAGCATTTCGCGGTCGTAGAGGCGGGCGTAGTGGACGGCGCTGAAGAAACACAGCCACCAAGTGAGGACGACCGCGACGTTGCCAAACGGAAACTCGACCCATGCGTAGAGGAGAATGATCGTGCAACCTCCGAGGAGGTAACCGGGCACGGGAGTGAGGTGGCGACGGCGAAGGCCGAGGAGCGGGAGGATAGCGCAAAGCCCGAGGAAGGTGGAACCAACAAAGCCGTGTTCGGCGAGCGCTTGGAGCCAGTCGCTGTGGGCGTCGCGGTAAAAGACGGGGAATTTGTCGACGGATTTCTGGGTGTTGTAGAGTGTGAAGACGTGCGGGTAGGACGCCATGCCCCAGCCAAACCACGGCCGGTCCTGCGCCATTCGCCAGGTGTTGCGGTAGAGTTCTCCGCGGGAGCCGGTATCGCCGCGGTTGCGGATCTCCGTGACTTGCTCGCGGGTCTTGGCGACGCGGACGGTGATGCTGTCCTGGGCAACAAACCAGACTCCGGTGGCGCCGATTCCGAGGGCAGCAAAGGTGCTGAGGAGCGGAAGCCAAATGCCTTCGCGGAAGCGCCGGCGTTTCTGCACGAGTCGGACGAGCCAGTGCAGCACGGCGGCGCAAAGGAGCACGACGACGAGCACGGTGCAGGAGCGCGACGTGCTGAGCGGAACGGTGGCAGCCATGAAGAACAGGCTGATGACTCCGGCGAAGGCGGGTGTGTGAAAAAAGCCGCGCACGTCGGCATGGCGGGCGTAATGCCAAATGAGGCCGAGGCAGGCGGCAAGGGAGAGCACGGTGAAGGAGCCCCAGTGGTTGTGATAAACGAAGGTCGAGAAAAACGCGATTTGCGGGGAGGGGACCGCGTCGAAGTAGAGGCCCTTGGCGTGCGAAAGTTTTTGCACGGTGCCGAAGACCGCGAGCACGAGGGCGTTGGCGGTGAGCAGAAAGAGGAGTCCGCGAATGGCGCGGCGCTGGCGAACGACAAGCGCGAGATTGAGGCAGGAGATCCAGATGGCGTCGAAAAGCCACAGGGCGCGCAGGGCGAGCGCGGGGCGCGCTGAACTCGGGAGAAGGTTGCCGACGTTGGTCTGAAGCAGAATAGTTTCGTTGCTGTATGGGAGCTCGCGAAAGTTGGGATTCAGACAGCCGGCGATCACGAGAACGTTGACGACGGCCAGCGGCGCGAGCCAAAGGAGCGGTTTCATCCAGCCTTCGCGCCACGCAGTGCGGTCGCGAGCGGCAGCGAGAGTGAAAAGGATGCCGAGACTGCCCCACCACGTGAGAATGGGACGCACCCAGTCGGCTCCGCCTCCCAAGGCCCACGTGGTGCCGATGGCGAAAATCGCGAGGTGGGTGAGCACAG
>CALRZR010000222.1:0-13060 GCA_943372705.1 Opitutus sp. GAS368 | reverse complement strand
CGCGGCACGCGAAAAATTCCGAAAATTCCTCCTCAAGAAACGGCTGCGCGCCACCAGCCAGCGCCTCGCGATCTTCGATGCCGCGTTCACGCTGGACGAGCACTTCACCGCCGAGCAACTGCTCGACCACGCCCGCAAGCTCGACGATTCCGTCTCACGCGCCACCGTTTACCGCACGCTCCCGATTATGACCGAGAGCGCGTTGCTGCGCGAGGTGGACATCGGCTCCGGCGAGAAATTCTACCGCCCCAACCGCGACGGCGCCACCGCCCAGGTTGCGCAAGTCGTGTGTCTCGACTGCGACAAGATTTTCGAGATCAGCGCCCCGTTCATGGAATGGTATGGTAGCACCGTCTCCGCAAAAATCGGTCTCACTCCGGTCTCCCAACGCCTCCAGGTGAGCGCCCACTGCGACGCTTTTCGTCTCACCGGCACCTGCCCCCGTCGCGCCTGAGCCGACCGCTGATATTTTAACCCATGGCCAAGGCACGCCCTCACGATCACGAGTTCGAGATTCGCTTTTTTGAATCGGTATTGAGCCGCGACCCGGGCTACACCGACGTCGTCGAAATCCTCGGCAGTCTCTATACCAAACACGGGCGGATCGCCGATGGCCTAAAGATGGATCGTCGCCTGGTAAAACTCCAACCGGGCAACGCCACCGCGCACTACAATCTCGCGTGCAGCCTCGCCCTATCGAAGCGCAAGTCCGACGCGCTGCGCTCCCTGCGCGCCGCCGTCGAATTGGGCTACTCCGATTTCGACTGGATGCAGCAAGATCCCGATCTCGAGCCCTTGAAGGAGCACCCGGCGTTCGTCGCGCTGCTCGCCCAGCTCAAGCCGCAGAGTTAACGCCCTCCTTCAGGGCACGTCGCTCACCGCAGGCCAAACAGCTGCTGCAACACGTTGGTCAGATCTTTGCCCGGTTCCCACGCGCCGCGGCGACTGACCGCGAGCGTTTTGCTGCGCTGACGCTTTTCCAATTCGGCGTTCACCTCGACCAGACGCGGCTGTTCAAACGCGAGCCCCGCCACCTCCGCCGCCGAAAGCGGCGTCCATGAAAACGGCACGCCGGTCCAATTGAACCGCACTTCCCAACCTTCGACGAGCCCCATGGGCAGCGGCTTCGTCAACAACGTCGGGTAACGCGTCACGAAATCCGGCGTGCGCCGCGTCGCGATGCGCAGCTTCACCGCGGTTTCCATCTTCGCGAAATAGTCCTGCACCGTGTTGATCTTGCCCGCGCGCCATTGGTTAAAGAAATCAAGCGGGTCTATACCCATCAGGTTCATGCCGTTCCACGGGCCGTGTTCGTTGCGGCTGCCGAATTTCCGGCGTTCATACCACGACTGAAAATCGCGCGTGATCATGACGCCGATTTCGAAATGCACATGCGAACGCAGCACCGGGATAGGCGTCGCCCCCGAGCTGTGCCCCATGACACCGAGCACTTGGCTCCGAGCCACCCGATCGCCCACCTTCAAGCCCGGCGCGATGCGTGCGAGGTGCGCGTAGAGTGTGTAAACTCCCGGCGTCACGTCGGGATGTTCCAAAATCACGTAGCGACCATAATTGCTGCCGCCGGGATTCGCGCTGACGTGGCGCACCACCCCCGCCATCGCCGCCATTACATTGTCGGTCGCCTCACCCCTTCGGTCGCGCGTCAGCGCACTGATATCCAAGCCCTCGTGAAACTGCACCCCGCCGTTCCGCACCCCGCCAAACGTTCCGGACACCGGGTCACCCGAGCCTGCGTGCTGCACGAAGCTCGCGATCGATTTCCCTTCCGCCCACGCCGGATTGGGTGTCGGCCAGGCAAGATCCAGCCGCTCGGCCGCGCCGAGACCGGTGCCGATCGAGACCCACAACATCAGACTGCTGACGACATGCTTCATGGCCTGGACGCCGCGCGTTGCAGCACGGCAGACGTCTTCTTCAGATTTTCCACCAACGCCGGCAACGCCGAATCATCGAGCTCTACAAACACGAGCACCCGCCCATCCGAGAACGGCGTCTCCATACGACGCGCTCCGACCGGCGAATTATTCAGAAACAACACCAGCCGTCGTCCTTGGTTTGAGCCGCTTACACGATAAAGGTCGCGCGCCGCCGCGGGCGTGAACTGAAACAGCAGGCACTTTCCGAGATCAACCTGCATGAGTTCAACATTCACAATATCGCCTTCCGTGAACACCGGCTTCGGCCCGATCGCCACCCGCACCTCGCTTTTCGGCAACACGACCGTGACCGCCCGAGCATCGGCTTCCTCCAGAAAGAAACGCGCAAGCGTCGTCGTGTAGTCCTTGGGCTCCGTCGTTTTGCAGCCGGCGAGCAGGAGCGGCGCGATGAGCAGACACGCGAAAATTTTGATCATGGTTTTATTTTTTCGATCCGCACACTCCACTCCGCGCCAAACCCGACACCGTGGACTTTTGAAAAGTGCCCTTGGTTGAGTGCAAAGGCGACATTCAGCAGACTATTCATATAGATAAGCGCAGTTCCCTTGGTGACCTCTCCAAACGTCCGGACGTAGGGCAACTCGCCCGAAAATACGGATCTCCCGCCACGCTGGATCGTCACCCGAAACCGGTCGCCGTAAACTGGCGCCAATTTGGCAAACGCCGCCTCGTCGAGGTTCGTCCAAACGTTGCCGAACTGAAAATCGAGGTAAGGAATGGCTCCGATCAAGGCGCCGTCTTCCATGCGCGGCTTTTCATACGGCAGCATAACGACGCGGGCCGGCAATTCCGGGCCCACTTGTTCGTAACCGATGATGCCACTCGCCAGCCGCGCCCCCACAAAAGCAAACACGTCGCGCCCGTGAAACGTGTAGGAACGCTCCGATCCGGCCCGGCGATTTTTGGTTTCGTCGATTTGGCGGACCGCGGCGACGCCGAGTTCTTCGGCGATCAATGTCCACGCACCGTTGTCAGGTCCTACAAAAAAATGACCGCTTTTCGTTTTCAGCACGACCGATTTTCGCGCCGTGCCCACCCCGGGATCGACCACGGAAACAAACACCGTGCCCTCCGGCCAAAACGGCGCCGACTGTTTTAGCCGATAGGCCGCCTCCCAGATATCGAACGGCGTATTTTCATGCGTCAGATCGTGGATCACGAGCCTGGGGCTCACCCCGACGGCGATTCCGCGCATCGCCGCCACAGCTCCGTCTTTGGTGCCAAAGTCAGTTTGGAGCACCAGCGCATGCTCGGCAGCGCGCGCGCACCCCAGCGTCAGAAGAAACCACCAAATGACTTTTTTCATACGACAGATTCCTCGGAGGCAAACGCCTCCATCACCTCGACCCCCACGGAGTCGGCCACGAGCCGCCCACGGTCAGTCAGTTTCACGACCGATCCGGCGCGCACGGCAAGCTCTTCTCCCACCAACCGCTCCAGCAACGATTCCACGGCCGCCCACGGCACATCGGGGCAGCGCGCCTGCCATTCGCCGACATCCACGCCCGCATTCATCCGCAGGCCGAAAATCAACGCGTCCTCCGCCAGCAATTCCGGCGTGAGCGCCACCCGATCCTCGGTGACACGCTCGCCGCGTGCGACGTGCTCACGCCATTTCTCCAAATCCGAGACATTCGCTCCCCGCCAGCCGTCGTGTTGCGACGCCCCGGACGGGCCCAGCCCCACCCATTCGTGCATTCTCCACGTGTTGAGGTTGTGGAGACACGCGTGGCCGGGTCGCGCAAAATTCGAAACTTCGTATTGGGCAAAGCCCGCGTCCGCCAGTTGCGACCAAGTCCGCCGGTAGAGTCTCACCTCGTGTTCCGGATCGAGTTTCACTCTTCCCTGCGAAAGCTTCACCCAGAGTTTGGTGTCCTCCTCAAACGTCAGGCAATATGTCGAGAGATGATCCGGCTTCCGCGCCACCGCTTCGCGGACATCGGACGCCCACTCCGCCTCAGTCTGTCCCGGCAGGGCAAACATGAGATCGAGGTTCACGCTCGCGAATCCCGCCGACCTCACGCGGTCGTAGGCCCGGTCGATCTGCAACACCGAATGTTGCCGGCCTAGAGCATCGAGCAGCGCCGGCTGAAAGCTCTGCACACCCATCGAAACACGCGTTACACCGGCGGCCTTCAGCACCGCGAGGCGTTCATTCGTCACCGACCCGGGCGCGAGTTCCACGGTCCATTCGGCTGGCGCGCCGCCACATCGCGCCCGGACGATCTCCGCCAGTTTTTCTAGGTCCTTCGCCGCCAACAGGCCGGGCGTGCCGCCGCCCCAAAACACCGTCGTCACCGGCCGACGCCATTCCACCAGCGCCGCCTCGGCCGTGATACTGTCGAGGAACCTACCGATATCACCCGCGGTCGGTTGGGTCTGGTAGAACGCGCAGAAATCGCAGGTCGATGCACAAAAGGGCACATGCACGTAAAGTCCCAGCGGTGCGTGCGCTGCGGAAGCTTTGGCTTGCTCTGTGGCGAGGCCGCTCATTACTAACCCGTTTTCATTCGCCAGGATTTTTTCACTCTAGAACCCAATGCACACCAACCGAATTTCTCCCGCGAGAAAAATCCTCTCCTGGCTCGCCGCCACGGTCGCCCTCGCCCTCCTTTCGGGCTGCGACACCGTCACCCTGACGAACCTTACGCCGGGTTCGATGCCGGAAAATCCCTCGCAGATTTACACGTTTACCCTCCGCGTAACTCCGCGGACGAATACCGTCATCCCGAGCAGCGTCGCGCCGCACGTGATCGTCGACGGCAAGAGTTTTGATCTCAAGAAGAGCCCCATCGGCGAGGGCCTTTACGAATTCGAATACCAGATTCCCTCGGGTCGCGACGAACTAGCTTATTACTACCTCGTGAACTACTCGGTCGAGGGTAACGGCACTCAGACGGCGGCCGAGGTCTACACGGAGATTTCCCGCATCAAGATTGTCCGCCGCTACGTGTTGTCGCTCGAGGTCAACCGCGGTCCCGTCGGCGCCCGCATCAGCGTCGTCGGCCGTGGCTTCACCGCCCAAGACGTCGTCAATTTCAACGGCTCGCCTGTTCGCACCGTCTGCGAGTCGCCCAACGCCCTCAGCTTCTTCGTCCCGCCAATGGAGAGCGGTCGCAATTATCAGGTAACACTCAGCAGCGTGTCCGGAAATTCCCCGGTCGGCTCGTTCCGCATCGATGCCAGCAGCGTGTCCGTCTCGCCCGGCGCGATCACCCTGACGACCGGCGCGCGCCAAGCGCTCACGTTTTCCATTCCCAATTTCGCGCCTCCCGGCGGCACCCTCCTCGACATCGCGACCGATGTGCCCGAGAGCGTGATTATGCCCGAGGTTATCATTCCGCAGGGCCAAACCAGCGTTACCGTCACCGTCGAGGGCGGAAAACCCGGCAACGGCAACCTCTTCCTCAAAGGCTTCGGATCAGGCGAAGTGAACGTCCCCGTCACCGTGACGGCGAAATAACGACGCACGCTTGAATCCGAGCGAACGTTTTCAGGCAGGTCGCGAGACCTGCCTTATTTTTTGTCCGAAAACTCAAACGTCGCCATAACGGGCCGGTGGTCGCTCGCCGCCCGCACCCCGTCGGCATCGATGATCCGGGCCGCGCCACCCCGCACCGCCGGACTCAAGCCCGGCGAAACCAAAATGTGATCCACGCGCGTGTAGGTGTCGTCCTTGCGAAAAGCGTGGGTCCACGATTCCCCCCGCGTGTCCACCGCGGGGAGCAACTCCGACACCATCGTTTTGCCGCGACTGCGTAGCCGCTCCAGCGCCTTGCCCGCCTTCCCATCATTGCAATCGCCCAGTATCACAAAATTCGCCGCCGCCGGCCGCGGAAATCGCTTCAGCACGCGGTCGCGAATCGCAGTCGCCTCACCCGTCCGGCGGATCGCCGAAAGCGCATCGTCCGGCCGCTCCGTGAATCGACTCTTCAGATGGACGGCAAAAATCGTCACGTCACCCGCTGTGGACGCCACGGTCGCCTCCAGCAGACCTCGTTTCACAGACTCCTTCGCGCCGAAATACGAGAACTCCAAGTCGGTATGCGTGACCACATTCAGGAGTGCCCGCCGCGACAAAATGGCCACGTGGCGGTCCGCATCCGCCGCGGTCGCCAGCGCCACATGCGGGTAGTCGAGGCCCTCGTTCTTTAAATCCCGCTGCAGTTCGTCGAGATATGGCCGAGGCCCCATTTCCTGTAGAACCACAATGTCGGCATTCATGGCCCCGAGCACCGCCCGCAACGCCTTTTTTTCGGGTTCGGGCTTGGGATAGTCCTTCCGGTAGCCCGCTTCGGTCATCCGGTTGGAAGCACCGTAGTTTTCAATATTGTAGGTCGCGATCGTCAGAGTCTCGGCGCGCGCTGCAACGAACAGCAGCGCCAGCACCAGCCCGATTGCACCCCGGAAACTCATCGGCCCGCCAACGCCGCTTCCCGCTCCACGAGCGTCGGATGCGAATAGTGAAACGCGCTGAACCACGGATGCGGCGTGAGGTTGCTGAGATTTTTCTGCGCGAGTTTTCGCAACGCGCCGACCATCGCCGCCGGCCCACCGACCGCTTCGCGGGCAAAGGCATCCGCCTCATATTCATGCTTGCGCGAAAGCACATTCATCAGCGGCGAAAACCAAAACGTCACCAACCCGCTCAACAACCCAAACAGCAGAAACGACGGCGCCAGCTCATTCGCAGGAAACCCAAACGATTGGTTAAACCACGGACTGCGGGAGAGCCAGGCAATCACCGCAAATCCCCCGAGCATCATCGCCGCCGACATCGCGATCATCTTGGGAATGTGCCCTCGGCGATAGTGCCCGATTTCGTGCGCCAAGACGGCCTCCAACTCCTCCGGCGTGAGCTGCGCGATCAGCGTATCAAAAAGCACGATGCGTCGAAAACGCCCGAAACCCGTGAAGTAGGCGTTCGAGTGCCCGGAGCGTTTCGAACCGTCGATCACCTCGATCGTCGACGCCTTGAATCCCGTCCGATCACCCAGCGCGAGCAACCGGGCACGCAGGTCGCCCTCGGGCAGCGGCGTGAGCTTGTTGAAGAGCGGCAGAATGAGTTTCGGGTAGAGCACCAACATCAGCAGTTGAAACCCGAATACCAAGACAAAGGCCCACAGCCACCAGGAGGGACCAGTCCACTTCACCAGTGAAAGCAATGCCCACAGCAGGGGAAACCCGATCGCAAACGTCAGCACCGTCCCCTTCACCTTGTCGGTGATCCACAGTCCGAGGGAGCTTTTGTTGAAACCAAATTTCTCCTCCAATCGGAACTGCTCCCACCACTCGAAGGGAATCGACGGCAACGAGAGCACGACCATCGCCAGCAACACAAAGACGGCGTGACTCCAGACGGCATCCGCCGCTCCCCAGCCCGTCACCCAGCCAAACAACGGTGGCAGCAAGCCGCCAAACAGCACGCCCGCGGTCACCAGCGCGTCAAACACCCCCGCCACCGCACCAAACCGCGATTTCGCCAGCGTGTAGGCGACAGATTTCTTGTAGGTCTCCAAATCCATGATTGCGGCCGCCGCCGCCGGCGGCGCATCCGCGTGGCGGCGAACTTCGGCGCGATTGAGGGCGGACAACGCGAGTTCGCCGGCGAGACGCAACACCATCAGCACGGCGGTGATCGAGGGAACCAACAGCATATCGACCAATCCATGCTAAACCGTCGCCGCCGCCAGCCCAAAGATTGTTTGAAATGCCCGCCCTCCCTCCCATGTTCCCCCGGGTGGAAGCCAAAGAAACCAAACTCTCCTTCGAGACCGCCCTCGGCAAACTCGAGTCCATCGTCGAATCGATGGAGTCGGGCGACGTGCCGTTGGCCGAGTTGCTCGCCAAATTCGAGGAGGGCAACAAAATGCTCAAGGTGTGCGAGACACGCCTGAAGGATGCCGAACTCAAGATCGAGCAACTCAAGAAACAGAAGGACGGTAAAGTCGCCTTCGAAAAATTCGAGACCACGCGAGAAGACTAAGATGCCCGCCACCGTTCCCACTCCCTCCCCTCGCCTGCTCGACGCCATTCGCGGCCCTGCCGACGTCAAAGCCCTTCCGGCCGCCCAGCTTCCGCAGCTCGCCCAGGAAATTCGCGACGAGCTCATTGCCGTCACCGCCAAGAACGGCGGCCACATCGGCCCTAATCTGGGCGTTGTCGAATTGACCATCGCGCTCCATCGCGTGTTCACGACGCCCGACGACCAATTCGTCTTCGACGTCGCCCACCAAGGCTACGTCCACAAGCTGCTCACCAACCGCGGCGGCGATTTCTTCCGCAAGCTCCGCCAGACCGGCGGTGCGAGCGGTTTTCTTTACCGCAGTGAGAGTCCGCATGATTCGTTCGGCGCCGGTCACGCCGGCACCGCCCTGTCCGCCGCCCTCGGTATGGCGACTGCGCGCGACCTACGCGGCTCCCCCGAGCACGTGATCGCCCTCTGCGGCGACGCCGCGTTTACCTGCGGTATCACGCTAGAGGCATTGAACAACGTCGTTTCCTCCACGAAGCGACTGATTGTCATTCTGAACGACAACGAATGGTCGATCGCCAAGAACGTCGGCGCGATCTCGCAATACCTGAACCGGATCAGCACCAATCCGACCTACAATAAACTCCACCACGACGTGGAGGCCTTTTTCACCAGTTTCCCGGTCGGCGTGGAGATGAATCGCGTCTACATGAAATGGAAGCGCGAGACGAAAGACTTCTTCGTGGAGTCCTCTCTCTTCGAAAAATTTGGACTGCGTTACCTCGGCCCGGTCGACGGACACGACTTCAACGCCCTCCAGAAAAATCTGGAATTCGCAAAACACTGCGACGTGCCCGTGCTCATCCATGTGCTCACGAAAAAGGGCAAAGGCCTCGAGGCTGCTATCGAGCATCCGGAGAAATTCCACGGTGCATCTCCCTTCGATCCGTCTACTGGCGAAAGCAAGAAAACCGCCCCTGGCACCCCGCCCAACTATCAGGACGTGTTTGGCCTGGCGCTCGCGAAATTCGCCCGGGCGGACGCCAACGTCGTCGGTATCACCGGCGCCATGCCCAGCGGCACCGGCCTCTCCCACCTCGCGACTGCCGTGCCGCGCCAGTTCTTCGACGTCGGCATCGCCGAAGAACACGCCGTGCTGTTTGCCGCGGGCCTCGCCACCAAGGGCTTTCGCCCGGTGTGCGCCATCTACTCGACGTTTCTCCAGCGCGCCTACGACCAAATTATCCACGACGTCGCCCTGCAGAATCTTCCCGTCACGTTCTGTATGGACCGCGCCGGCCTCTCGCCGAACGACGGTCCGACGCACCACGGTCTCTTCGATTTGTCGTATCTCCGCTGCGTGCCCAACGCCACGATCATGCAGCCCAAGGACGAAGACGAACTCGTCGACATGCTCCACACGAGCCTGCACCTGCCGGGCCCCGGTTTTATCCGTTACCCCCGCGGCGCTGGAACTGGTGTTCCCATCAAACCACAGCCTGCGGCCCTGCCCGTCGGCCAAGCCGAGGTCTTGCGCGAAGGTTCCAATATCATGATTTGGGCCCTCGGCAGCATGGTGGCCGACGCCCTGAAATTAGCGGAACGGATTTCCTCCGAGGAAAACATTTCCGTCGGCGTCGTGAACGCCCGCTTCGTCAAACCGCTCGACCGTGCCCTCCTGCTCAGCCACGCCGCCTGCATTCCGTTGCTCGTGACAATGGAGGATCACGTTGTCACCGGCGGATTCGGCAGCGCCGTGCTCGAGGCCCTGCAAGAGGCCAACTGCACTGTCGCGGTCGAGCGCATCGGTTGGCCCGACAAGTTTGTCGAACACGGTAGCAGCGTAGAAATCCTCCGCGCGGCTTACGGCTTGTCGCCCGACCATATCCGCCAACGCGTGCTGGACCGGTGGCGCAATCTCCGCGCAGAGCACGTCGCCGCCGACATCTGATTTGGGCTCCAACCACGTCCCTCAGGGCAGCACGTAAACTTCCACCAACGCCTCTCCGGTCGTGCCGGTCAGGCCAGAAACTTGGATCGTGTAGGAACCTCCGGAGAGCGTCATGATCGCAGCGCAATCAGCGCTGCCATCCTTGAGGGGAAACGCGCCGACCATGGTGGCCGCGCCGGCAATATCGCCTTTGAACGGCCCACTGGACCATCCTGAATTCGTGAGCATAGGAGACTGCGACGAGCCCGCGAAAACCGACATGGTGGGCTGCGCCAATGCCCCCTCGACGCCAAATGCCGTCAATCCCGGGCCGACCACCCTTACGAGCACTCGGAGCGGATCGGTGCCGCCTACGACCAACCCCGGAATTAAAATACCGTCACCGGTCCCGACGCGCGCCCGCGTCGACAGGTTGACGAGGCGCGCCCCGGGAGCGTTGGCCGCGGTATCATACGCTTCGATTAGCGCGACTCCCGAATCGCCGGGCATCGTTCCGACCGACGCCGTATACAATCCACCCGCCAGATTGCCCAACACGACCGCGTCTTTGCTCCCGTTCGGCAAGGCAAACGCCCCGACCGAGGCGGCTGTCGCGGCTATTTCCGCACCATTGCCGTCGCTCCCCCAATTGTCGTTTGTCATCAACACCGCCTCCGATCCGAGCGGTTTAACCTCAAGCGAGGGATCGCCCAGCGGACTCGCCAAGCCCAGCTGGGAGAGCGTGGGCCCCACCGCCCGAATCATGTATTTTTTCGCCGATGAGCCCTTCGTCACGAGTCCGACAATCAACGGCGCGCCGTTTCCCGCCTGCGCACGTGTCGCGATATTGACCAGCCTACCACCGTCACCGAGTTCTGCGGCTCGTCCGCTGTGGATCGAGTCCTTGCGAAACATCGGCCAACGCGAGTAATTCGAGGCCGACGCGCCCGAACCGTTGAACGAATACAGTTTCCCGTCGAGCGAACCGATGTAGATGGTTCCATCAGCGGCGATCACCGGCGCGGACTCAACCGGGTCACCGGTCTTGTAGGCCCACTTCGTGAGGCCCGTGTCAGGAAAGAGCGCGCGAATGCGCGTATCGTATGACCCGAAAATGATCGTGCCGTCGCCGCGCACGGCCGCACTGGACAGAATCGGTCCGCCCACCGGCACACTCCACCGCAACGAACCATCCGGCTGCACCGCGTAAAAATTACTGTCTTCGCTGCCAATGTAGATCGTGCCGTCGGCCCCCAATACCGGCGACGCCAGTATTTGGCCACCCGTGCGAAACGTCCACAAGACCACGCCAGTTGGACTGATCGCGTAGAGCCGGTTGTCGAGCGAGCCGATATACACGGTCCCATCGACACCGATGGCCGGCGAGGACGATACCTGACCTTCGGTCGCCACCCGCCATTTCAACGCCCCCGACGAGTCAAGTGCGTAGATATAGCGGTCGTTCGCGCCAAAGTAGACGGTGCCATCGGCCGCAATCGCCGGCGAAGATTCGACGAACAGGCTGCCTGTCGTGTAGCTCCATTTCGCCACACCGGAGGGCGACACCGCATGCAGCGCGGAATCGCCTCCGCCAAAATAGACCGTGCCGTCCGGCCCGATCGCCGGTGAACTGAGAATGTAGGTTCCGGCGGAAAACTCCCATTTTTTTGCGCCGGTCGCTGCATTCAGCGCGTAGAGTTTCCCATTCCAGCACCCGAAGTAGATCGTCCCGTCGACACTCACTGCCGGCGAGGAATCCACCCATTCCGGAGCATCAAACTGCCACTTCACCGATGCGTCGGGATTGAGCGCAAAAACCCGTCCGCGCCCCGGCTGGGTATTGAGTTCCACGCCCACGTAGATCGTCCCATCGGGGCCCACGGCAGCCGACGACGCCACTTGGGCCACTCCGGTATTGCCCGTTGAAAATGCCCATCTCAGCGAACCATCCGACTGCGCACGCAATGAAGCGCAGACCGCGCTGACCAGGAGTAGCGCGGCCCAGCCCAGCCACCGGGAGCCGCGACATGCCTTCATGCAGAACCGTGTAGCCTGAAGGCCGGGCATGGCAAAAAAAATCTCCGGCATTGGACGGTATCGAAACATCGTGGACACCGACACCTCCCCCGCGAACAAGTCACGGCGTTCCAAGAAAACAGGGCGCCTTCGGGCGCGCGCTGGCGGGCTGCGTTCGCCTAATACCGCCGAACGACATCACGTCCGCCCCAACGCTTCCCCTGTGTCTGGCGTTCCGCAAAAGGAAAGTGCTCGCCGGCAGCCGCCGCCTGAGCGCCCGTCTGCGCAGGCAGTGTCGCCGCCCCGCCGGCCGCTTCGCGCAGTCGGTCCTTCTTACTCTTGCGCTTGCCCTTCACGCCCCCGGTTGACGGCGGCGCCGCCACTGCGGTTTGTAACGGCTCAAATCCCGCGATTTGCTCTCGTTCGATGTGCAGCCGGTTCCTTTTCTCGATGAGCCGAAAATGCGCGTCGGTTTCGGCGCTCACGAAACTCACCGCCAAACCGGTCTCGCCGGCCCGCCCCGTTCGCCCGATGCGATGAGGGTAGTCCGCCGGCGAGCGGGGCAGATCGTAGTTCACCACCACCGGCAGTTGCACAATGTCCAGTCCGCGGGCGGCCACATCGGTTGCGACCAACACCCGCACCCGCGAAGCCTTGAAATTCGCCAACGCCGTCATCCGTGCACCTTGGCTGAGTTCGCCGTGAAACGCCGCCGCATCGATTCCCGCCCGTCGCAGCTTTTCCGCGACATGCTCCGTCGCATATTTTGTCGCGACAAAAACCAGCACCCGCGTCCAGCCGTGAAACTCAATCAGGTTGCGCAGCAATTGGGTTCGCTGCGGCGCATCGACTTCGATCGCCCGCTGCACGATATCGGGCGAGTCTTCCCCGGTCGCCGGCAATTCGATACGGGTCGGATTCCGCAGCAAGCTTTCGGCGAGCGTCCACACGGCCGGAGGAAAAGTGGCCGAGAAAAACAGCGTCTGCCGACGGGCCGGGAGCAGCGCCAGCACGCGGTTGAGCTCATCCGCAAAGCCGAGCGCAAAGAGCCGATCGGCTTCATCCAGGACGAGCACCGAAACCGTTTCCAGCGAGACCGCATTGTGCGCGATCAGATCGAGCAGGCGGCCGGGAGTAGCGACCAGGACATCCGCACCTCCGCCGAGCGCCATCATCTGCGGG
>CALRZR010000221.1:0-13067 GCA_943372705.1 Opitutus sp. GAS368 | reverse complement strand
CGGCGCGCCGCGCAGGCCGATGCCGACGATATCGCCCGCCTCTTTGTTCACCGCGACACCGGTGAGATTCTGCAGGAAGTTCCCGATGTTTCCGTCGGCCACGTTGCCGTAGGCATCCATGGAGACCACGTTCTTGATATTCTCGGCGGTGCGCTGCCGCGTGAGGGCGGCGGCATTGCCCTCGCGTTGCCCGGCCACCGTCAATGCGTCCATAAGCACGGTCGTGCCCGCACCCAAGGGAACGTTGAGTTCCGTGGCGCGCCCGGCAGCGACGACGACGGTCTGCGACGCGACGTCGAGTCCGGTGTAGAAAACCCGCACGGAATGTGAGCCCGTCGGTAACGTGAGCACGAAAGCGCCGTCGCGGGCCGACAAAGTGACGGCCGCGGCGCCCGGCACGGAGATTTCGGCGCCCTCGAGGTAGGCGCCGGTGGCGGCGTTGGAGATGCGGCCGGTGATTGTGCCGGTGGCGGCGGCGTGCAGTGCGCTTGCGCTGACGAAGGAGAGCAACAGGAGGAGGCAACGTTTCATGGAGAGATGGGATTTAAGAGATTTCCAAGGTGCGGCGGACATCAACGCGCTTGGCTAGTAGCGCCCGCTCACGCCCACATTGAGTCGAGCGCCGTAAAGTTCGCTCATGGTGATGTGTCGCGGAGAGACGCTGACCCAGTCAGGTGACTTGTTGAACACATTGATAAAGTCGATGAAGACGGTGAGCGAGGGACGCACCCTATACTGGAGGTTAAGATCCACGGTGGGATCGTCCGTGACCCGGCTTTGTGAGCCTGGATTGGCGTTATAGGTATCCAGATAGCCGCTCTTGAAATGATAAGTGGCTCGCGCTTGGAAATTCCGGTAACTGAAGTTTCCACCGATGTTATAGGTGGTAGGCACAAAATCCGCGAGTTCGGCCACACCCTCCGCATAGGAGCCTTCCGTGCGCAAACGGGTGTAATTTGCAAAGACCGACAAGCCATCGAACGGCTTGGGTAGCCAGCGCAGTTGCTGACTGTAATTCAGTTCAACCCCCTCCACCAGCGCGGACCCGAGGTTGCCCGTCGAGGTCAATTCAAAGCCTTCATACCGGCCGTCGAAACCATTGTTACTGCCATCACCGATAATCGAAGTGGCCCGGTAGAGGAAATCGGTGATGTCCTTGCGGAACACACCGGCCGAAACGACGCCCGCAGGCTCGATGTAATATTCGGCAGAAAAATCATAGGTCTGGGCATTCTGCGGTTTCAAACCGGGATTGTTTCTGGTCACGCGGCCGAGACCGCGTCCATCCGTGTTATACGAAACCGAGGTATCGGGCACGAGGGCGCTGATCGCGGGTCGGGCGCCGCTCGTGGAATAGCTGGCCCGTAGCAGGAAATCAGACGACAGATTATATTTCAGGTGAATGCTGGGATACCACGCCTGATAGGAGCTGGCGACCGTTGTGGTGGTTTGGGTAGCAGCCTGGGGATCCGACAGGGAGCCCGCGCCTTTGACATCGGTGTGCTCGAAGCGGGCACCACCGAGCACGTTGAGCTTGCCTAAGGTGAACTTGGCTTGCGCATAGCTGGAACTCACACCCTCGGTGATGCGGCGTGCTACCCCACGGACCAGTGTCGTTGCACTGCTTGGGACCCAGTAACTGGGATTACTATAAAACAGATCTTCGGCGATTCGGTAGTCGAGATGATCTCTCTGCATCATCGAATTATTGAAAAGGCTGTAGCGGTAGTTTGGATTAACAAACGAACCGATGTTATCGTCGTTCCGACCCGTCGCAGGATTTAACCCTGCCACGCCGTCTGCACCCACGAGATTCCAATTGGGCCCATACACGGTATACCAACGATACTGGCGACGATAATCGACGCCCGTCTTGAAGGTGACAGGAAACGCCAAACGGCTGAACTTATGCTGGAGATCAGCCCGTGCGTTGGTGATGTCCTCAAACGTGTAATCATCGGTTAGTATCCGCCGTGTATTGCTACCGGAATAATTATTGAAATCACTGCCGGGCCCAATCGTGGCACCATAGGTCTGCGTGTAGACCGGACGTGTCGGGTCGTTTGACGTGTCGATACCGATGCCCACTCCGCCGGTCCGCCGTGCTTCGAAGAGGTAGCTCTTTTGACGGGAGTTCGAAGGATTGTAGGAAGCCTGCGTAACCAAAAGTGTATCGTTCCACTTTTTCTGGGCCTCCAGGCCGAACTTGGATTGTTGGGATAGCTTTTTCCCGCTGCTTGAGCGGTTGCGAATCGTGGCATGCAGCAATTCGTTGTAGGTGTCGGTGAACCCCGGAGCGATACCTGCGGCGGCATTGGCGGAATTACGCGGCGTGCTGCCGGCCACGATGGCCGCGCGACTGACCCGGCTATAATCTGCCACTCCGTTAGCGGACGTGATGTCCCAATCCGAACGGTCGCCGCCGAATGTGTAATAGTTAAACGAGGCGCTGAGCCCGACGCGCAAAGTATCATCGAGCCGATATTCCAACTTACCCGAAATACCGGCGCGAACGCGCGTGTCGATGTCGTTGAGTTGGCGGGCACGGGTGGAGACCAAATTGTCAACGTTGGGCCGGGTCATCTGCACCCGGTCACGGGTGTTGATGGTCTGAGAAAAGGAACCTGAGAGGGCGACGCCCCATTTCCGATCGGCCCCAAAAGTATCCAGATAAGTCAGGGCCGCCGTCGGGCCATATTTGCCCAAATCCACCCAACCGTGGTCGCCTCGCACGAAGTTTCCATCCCGGTAAGTGTTCAAATTGACGCCCAGCCGGTAGGTGATGACGCGCTGCTTGAAATCAAAGGCGGACTTGGTGACGAGATTGACGGTTCCACCCAAGGAATCCGCCGATTGGTCCGGGGTATTACCTTTGGTGATCTCGATTTCCTTGATTAACTCGGATGGCACCTGGTCGATGAGCGGTGCGCGGTCGCCCTGGGGCGAAAATCCGGTAGTCGCCCCCGCCGTGCGGGTGCCGTCCAGCGTGACGGAGTTGAGTTCCGGCGGTGCGCCGCGCAGGCCGATGCCGACGATATCGCCCGCCTCTTTGTTCACCGCGACACCGGTGAGATTCTGCAGAAAATTTCCGATGTTGCCGTCGGCCACGTTGCCGTAGGCATCCATGGAGACGACACTCTTGATATTCTCGGCGATGCGCTGCCGCGTGATCGCCGCGGCGTTGCCCTCGCGCTGCCCAGCCACCGTGAAGGTTTCGAGTTTGTAGATAGCGGCGTTCAACGCCAGCGGCACCACCGCGGTTTGGCCCGCCGTCACGACCACGGCCGTCTCCTGCACATCCAATCCCGTGTAAAATGCGCGGAGCTGTTGGCGACCGGCCGGCACTCCGGTAAAAGCGAAGCTACCGTCGCGTTGCGTCGTGATCACCCGCTCGGTGCCGACGATCCGCACCTCCGCACCGTCGAGAAAATCGCCCGTGCCCTCGTTTCGCACCGTGCCGCTGATCGTGCCGGTTCCACCGGTCTGCGCTTGGAGCGCAAAACTCAGCACCAAGCTGGCGCAGAAGAAGACGCTGTGCCGGAAAACAATCCACGCCACGCGCGGGAGGGAGCCCGCCGAGATTGCAGCGCAGCCGAGTCTGGGATTACCGAAAGGGGGTCGGCAGGAGGTCATCGATGAGATCATGTTTTCTTAGGTTTGGGTTGGTTCAGGGTTTGGGATTTTTCAGCAACGACGCGGGAAACGATGTCCGCCGCCGCGTTCGCCGGAGTTATCTTATCGCTACGTCGTCGAGGTAGTAGGCCGCCGGAGTGACTGCGGTGTCGGGTTTCTCGACGTCCGCGAGCACGCCATAACGGTTGGTCTGCCGCGTAGGCTCCGTGCGGAAAGCACCCGTGCAGAAGGAGAGTCGCTCCACGGTGGTCGCCGCTTCGGCGAAGGCCGCCTGACGCACGATGACCCGGCCATCCCACGCCAGATCATATCGCCCCGTGGCCGCATCGATCAAAAGTTCGGCCTGATACCAACGTCCGGCGAGTAAAGGCCCGGCGTCTACTTGACCTGCACCGTCGCTCGCACGCACCCGACCATCTTCGCCCAGTGCGATGCGCACCGGACGGCGTCCGGCTCCGTCGAGCACCTCAATCTCCATGCGCCCCGCATCCACCTGCCGGGCGAATACGCGGAATCCAATGCGAACCGATGTCGCCTCGGCGAATACCCGCACCGCCTTGGCGTGGTCATAGGGATCCCGGTCCTCGAGCAGCAGGCTCTTGTTCGCGGCCGAAGGGAACTCCGCGATGCTCACGTTTGCCCAGCGAGGGCGGTAAACGTTCCACTCGGGGATGGTGCCGCCCGCGTCCAGTTTATCGAACGAATCGACCACCGGTCCCACGACTGCGGAACGGACCGGGACCGGGATACGGCTGATCCAGATGTCTTCTTTGTTGCTGCTGTAGGTGACCCACAGATCGCTCCCCGGAGGATTGCCATTCCCCTCGGAAATACCGCGGGTGTATTGCAGCCCAAAATCCTTCGCCCGGCCGAAGAAGCGCCGCGGCGGCACCTCCCCATTGACGAGGAGCAGGTTATCGAAAACCACGCCTTCATCGCTGGTCGCGACCGCGAGTGGCCAACGACCGATCTTCGCCGGGTTGTAGACCATCGCGTAGCGGCCGTCGTCGGTGCGCTGGGCCCAAGTTTTGGCCGTGCCCGTCACCACCGTCGGCAGCTCCACCGGCGTGCTCCAGGTCTTGCCCTCGTCCGCCGAGAGCGCCGCCCACGAAGATTTCCAGAGCACGACGGCCATCCCGTCTTTGCGGTGAAACACGGCCGGGGCCTGCAGGATTGGGTGCGACGCGGACAAGGCCTTCGAGCTCGGGCCGGGGGCGGTGTAGAAACCATCCTCGCTACGATCCTCCTCGCGCCACTGCATGGTCTTCAATTTGTCGGCGAGTAGCGCCTCGCAGGCTGCAACAAACCCTTCGTCCGGCGCGCGAAGATAGAAGGGGAACCGGGTCGTGTTTTTTTCATTCGCTCCGGCGAGGGAGTTGTAGCGGATGAAATAGATGGGGCCATAGGTCCCGTCCGCCAGAGCCTCCCGCACCACCCGCCCGATCCCCTTCTCCCCCATTGGATCCGGCGCCAGTCCGTAGTGCCCCAGCACGAGCAATCTTCCGTTGGGGGCGACGTAGAAACCCATGCGTTGATGCATCATCGCCATGCCCGATTCGTTTCCGGAGATGGGGCCTGGCTTCAGGTAGTAGATCGGGAAAACCGGCTGGGGCTTATCCCAGTTGCGTCCGTCCCGGGAGGTGACGACGAGCGTCTGGCCCGGGGCGTGGTGCTCGCCATATGGATTGCTGAGATACTGCAAAAAGAACCGGCCATTCCAATAGGCGAGCGACGGCGCATGGCTATAGGTCCAACCCAAACCGTCGGCCAAATCCGGGTGAGTGCGATTGGCCCGCATGACCTGGATGTTCTCCACGCCAATCGCCGGGCGCAGGCGTCCATCGTGGACCTGCAGATCAATTCCGGCGTTCACCAAGCGCACCGGCTCGCTCGGACTACCCGGCTGCGCGCTTTGGACGGAGAGCAGCGGCGACAACAGGGCGGCGACATAGAGTCGTTTCATAAGATCGTCGTTTATTTTTGTTTAAGGCGGTAGAAAAACCCGTCCTCTGCACCGATGAGGAGTTCGCGCGTAGTGGCGAAGTAGGTCGGCTTCGTCGCGTGGCCCGCGAGGACGTGCGTGCTCACCGGGCCCTCGTCGCGGAAGGCCCACTGGCCGGCGGCATTTTTACCGAGGTTGCGGAAGAAATTCACGTTAGGCGCGCTGTTGAGGAGGATGTCGGGCTTTCCGTCGCCGTCCCAATCCGCGATGCAGAACGTGCGTCGGCCGCCGCGGCCGAACTCGCCGTTGTTAAGGCGGAGCAGGCCGGACTCTTTGTTTTGCGGGAGACCGTTGCTGTTAAAAATGCTCGCGCCTTCGCTCCAGAAAACGCGTCGCGCGGGCGAGAGCGTGAGCGTGCCATTGGCAGCGCGTTGGCGCTCGTGGAGCGCGAGGTAGCCGTCGGGATCGGACACGACGAGGTCCATGAGGCCGTCGCCGTTCCAATCGACCATCTGCGGCGTGGTGCGCCACTGGGTGACGAGTTCGCGGCCGGCGGGCTTCCACCAATTCCAGGGCGGCGCGGGATTGATCGCGCCCGCGGGGAGGGCGAGTTCGACGGGCTGGGCGGCGGCGAGGCGCGGGGCGGTGCGCGTGCCGATATTTCTATACCAAACAATTTTCCCCCAGATGCCGTTGGTCATGATGTCGGGGAGGCCGTCGCCATCCCAATCGGCGACGCTAAGAATCGAGTAGCCCCACTTCGACTCGGCGGGGCCCTGGATGGAGCCGTTGGGGCCGGCTTGTTCGCGGATGAGTTGGCCGGCGGCACTGAGGTAGCGCGGGGCGGCCCAGCGCGCGGGCGAGCCACCGAGATTTTCGATGAACGCGATGTAGCCGGCGCTGTTGCCCGAGATCAGGTCTTCGTCGCCGTCGCCGTCCCAATCGATGGCGTAGGGCGTGGCAAGCGCGCCGAATTTCACATCGGCGGCGAATTGGCGGAAGTAGCGCGGCGCGAGAAACTGCGGCAGGCCGCCGACGGTTTTCCCGGTATGCTCGATTAAGGCCACGCGGCCGTCTTCATCACCCACGACGAGATCGAGGTCGCCGTCGCCGTCGAAGTCGACGGCGGTGGGCGTGATCATGCAGAGGTCCATCACCAGCGGGACGCCGGCGTGCATGAGCGCACGACCGGCGGCGTAGACGGGCTTGGTGCGCGTGCCGGTGTTTTCGTAGTAGGTGAAGCTGTCGCGAAATTCGCCGCAGAGAAGATCGAGATCACCGTCGCCATCGAAGTCGCCCCAACTCGGTGAGGGCATGCCAAAGGGATCGATGTCTTTACCGCCGGCTTGGAGGCGCACGGCGGGAGCGTAAGTGGGTTGGGCGGTCGTGCCGGTGTTGCGGAGCAGATAGACGTAGCCGCGGAGTTTGCCACGCGTCCACTCGCCCTTCGCGTTGAACGCGCCGTCGCCGCCGTTGAGCGCGCCGAAGTCGCCCCAAAAATCGATGCCGATCGTCACATCGAGCGCACCGTCGCCATCGTAGTCGACGAACTTCCACTGGTTTTGCCGGATGTTGCCGGGCTCGGTGTGGATTTTCTCCGGCACGGTGATCTTCGTGGGTTTCGTGAACTGCGATTTGAGGAAATCGGGAAACACGTTGCCGCGGTAGTTGTAGATTTCGCTGCCGGCGGGCCGCACCGAAGCGGTGGCGGTGATGATCGGTTGGCCGGTGACGTAGGAGATGCCGACGGACGGCGCGGATTTTCCGATGAGCACGGCGGGCTTGAAAATCGGGAGCTTGAGCTGCGCATCGACCTGGCCGCTGTTCTCGAAATACCACGTGCCGTTGTAAGGTTTGTCCGTGCAGACGACGACGAGGTCCATGAGGCCGTCGGCGTTGTAGTCCATCGGGAGCGGCCACGCCCAAAGGCCGACGCCGAGGTCGGCGAGCGTGCCGGGATTATTGTGCGCGAGGCGCGGGAGAACGTCGGGTTCGGCGGCGGACACGGGCGTGGTGAGGGTGGCCGTGGCGACCGCAGCGGCGGCGAATGCGACGGCGGAAACGGCGGAGCGGAGTGTTTTCATGCGAACATTTTTTAGAAGCGGCCGGTGATACCGAAGTTGAGCGTGGTGCCGGTAATGAGGGTGCGCTCCATCTGGTCGGCGATGCCGCGGTAAAACGCGACGGGCTCGTTGAAGAGATTCGAAACGTCGAGCGAGACGCCGACCCGGGGAGTAAACTGATAGGAGACGCCCGCATTCACGATCGTGCGCTTGAAGCGGTATTGGTTTCGGCCGAGCGAGGCCGCCGTGTAAGCGTTGATGTAATCGCCGGTGTAGTTGAGGAGCACGCGCGCACTGAAACCGCGGTGGCGCCAGGAGAGATTGACGTTGCCGGTCTTGGGGATGAACCCGGCAACCTGACCGGTCGTGAGGTTGGTCGTGCCGGCAAACTGACCGTGCGTATCCAGAACGGTGTAGTTGGCACCGAAGCCCAGACCTTTGAGCAAGCCAGGGAGAAACGTGAACTGCTGTTGATAGCTGAACTCCCAGCCCTGCACGTAGGCCGTGCCGGCATTCAGTGTGGTGAGCGTGCGAAAGCCGGCATACTCGCCATTGTAGCCGTTGGATGCGCCGCTGGCGATGACACCAACCTCCCGGCCCGTCACGAGGTAGTCTTTGATTTCCTTGTGGAACCAGCCGATCGACAGATTGCCCACGGGCTCAAAGTAGTAGTCCAGCGTCGCATCCCAATTGGTCGCGGTCTGGGGCTTGAGGCTGGGGTTGTTGATCGTGAGCGTCTGATTGGTCTCGTTGACCGTTTCGTTGGGCAGGAGATTGGTCATCGCCGGACGACCGAAACTCGTCGACCAGCTGAGGCGGGCTTTGAGATTCGGCGTGATGTCGTGGGTGAGGTGCGCACTGGGAAACGCCTTCGTGTAGCTCCCCTCGATCTCGCGCCGGGTATTGGCGTAGTCACGCGTCGCGGAGCCGAGGGGATCGGCAGTCTGCTGCGCGGCAGTGCTGCCGATGCGGTTGCGCACCCACCCCCAGCTTGCCGTATCCGTTTTCTCGACGCGCACACCGGTGAGCAGGCCCGTGCGGCCGACTTTGCCCTGCACCATGCCGTAACCGGCCGTCACCGTCTCGGTCACCGCACGCGTGCCGGTATAGTTGGTCGACGCGGCGAAATACTGGTCTTCGCGCCAGAGGCTCGGATCGACGATGTTGTTTTCTTTGATGAAGGAAGCCGTCTCCCACTGCGGAATCTTAAAACCAGACTCCTGCTCGGCCCACATGCGGAGCGAGGGATCGGCGGGCAACGCCGTCGTGCCGGCATAGTTCCACCGGCGCGTGCGGCTCACCTCGCGCGCCATCTGCTCGCGCCAATCAAAGCCGGTCTTGGCAAAAAGAGTGAAGCTCGTGGGCAACGTGTAGCGGACGTTCGCGCGGATGTTTCTGATCTCCACATCGCGGTCGTTGTTGCGGGTATTGAGCTGACCGTTGGGGCGGTAGTTCGCCGGATTCGTGATGTCGGGGCCGGCGGTCTGGGTGAAGCGCGGGTAGAGGTCAGATTGCGTGCGATCGAGAATCCAACCGATGCCCGACACCCGGTTGGTCAACGTGCCGCCTTTGCCGCTGCCGAGGTTGTTGTGCGTCTGGCTGTAGGCGGCGTTGTAATCGATCTCGAGCTTGTCGAGCGTGTGCTCGCCACCGAAGTCGAACTGCCGGGTGCGGTTGAAAAAGCTGAACATCGTCTCGGTGACGTCGATCACGGACGCCGCCACCGGCCGCACAGTCGTGATGCGGTTGGTATAGCCGGGAACCACGCCGGACGTCGTGGCATTCGGCGCAGTCTGATTGGTGAACGCGCGCGTCTCGTAGAGGCGGTTGTAGGGTTCGTTGGCGTCGTTGTAGATCGTGTTGAAGGTGAACTTCGTCGTCGGTGAATAGCGGTAGTCCATCTTCAGATTCACGCTCGCCTGCTTGCGGTTGTTGAATGCGTCTTGGGTGCGATAGTCCCACAAATAGGCGGGCTGGCTGGTGGTGTTTTCGAAGTCGCGGATCGTGCGGAAATAACCGGCGACATTTTCGCTGTAGAACACGTTGAGCGCGACGCCGAGATTCCGTTCGCCGCCGAGCACGCCGAAAACTTCCTGATAGCCGACGTTCACGAGCGGGTGGGCGCGATGCGCTTCCCGCAGGGGAATTTGCTCGGTGAACGGCGGCGCCCAACGCGCGGAAGCGCTGTAAGTCACGCGGCGTTTTTCCTTCATCGAGAGCGGCGAGCGGGTCTTGAGATTGATCGTGCCACCAAGCGAATCGGCGCCCTTGTCGGGCGTGTGACCCTTGATGACTTCGAGCTGCTCGAACATCGCACCCGTCAACGAGTGGGTCTGAAACTGACGGTTCATGCCGCCGACATTCGAAATCAGGCCGCCGTCGACCGTCACGCGGTTGAGCGTCGGGCCCATGCCGCGCACGGTGAGACCGGTGACGTTGCCCTCATCGTCGAGGTTGCCGGCGACACCCGGGAGGCGGATGGCGAGTTCGCCCGCGGACATGTTGGGCAAATTGCCGAACGAATCCATGGCCACGATGTTCTTCACATTGTCGGCATTGCGCTGCGCGGTGATCGCCGCCGCGCTGCCTTCGCGCTCACCGGTGACCTTAAATTCCTGCAGCTTGTAGATTCCCGAGGTGAGATCGAAATCGCGCACGGCGCGTTGGCCGGCCCCGACCACGACGGAGGAACGCGCGGCATCGAGTCCGAGGTAGGAGGCGACGACTTCGTGCGTGCCCGCCGGCACGCCGGAGAGGACGTATCGTCCGGTGTTGTCCGCCAGGGTAACGAGACGGAGCGCGGGAATTTCCACCCTGGCGCCTTCGAGCAAATTGCCGGTGCCGGTGTTGTTGACCGAGCCGGTGACAATGCCGGTCTCCGCCGCGTGAGCCGGCGAGAACAATGCGAGTGAAACCAAGGCTGCGATGAGGAGCACAGGCTGACGCAGGAGCCGAAGCAAGGCAGGGAGGGACAGTGGGAGCGTTTGCATGGGGTGAGGGTTTTCCGAGCGGAAAATTGCAAATAGCTAAATCGATTTAGTCTCAAGCGCGAAATTTGCAAAAAATCTCGCGGTGCCGGCTTCGGCGGCGTTACGCCGAGGCTCTCATCGCCACCGACGGCGGCACAAAAATTTCCACGGGTTTCACGCGCCGCCGATTCATCAGACCAAAGAGCTGCGTGACGACTTGCTCGACGATGGTGTCGTTCGAAGGGCCGACACACGTGAGCGGAGGATCGAAAAAATCGGCGTGCTCATGATCCCCGACACCGACGACCGCGATGTCCTTCGGGATGCGGCGTCCGGCATCCTTGATCGCCTGATAGGCACCCAGCGCGAGTCCGTCGGTCACGGCGTAGAGCCCGTCACAGCCGCGGCTCGCGCCGAGATGCGCGCGGAGCGCTTCGGCGCCGTTGGCCGGCATGAAGCCCGCCGCGGTGATTCGCGCCGGTTCGCGGCCGGTTTTCGCCAGCACCTCGGCACAAAACGCGTCCGCGCGCTCCGAAGTGCTTTGCGTGAGCAAGGCCGGCCGCAGGACGACCGGGGCCTTGGCACCGCGCCCGAGGAGAATCTCCGCCGCGCGCCGACCGCTCTCGCCGGGAGTATCCAACACACAGGTGTAGTTCGGCAGCCGGCGCCCGAGCACCACGACGGCGTAGGGCAGCGTCGTCTGCGCAAGGAACGCATCGTCGTCCGGGAGGGTGTTCGTGATGACGACACCGTTGAAACGGCTGGCGTTGAGCAAGCCCGGCATTTCCCGCAACCGGCCCGCGTGGAACATATCGATCGAAACCGAAAATTTCCGGCCCGGGCCCGTGCGGGCATCGACCAGGCGCTGCACCTGCCGCATCACCCGGCTCACCAAGAACAGCGGCGCCTCGAACGAAGTCAGTATGCCGAGGTCGATGTGGTGAACCTCCGGATCATGGGCCCGCAGCCGGCGCGCCGCGACGTTTGGCACATAACCGAGCTCGCGCACCGCCTGGCGGATTTTTTCCACGGTCGCGGACGCGAGTCGGCGCTCCTCGTGACGGTTCGCGAGCACGGTAGAGACGGCGGACGGCGAAACGCCGACGTGTTCCGCAATCATGTGCACCGTCACCGGACGATTTTCCCCTCGGGCCATAAACCGCATCACGCACGAACCGCCCTGGAGCCGCAAGTGGTCTCTGTGAAATTTCGGCCGACTGTCCCGCCGCTTCGCCGATTTCCGTTTGTGTCGCCGGCCGTCGGGCCAACCTTCACCGCATGCGTTTTGTTTCCATCAATCCCACCACCGGTCGCCGGCTCGCGAGCTACCCGACGCACGGCGCCCGGGCGCGCACCCAAGCAGTCGCCCGCGCCGCTCACGCGCAATCGGCGTGGCGCACCTTGCCACCGAAAACGCGGGCGCGGCATTTGCGCGCGTTGTCCGGCGAACTCCTGGCACGGCGCGACGAACTTGCCGCGCTCGCGACTGCGGAGATGGGCAAACCGATCGCGCAAGCCCGTGCCGAAGTCGAAAAAAGTGCGCTCGTCTGCCGCTACTACGCGGATCACGGCCCGGGCTTTCTTGTCGACGAGCGCCCGGCCGGCGCGTCGGCCAACGCCCGCGTGACCTTCGAGCCGCTCGGCGTCGTCCTCGCAATCATGCCGTGGAATTTCCCCTTCTGGCAGGTCTTTCGCGCTGCGGCTCCCGCTCTGCTGGCCGGCAACACGCTCCTGCTGAAACACGCACCGTGCGTGCCCGGCTGTGCGCTGGCGCTCAACGACGTGTTTGCCGCGGCCGGCGTGCCGCCGGGGGTGTTTCAGTCGCTGCTGTTCGATACCACCGCAGTCCCGGCGCTCATCGCCGATCCACGCGTGCACGCGGTCACACTTACGGGCAGCACAACCGCGGGCCGGTCCGTCGCCGCACTCGCGGGAGCCGCACTGAAACCGGGCGTCTTCGAACTCGGCGGGAGCGACGCCTTCATCGTGTTGGCGGATGCCGATCTTGAGCGCGCTGCGGAGGTCGGCGCCGCCTCACGTTTGCTCAACTCCGGCCAGAGCTGCGTCTGCGCCAAGCGCTTCATCGTCGTGCGTTCGGCCCTCGACGAATTTTCACGACGCCTCGTCGAGCGGATGTCCGCCCGCAAAGTGGGCGACCCGGCTCTCCCGGAAACCGAGATCGGCCCACTCGCACGCGCCGATCTCCGCGATCAACTGCACGCTCAGGTAACGGCCAGCGTCGCCCGGGGCGCCCGCCTTTTGCTGGGCGGCGCCCCCATGCCCGGCCGCGGATTCTTCTATGCACCCACGGTGCTCGGCGGCGTGACGCGTGGCATGCCCGCCTACGACGAAGAGTTGTTTGGCCCGGTGGCCTCGATCATCGCAGTGCGCGACGAGGCGGAAGCCGTCCGCGCAGCCAACGATTCCGCCTATGGCCTCAGTGCCACCCTGTTTACGCGG
>CALRZR010000220.1:0-13301 GCA_943372705.1 Opitutus sp. GAS368 | reverse complement strand
TTCGACCGGACTGCGGGCCGGTCGAACCCAGTGACCCTGACTTAACAGCCCGCGGAGGGCTTACCCTTGCTGACCAAATAGGCTTCGCCGACCTTCATGTCCTTCGCCATCGCGGTTTGCACCGTGACGGTGTTGCCTTCGATCACGGTGATCTTGGCGCCACGGAGGGCCAAGGTGCCGCCGGCGGCAGTCACGGCGCGGACGTAGGCGCCCTTTTTCATCCAGGCGGCCAATTCGCCGGAAATTTCGATTTTGACCAGGTTGCCGGTGACGGCGGTGACCTTGGCGGTGGAGGTGTCGGGGGCGGCTTTGGGGGCATCGGCGGCGCCGGCAAAAGCCAGGCCGCAGGCGAAAATCACGAACGTGAGGAGGAGTTTCTTGATCATGGTGAGGATGGGTTGAGGAGGGAGTGAGGGAGGTGAGCTGAGCGGGTTAGAAGGCGACTTGGAACATGCCGCGGATACTGGTGTTGGCGGTGTGCGTGCCGATGGAAGACGTGACGACGCCGGTGGGATAAGCCGTGGGCTTGGCGAATTGGTTGCGTTGGTATTCGAAAGTGAAGCGGACGTTGTTGTTGCCCGTGATGAACCAGTTGAAGCCGAGAGCTTTTTGGGTGATCGTCTGCTCGGTGACGCCGGCGATTTGGGCGAGGTCCCATTTCTCGTAGTAGGCAAACGGCTGGAGTTTGCCCTTCTTGCCGATCGTGTAGGGGAGCAGTTGGGCGGTGCGGACATACCAGCCCTCTTTTTGGCCATTGAGGCCCGCGATATTAGCGAGACGGTCGCCGGGGTTGAAGTTGGTTTTGTAGGCGTCGTCGAAGTGGTTTTTCAGGTAGGCCGAGGTGAGGGTGAAGTTGCCCATGGGCGTCGGGTATTCGAACAGCACGTCGGCGGTGAAGGCGGTGTAGTCGACCGTTTCTTTGTCGAGGACGGCGCCGGCGGCGGTGACGTTTTTGAAGACGGCGGCGGGTTCGTAGGCGGCGCCGACGCCGAAGGTGAGCACCTTCAGTTCGCCGAGGTAGGAGCCCTCGTAGCCGGAGGCGGCTTCCTTGTCCAAGAACGAGTAGTGGACGCGGCCGACATACATGAAGTTTTCGTTCGGCGTCGAGCTGGAGGTGACCGAGGCAAGGGTGAACGGGTGGGTCATGCGCGTGACGCCCTCGCGGCCTTGGAAGACCGAGGCTTGGTAGACGACGCGGTTGTCGGCGAGTTTGCCCCAGGAGGTGATGCCGATGTCGCGGCTGGTCTTGGCGGGCACGGTGCCGTAGGCGCTGAAGATGAAGGCGGAGCGGTCCATCGTGAGTGGATCGAAGCAGCCGTCGAGATTGCCGCGGGTGAGCGGGATCTTGGTGAGACCAATCTTGAAGTTCAGCCAATCGTAGTAGTTGGCGATGAAGTAGCCGTCGTGGAGGCGGATGTTGCCATCGTTGGAGTCGGTGTCCTGGCCGGAAACCGCGTAGCCCGTGGAGCCGGTCTTGGTGGAGCTCGTGATGCTGGTAGTGTTGATCTGAAAGCCGTAGGTCTCGTCCATCATGCCGGTGAGGGTGAGGCGGAAACGGGCGAAGCGGAGGTCGGTGCGGTTGCCCTCAAAGGCAGCGCCGCTGCCGTAGTCGGTGTTTTCGGCGAGGAGCTGGCCGCGCAGTTTCACTTCGAGGCTGACCATGTTGGCCTCGATGATGTTGGCGTGGGTCGACGGGGGAGACGCGAGCGCGGCGAGGAGGGCAATGAAGCCCAGTTTCGGGTAGGATAGTTTCATGAGCTTGCGGTAAGCGGCCCGTGGAGGGATTTGCGTGGGCGCCGGGTCACATTGGCGGAGCGCTCACCTCAGATGCCGTCGTCACAGTGGGCCTTGAATGTGGCTTTAACGACCATCTGATTGGATCAATCAAAATAAAGTTTGAATGAAAGTAAATTAAGGTCTGAGACGTTGAATATAGTAGCAAAAAAAGGCGGATTTGCCGTTAGAATACCTAATGCAACGACGGCACAGGATGAAATAATATGATATGTTTGATTGATCTATTATTCGGGGATTAATCATTAAAACAATGAATTGTTTGATCGTGAATTTTCCCAAGGGATAGCCGCCCGAGTCAGCTTTGGGCCAAACAAGCGAGGCGCTTCGTCCCGGGACCGGTTGCCCACGCGCCGATCCGCGGTGCGCGATACGGGTGGCGCCTACCAGGCCGGCAGGACGCAGGCCGGCGAACGGCGGGCTAGGACGGCGGGGAAATCGGCCACGGCGTCGCGGAGCGGGGGGCGGTCGCCGGCATGGCACGTGAGGCAGGCGCCCACGCGCAAAATGCGGCGCTGCTCGTCGACGTTGAAGGGGCGCACATCGTCGCGGGTGGAGACCATGCCGGCGCGGGGTTGTTGGAAACCGATCCAGGCATCCGCCGGTAGGCCGTCTTGCGGCGACGGAGCGTGGGCGGGGGTAAACTGCCAGTGGCCGGCGGCACCGGAAATCGTGTAACGCAGGTCGCCGCGGCCGTAGCCGAGGGCGATCGGGTCGTTGTGGCAGGATTGGCAGGAGCGGGCTTCGCGGGTGATCGTGTGCGCGAACGTTCGGCCGTAGAGGCGGCGAAAGATGGGATCGGGCGCGCCGCCGCCGGTGCGGTTGCGGTCCAGCTCCATGATCATGCCAGGGACAAAGGTATCGACGACGCCGGCCGGGCGCGCGGGATCGGTCGGATCGAGGCGAATGCCGAGGGTCGGCGGTGCGGTCTCGAAGGGGCCGGACGATTCCGTCCACGCGCCGCGGATCGACTCTTGCAGCACGTGATCGTAGGCCTCGCCGGCGGGGTCGAATTTCGTGTGACACGAGGTGCAACGCGGCGCCCACGGCGTGTGGCAGGCGGCGCACGAGAGACGGTCGTGCCCGGCGCCTTCCGTGCAGACGCCAAGCGGGGCGCGGAGGTCGGCGGCTTGGCCGTTGCGCTTGCGGCGGAGCTGGCCGGAACCGTCGGCGGCGACGAACACGTTGACCAAGGCCCCGCCGGTGCGCGTCGTGCCGAAACGCTGCTCGGCGGGGACGGACCATTGGCGGAGGCCGAGGAGTTTTTGCGATTCGGCGTCGAGACGGGCGAGTGGTTGCGAGGCGAGCGGGCGGGCGTGGCAATCTTGGCAGCGGAGTTGGACCTGCTCGTTCTTGTGGCGGACGACGGTGCCGCCACCCATGACCTCGGTGGAGGTGTGGCAGTCGATACAATCGAGGCCGCGTGTCTGGTGGACATCGGGCGTCATGCGCACGAAGAACCGGCCGTCGTCGAGTTCGCGGAAACGCGGCGGCTCGGCCGGGGCGGCCACGCGCTCGGCGGGCGTAGGCGGAGTGTGTAGCTCGTGCCAGCCTTCGTAGTTCGTCGAGATGCGACAGGAGCGGCTGTGGCAACCGAAGCAGTGATCGTTGCCGGGATTGACGGTGAGCGACGGATGGGCGGTCGGGATGGTTTTGCGCTGCGCGGCGGGCGTGGCCTCGTGGCGGAGGAGCTGCTGTTTGGCCTCGGGTGAGTAAACGAGGTGGCAGGCATTGCAGCCGCCGCCGCGCGACTCTTGGACAATGGGGCCCCAGTCGGTTTTTTCCTGACCAAGATGGCAGGACGCGCAGAGCTGGCGCACATGGCTGTCGGACGCGCTGTGGCCGAGGTCGCGGACGTGCGGCGGCGGAGCGGCGGGGTCGACGGGTTCGCCGAAGACGCGGCGATTGATGGCAATGACGCCGGAAAACGTGGCCATGATCGAGCGCTCGACGCGGGGGATGATCTCGGCGTGGCAACCGGCGGTGCCGCAGGTGCGCGGGGCATCGGCGAGATTGCCGGGGACGCGGATCATCGCCGCGTGGGCGCGCGCGGCGTCGAGTGTGGCCGTGTATCCCAGATGGCAGGACGCGCAACCGATGCTCGCCGGGCGGTGAAAATCGCCGAGACCCGTGACATCGCCGTGGCAGACGAGGCAGCCCTCGTGGCGTCCGCGGACGAGCGCGAGTGGGGTCGCGGACCGCGCGGCGGCGAGCGTCGGGGCGGCGGCGATGAAGCTCACGCGAAGATCGCCGCGGCCCGCAGGCTGCGACGGGCGGCGTTCCCAAAAACCGGCGACCACACACAGCAACGCGTAGCCGCCGACCGCGACGACGAGAAGGCGGCGAGTGGGCGTGGCCCAGAGCGCGGGTAGCCGCGGGAGCGCCCACGCGAGGCCGAGTGCGGCGGAGAGGAGCGCGACGACGGCGAGCGTCGAAGGCCAGACGCGCAAGGCGAACTCGAGTCCGCTCAGATACCACGGGCCGGTGGTGTGGGCCGCGAGTCCGTCGTGGAGGCCGGGCGAGACAAACAGCGCGACGGTTCCCGCGAGAGCGGTGACGACGGCGAAGACAATGGGCCGAGGGCGGCGGCGACGCGCGTATTCGGCGACGACGAGGCCGACCAGCAGCGGGGCGGTGACGGCGTGGTGGAAGAGGACGCGTGGCAGTGTGTGGTCTCCGCCGAACAAATACGCGGCGAGGGCCGGGCCGATGAACGGCAGATCGGCGGCGAGCCGACCAAGGATCTGCTGGGTGGCGCGGGCTTCCGCGTCGCCGCGCAGGAGAAAGCCGGAGAGCAGCAGGAAGGCGGCCGCCGGGATGATGAAAACGGCGCGACGCCAAATGCCCGGTGCGAGCCGGCGATCGGCGGCGGTGCGCAGCAGCGTGAACCCATGGAGGGCGGCGGCGACGAGGAAGAGTTGCGCGGTCCAATGGTGGACGTTGCGCAAAAAAACGACGCCGGGCGCGGCGAGAAACCACGCGGTGATTGAGCGGGCGCCCTCCTGCGCATCGTAGGGAGCGAGCAGGGCGAGGCCGGAGAGCGCGCTAGTCGTGAACGCCGCGACGGCGATGCTGCCGGAGGTTACGTGGCGAAAAGCGCGGAGGCGGCCGGCAGGCTCGGGAGCGGGAAGTGGAGCGGGCGCGGTGGCCATGTGAATTTCTCCACGTTCACGGGCGGCGGAGCAATCAGCAGCCTTCTTTTTTCTTTTTCGGCGCGACGCCCGGCGCTCCGGCGGGTGCGGCGGCCGGGGTGGGCAGCGTCAGCTTGGGCAAGGCCGGGGCCGCGGTCGATGCGGCGCCGCCGGCACCTTGCGGAGTGCCGCCGAAAAATTTGGCGATGGCGGCGCGTTTTGCGAAATCGGTTTGCTCCTGCGCGGAGGCGGTGGCGGCGGGCGCGGTCGGGAAAAGCACGCTGCGCTTCCATTCCTCGATACCGCCCGCGAGCAGGCTCACCGAGGGAAAGCCGAGCGAGCGGAGGAGGAGCCACGCCTGCGCGGCGTGCCGCTCGCTGTCGCTGTAGAAGATGATGCGCTCGTTGCGCGCGGCGAAATTTCCGGTGAGCGAGGCGAGCGGGACGTTGAGCGCACCGGGAAGGTGGTAGACGGCGAACGCGGCAGCGTCGCGCACATCGACGAGGAGAAAATCGTTGCGACCTTCGACGAGGCGCTCGGCGACATCGGCGGCGCCGACGAGGGATGCTTCCGCGCCGGCATCGAGGGCGAGTTGCTTCGTATCGACGCGGGCGAAGGCGTTGCGATACGGGCTGCCGGCAAACGCGGCCATGATGCCAAGGCCCGCGAAAACGGCGGCGGCTTTGCGGACGGCCGTGAACGGGCGCGCGGGTTGCAGGAGCGAATCGGCATCGGGAGTTTTGCCGCCGAATTTGCCCTCGGCCCACTCGGCGGCGAGAAACGCGCCGATGGCCATGAGCACCACGGCGCACACGAGGAAGCCGTAGGGAATGTCGAACTGTTGCGCGAGGGTCACCTGACCGAAGGGCGTGAGTTTCACGAGGGGCGCGATGAACGGATAAATTTCGGCGAAGCCGACGAGACCGGCGATCATGCCGACAAGATAGACGATGCCGTCGATGCGGCCGGTGGCGGCCGAGACGCACGAGGTGCCGGGGCAATAGCCGCCGATCACGAAGCCGACGCCGAGGAGCAGGCCGCCGACGATTTGCGGCGCGAGAAACGTGGGCGTGAGATACACGAGCGAGAGATCGAGGGCGCCAAAACGCGCGAGGAAGAACACGCCGACCATCGCGGTGATGATCGCCGTGAACATCACCTTCAGCACGCGCAGATCTTTGAAATAAAACTGCGCGGCGAGCACGCGGGCTTTGCCGAAGCCGGCGCGCTCGAGGAAAAATCCGAACGCGATGCCGATGGCGAAGGCGACGATGAGGGAAAATTCGTCGCCGAAGAGACCGTATTTGAAGAGAGGAGAGTTCATAGCCATTGCCTCCGGAAAAACCAGGCGAGCGCGTAGGCGCCGCCAAAGACACACATCATGAATGCCCAGCTGCCGAGATTGAGGAGCGCGCCGCCGCTGAGCGCCTGACCGCTGGTGCAGCCGAGGGCGAGCTTGGCGCCGATGCCCATGAGCGCACCGCCGCCGGCGGCGAAGACGAGGCGCCACGGATTCGAAATGCGCGGGCCTTTCTCGATGGAGAATTTCAGGCGGTTGCCGAGCGCGCCGGAGAGAAAGCCGCCGACGAAGACGCCGAGCACTTCAAAGACGAGCCAGTCTTTGAGCGGGCTCGTCGTGCCGTCGCCGAGGTATTCGGCGTAGAAGGCGTTGCCGGTGGCGTGCGCGGGCGCGACGGCGTGCACGGACGTGGCGACGGCGGTGGTGAAGGCCCCGGAGGCGCCGAGGCCGCGGCCCATCACGACGAAGGCGGTGAGCAGCACGAGCCCGAGGCCGAAACCGGCCCAGTAGGGATTCATGTGCGGCTGCTCCGCGGGAGGAGTTTCAGCAGTGGGAGAGGACATGGTGGAGCGGGTTGAAGATCAGTGGAGCGCGATGGACCAGTGGCTGGCCTGGCCGGCCGCGACGAGGATGACGCGCAGGGCGAGGCCGCCGCAGATCACGAGGAGCGCGGGGACGACGGTGGCCTGGATGCGGCGTTGCGCCTGGAGGAACTGCAGGAAGAGCGGTATCAGAATTCCGGAGCCGACGACAAAAACCCAGAACGACGCAGCCCACGGGCCGTTGAGGAGAAGACGCGCGCCGTTTTGGTGGGCTTCGGTGGACGTCATCAGGCCGCCGAGAAACAGTGCGAGCAGGGCAAACTCGATGGTGAGAAAACTGTTGTCGGCCTGCGCGAGTTTGCGGTCGCCGTCGGTGTGCGCCTCGGGGGGGCGGAGCCAGTGCACGAGCGCGGAGGTGAGGGCGTCGCCGAAGGAGCCGTCGTCGCGCTTCGCACGCGGCCCTAGGTGCGCGAGCAGGTGGAGCGTGGCGGCGCCGGTGGAGAGGCCGGAGAAAAGGAAGAGCGGCCCGAGGAGCGCACTGTTCCAGAGCGGGCGGGCGCCGAGGGCGCTGAGGAGCACGCCGGTGTAGACGCCGAGCATCGCGCCGAGGATGAGGTTGGCGAAGCCGGTGAGGTGCACGAGGCCGGGGCGGTTGGCGAAGACATTGGCGAGCTGACCGAGCGGCGGCACGAGGCGGATGAGGCGCGGGAGCGAATCGGGCAGCGTGAGCAGCGCCGACGCGATGAGTGCGGGATACACGAGCAGCAGAATCCACGAGCCCCACGACATCGGGGAGCCGATCTCGAACGTGAGGTAGAGGCGCCAGACGTAGAGCTTGTGCTCGAGGTCGAGAAAGAGCGTGAGCATGCCGGCGCTGAGGAGCACGAGGCTCAGGATCGGCGCGGTGACGTAGTGGCCGTGCGCGCGGTCGCGATCCCACTGCGCGCGGAGAATGTGGTAGCCGGAGAGCATCATCAGCCCGGCGACAAGGCCGCCGAGGAAGAGATAGACGGGAATCTCCCAGCCCCAGAGGTGCAGCGTGGGATCGATGCCGTGATTGTGACGGGAGGTGGTGAACTCGATCATGACGGGGAGCGGTGGCGGCGGTTCACGTGAGGTAATAGATGCGCGGCTTGGTGCCGGCTTCGGGGAGGAGCGTGTGAAACGGACGGGAGGCGAGCAGCTTGCTCACGTTGCTTTGCGGGTCGTCGCCGTCGCCGAAGTGCATGCAGTGGGTCGGGCAAACCGATACACACGCGGGGTCCTGACCCTTTTCGACGCGATGGATGCAGAAGGTGCATTTGTCGGCGTAGCCGTCGGGATGAATGAAGCGCGCGTCGTAGGGGCAGGCCGCGAGGCAGGCTTTGCAACCGATGCATTTCTCGTGGGTGACGAGCACCACGCCGCCGCGGTCGTGGATGTGGCTCGCGCCCGTGGGGCAGCAGTAGACGCACGGCGGATTCGCGCAGTGGTTGCAGCGCTCGGTGCGGATCTCGAGCTGCACGGTGGGGAATTCGCCGCGGACCGTCTCGGTGATCCAGTCGCGGCAGTAGCCGGTGGGAACGTTGTTTTCCGTCTGGCAGGCGACGACGCAGTCGTTGCAGCCGACGCAGCGCCGGGTGTCGATGACCATGATGTAGCGTGACATGGTTAGACCGCCTGCGCGGGTTCGAGGGTGACAAAGTTGAGGTTCATCGCGGTGCCGCCCATGAGCGGATCGGTTTTGTAGCGGGTGATGAGTTGCGCATCGCTCGCGCCTTTGCCGTAGGCATGGCGCAGGCCGCGCGAAGTGTGGCCGAAGCCGTGGACCATGTAGACGCAATCGGGACGGATGCGCTGTGTGGCTTTGACGGCGATACGGTTGCTGAGCACGCCGTCCTGATTGCGGAGCCGCACGTAGTCGCCGGATTTGAGGCCGAGGCGCGTGGCGGTGGTGCGGTTGAGCCACACGCAATTCTCGCTCATGAGATCGGAGAGGAGACGGTTGGTGTGCGTGCGGCTAAAGGAGTGCATCGGCGCGCGGCCGAAGAGCAGGCGGAACGAGCCGGCGGGCCCGGCTACGGGCGGCGTGTAGCGCGGCACGGGATCGAAGCCGGCTTTCTCGAGTTGCGGCGAGTAGAATTCGATCTTGCCGGAAGGCGTGCCGAACTCGGCGGGCGCGCCCTCGTCGAAGTAGAGCGGCTGGCGCGGGCCGCGGATGATGCCGGTTTTCTTCAGCGCGGCGAAATCGAGACCGGCCTCCTTTACGCGGTAGCCGAGATATTCCTCGATGTCCTTCCAGGGGAAATACGCAGAGAGGCCGAGTTTCTCGGCGAGTTTTTTGGCGATCCACCAGTTGGGTTTCTGGTTGTGCGGTGACTCGAGGACGGGCTGGCGGAGGGCGACGAAGGGCTCCTTGAAGAGCTCGACGTTCAGTTCGTCGTGGCGCTCGAGGTAGGTGGACTCGGGGAGCACGACATCGGCCCAACCGGCGATCTCGCTCGGGATCACGTCGACGACGACGAGGAGATCGAGCTGTTTGATGGCGCGGATGGTCTCGGCCTCGTTGGGGAGCGCGTGCAGGAGATTGGTGGCGTAGACCAGCCAGCCTTTGATGGGGTAGGGTTTCCCGGTGAGCGTGGCTTCGCGGATGCCGGTGGTGAGTGCCTCGTGGGCGAAGGGGTATTTGTGGTCGGGATTGTCGACCTTGGGCTTCTTCGGCTTCGGGTAGTCCGGGTAGGGATAGTCGGGCATGTCCATCACCGACGGAGAATAGAAACCGCCCTTGCGGCCCCAACTGCCGAGGAGCGCGTTGAGGAGTGCGAGCGCGCGGCTGCGCTGGGCATCGTCGCCGTTCCAATTGGCGTGGCGGCCGGGATGGACGAGCGTCGCGGGGCGGTAGCGCGCCATCTCGCGTGCGGTGGCGCGGATCGTATCGGGGTCGATTCCAGTTTCCGGATACGCCCACTCGGGCGTGTAGGTGGCGAGTGAGGCGGCGAATTGCTCGAAGCCGAAACCGTATTTGGCGACGTAGTCGGCGTCGTAGAGTTTTTCGGTGACGATCACGTGCATCCACGCGAGGAGGAGCGCGAGATCGGTGCCGGGTTTGATCGGCAGATAAAATTTCGCTTTGCTGGCGGCGACGGAGAAGCGCGGATCGACGACGATGATGCTGGCGCCGCGGCCGACGGCGGTGGCGAACTCCTGCACCTGGGTGTTGTGCATGTTCTCCCCGAGGTGGGAGCCGATGAGGACGAGGCACTGGGCGCTCTCGATGTCGGTGCGCTCGGGCGAACCGATGTCTTCGCCGAAGGTGAGGCGGAAACCGACGTCGCGCGGCCCGCGGCACTGCGCAAAGGACGGCGCGGCGATATTGGCGGAGCCGTAGGCCTTGAGGGTGTGTTTGAGAAACGTGCCGCCGATGCCGTGGCTGAAGAGCGCCATCGCCTCCGGGCCGTGTTCAGCGGCGATTTTTTTCATCCGTGCGGCGATGAACTCGAGGGCTTCATCCCACGTGACTTCTTTCCATTTTTCTTCGCCGCGCTCGTGCGTGCGGATGAGCGGCGACCGGAGACGGTCGGGGTCCGAGTGCGCGCCGATACCGCCGGTGCCGCGCGGGCAGAGCCGGCCGCGGCAGAGCGGGTCGGCGGGGTTGCCCTCGATTTTCCAGAGCTTGCCGTCGCGCACGCTGGCGATGGCGCCGCATTTCCAGAAGCAGATATCGCAGAAGGTCGGCACCGTGCGCACGCCCTTGGCCGCGCCGCCGGCGCCGGACGGACCGGAGGCCGCGAGGGTGCCGAGGGCACGGCTCGCGGTGCCGGCCGCCACCACGGAGGCGGCGGAGATCTGGAGGAAACGGCGGCGGGACAGGGCGTTCATGGCGGGGAGGGCGGGCGCGGGCGGTGCGCAGAGTTTCTCAGAAGCGGAAGCTATACATGACCTGCGCGTTGGTCTGCGCATGGGAGATCCGGATACCGTAGCCGTTGGTCGGCTCGACCTCGAAACCGTAGGTGAACGAGGCGTCGAGGGAACTGCGCGGCGTGAGCGCGTAGCCGAAGCCGGCGGTGAGATGTTTCTCGATGGTCGCCGGGAAAAGGCAGTTGAGGAACTTGTCCGGGATCTGGTTGCTCGCGAAATTGGCGCCGACGCGGAGGGTGAGTTCCTTGGTGGTGCGGTAGGCGGCGCCGACCTGGATGATGTGCTGGTCATCCCAGCGCTGGAAGAGCGTGGCGTCCATCACCTGGCCGGCGAAGGGGCCGTTGCTCGCGGCACCGGAGGCGGTGAAGCGCATATGGAAACTGTCCATCACGTCTTTCCAGAACACCGTGCGGAAATCGGCGACGAGGAGCCAGTCGGTGTTCGGGCGATACGCGAAGCCGATGCCGGCCATCGCGGGCCACTCGAAATCGAGCACGCTGATATCGCCGGCGAGCGTCTGCGCCATGCGACCCATGCCGGGGACATTGAGTTGGAAACTGAGCGAGTTGCCCGGGGCCTTGAGATCGCCGAGGGCGGATTGCGAGTGGTAGGTGAGACCGACGGTGAGTTCCTTCGACATCTCGTAGACGAGGCCGAGCTTGCCGGAGTAGCCGTAGCCGCGCGCTTCGCCGGTGAACGGGTTGCCGTTGGCGAAATTGAAGTAGGCGTAGTCAACGTTGGTGCCGGCCGGGAGCGTGGCCAACATGCCGGAAAAACTCTGGATGAGGGAACCGGTGGCGCGGCCGAATTGCTGGCTGCGCGGATCGACGAGGTCGAAGAACTGCGCGCCGCTCATGGCCATCTTCAGGTCCATGCCGGCCCACATGAAGTCGGCCGTGGCGGCGATGTGGAGGCGGTCGTTGACCTTGTAGGAGAGGGGAGCGATGAGGCGGCCGACGGAAACTTCGGTGCGGTTTTCGAGATTGAAACCGAGACCGCGCCACGTGGCGCCGTCGTATTGGCAGCCCATGCCGCCCTGGCCGAAAAGGCCGAGCCCGTAGGTGAAATCGCCGGAGCGGGCGGCGTAGCCGAAGGCCGGCATGAAAAACGCCTTCGCCTTCGAATCGGCGCTGGCGCCGGCGGGATTCGTCGCCGTGATCTGCGGCCCGAGCACGCCGACGGCCACGTCGAGTTGGTGGGCGCTGGCGAGGAGACCGAGTGTGGCGGGATTGTTGATGACGGCGGCGGTGCCGTTGTCGAAGGCGAGGGAAGCGCCGCCCATCGCCGTGGCGACGGGGCCGTAGCCCTCCAGGTTCATGCCGTTGGTCGCGACCAGCGGGCTCGTTGCGCAGACGGCGAGCAGGCTCGCGGTCAGATTGCGGAGCAGTGACGGAGTTTTCATGGGCGGTGGCCGGTTTTTCGGAACGGCGCACTATCCTCCAAACCGCCCCGGCGGTCTGCGCACCGCTTGGCGAAAGGTGCGCGTTAAATGCTCTACACGCCATATGCGCATATGCGCATATGAAAGATTAAAGTGCCGCCGGTCGGAACGCACGCGGGCGACCCGACGCGAGCGGGTGCCCGATTTAAGCGACGACCGTAAACCAGTCGTCGACCGGCCGGCGCGCGGGCTGGAAGCCGTTGACGTGGCTGCCGGGTTGCGGGCGGCCGAAGGGGAGGCCGGCGATGAACAACGTGTCGGCGGAGCCGGGGATGTGTTGGCGCAACACGTCGGGGTAGGCCACCGTGCTATATTGCGGGCACGAGCCGTAGCCGAGCGAGGCGAGGCCGAGCATCAGGTTGTTCAGCACAAAGCCGCAGTCGAGAAACGTGCCGTAGGAGTAGGCCGAGGCCTGCGTGCCGAGGAGAAACACGTGCGGCGCGCCGAAGAAGCGGAAATTCTCGCGGTCGTGCGCGCGGCGTTTGTCGGTGTCGTCGCGGCCGATGCCTTTGTGTTGGAAAATTCCGATGCCGCAGGCCCGGGCGCGGGCCAGCCAGTCCGCGGGCAACGGCTCCGGCGAGTAGCGGTAGTCGGGCTGCGGTGACCGGCCGGCGTCGAACGCCGCGAGCAGGTCGCGGCGCAGCGCGGCGAGCGCGTCACCCTGAATCAAATACAGACGCCACGGCTGCGTGTTTTTCGAACTCGGCGCGCGGCCGGCCGCTTCGACGAGTTGGCGGATGGTTTCCGGCGGGACGGGATCGGCGGCGAACTCGCGGATGGAGCGGCGGGCGTGCATGGCGGCTAAGGCGGTCGTCATAGAAAAAAGAGGAAGCCCGAGTGTAGCGCCTCGTCCGGGCGCGGCCACTCCCAAGCGGCGAATTGCTCCGCATCGTTTGTCTTGCGCGGACGCAAAAAAACGCCGGCGCGGATCGCTCCGGGCCGGCGGATGAGGGCGAAATTTTTCGAAAGGCGCGCTTGCCGTCCGTCTCCCCGCGCGCCCCGTCTCAGCGCCAGAAGCCTTCGATAAAAATGTGACCGCCGCCGCGCCGTTCCCAGCGCGGCTCGACCCAAACGGCACGCGACCGCGGCGGGCGCTCGTAGTGACCCGCGACCCAGAGGTGACGATCACCGTGCCACGCCCAATATCCGGAAACCCAGACCATGCCCGGTCCCGGGGGACGCGCCGGCACGACTTC
>CALRZR010000219.1:0-13313 GCA_943372705.1 Opitutus sp. GAS368 | reverse complement strand
CGTGGAGTTTGTGGGTGACGCCTTGGTAGTAGCCGCCGGCGGCGAGCCGTTCGATGAGGGTGGGAAATTGGGGGCGGATGAAATTGGTGCGGTAGAGTGGGGCGGCGCGTTCGGCGGGCGTGAGGTCGCGAGCGGGTTTGTGGTAATTGAGTGTGTTGTTGAGGAGGCCGTTGGTGTGGTTGTGCAGGCCCGTGTAGATCGCGGCTTTCGAGGACGAGCAGACGGGGTAGACCACGAAGGCGTTGGTAAAAACGGTGCCGCTCGCGGCGAGTGCGTCCATGTGCGGCGTGCGGGGGCCGGGCGTGCCGAGGTAACCGGCGTGGGCGCCCTGATCTTCGGTGAGGATGAAGAGGAGGTTGGGCTTCGACGCAACGGCGGCGCGGGCGACGGCGAAGGTCGATCCGATCGCCAAGACGACGAAAGCGAGGAGCAGGCGAAGCTGGGGTGAAAAAATCACGAACGAGGCGCGGCGGAAGATTGAACGGCTGGCCGGGAAATGCGCGGCCAGCCGGGGCGAGCTTTTCGGCGCGAAAGGGCGCCACAAGCGCAAAATAGGAAACGTTGCCTTAAAACGTAAGTTGCGCGCGATATTCGGCCTGTGCCGCGGGGCGAAGGCGAGACGATCAGCGGACCTCGAAAGAAGCGCGGCCGGTGATATCTTGGTCGAGAATCCAGCGGTCGTCGACTCGCGTAGCGCGCGCAGGCCGGCCGTCGATGAAGACGCCGCGGGATGAGGCGGACGCGGGGAGCTCAACGCGGGCGGCGGTGCCGGCGGGGAGCGCGACGGTGAGGGTGAAGGTCGCGGCGTTTTTCCAGTCGATAAGAACGGGGCCGCGGGGAGTCGGGATTTTACCCTCGGCGGAGGCGAGTTTGCCGGGATGTGGGCGGATGGTGGCGCGGCTCCAATCGGGCGCGAGGACGCGGGCACCGAGCACGTAGTTGGGAAACAGATTCGCGGGCGCGGCGCCCCACGCGTGGTTCCAGTCTTGGTTGGGTTTGTATTTTTGGTCCCAGGCTTCCCACGTGATGGTGGTGCCGCTTTCGACCATGTGCTTCCAACTGCGATTGCCGGGCGCGACGATGAGGGCGTGGGCGGCATCGGCGGCGCCGTGGGCGAAGAGGCCTTCGAGGAGATATTGGGCAGCGTAGACGGAACAGGCCATGCCCCGCGAGACGACGAAGGCGGTGACGCGGGTGCGCTCGGCGGAGGGGACGAGACCGAAGGCGAGCGGGAAGAGATTGGCGTGTTGCGAGGCGTGGTCGGTGCCCTCGCCATCGCGATAGACGCCGCGGGTGGCATCGAAGAGTTTGGCTTGGAACGCGGCGCGACCGGTGCGTTCGCGGGCGGCGTAGTCGGCGGCATCAGCGTCGTGTTTCAAGGCGCGGGCGAGTTCGGCCATGAGGGCGAGGCCGCGGAGATAGAAGGCGTTGGCGACGGTGTTGACCGGGGTGAAAACGAAGCCGTCGCGCTCGGTGACGGGCCAATCGACGAGGTCGCCTTTGCGGATGTGGGCGGCGGTGCTGGTGATGAGGCCGTCAGCGCGGGTGCGTTCGAGGAGGAGTTTGCTTTTAAGGGCGGCGTAGCGCGGGGCGAGCCAGGCGGCGTCGCCAGTGTGCATCCAATCGGCGTGCGCCATAAAAATCATGTGGGTGGCCCATTCGGTGGGCCAAGTAGCGTTGGCCATGAGGTGGTCGTAGGTGTCGCGGGCCATCCGGATGTCGCGATCAGTGGTGTAGTGAGAAAGCTGGTTCAGGTAGGCGTCGGCCTCGTAAGGAATGCGCTCGCGGTCCCCGTCGACGTAAACGCCGGCGAAGGTCGTTGCCTTGATCGAGTAGCGACAGAGATCCCAGATGCGGTTGTAGAGAGGATCGGAGGAACGGAACGATGCGGCTTGGTCGTCCCACGTGGCGGCGTAGGCGGATTGTCGGCGGAGGTGCTCGGGGCGGAGTTCGCCGGACCAGCCCTCGATCTCCACCCAACGAAACGGGAGGACGACGCCCCAAGCGGGCGGCGTCAGCACTGCGGAAGGGGCAATCTGGCCGAACTGGTCGGGCTTTTCGTCGGGGGCGACTTGGCGGGTGTTGCGTTTGTCGGCGGCGGGTGCGGCGACGACGGCGGTGGAGCCGGCGAGCGAGATCTCGGCACGGGCGTAGCGGACGGAGCCGGGCGGCTTGCGATTGATGCGACCGGCGGTGAAGGCTTCGCCGAAGTGAACGGTGATTTTTCCGGATGCGCCTGCGGGCGGTAAGAAGCGGAGGTTGCCGTAGGCGACGAGGCCAAAGTCCACGAGCGTGATGCCGGGCGCGGGACTGGTGATGGTGACAGGCGCTTCATCGACAAGATGGACAGGCGCACTGCGCGCGATGCCGCCGAGCAGAAGCAGCGCGGCGAAAACGAGTGAGGAGCAGAGGCGGCGGAGGGGCATAGAGGAAGTTAAGGAAGGAAAGTAAGATGGCTGCGGCGGGAGAATTTCCAAACGCGCGGGAGAGTCGAGCCCGCGGAGAATCTGCTTGCGGTTCGGTGGGCGAGGTAACTCCGTAGTTACGAAATCGGGCGGTGCCCCCTTCGTCGCACGGTTTCCCGCAGTTTGGCCCAAATCGGGCTGAGTGCGGTGCATTCCCAACCAACGACCGACCTGTTTCCCCATGAATCGAATGGACTCACTATGTCTCGCCGCGGCACTGCCGCTGGTATTTTTCCGTCGGGTGCTCGCCCTGACGTTGGCGTTTTTTGCCGCGGCGGCTTTCGCCCAAAACGGGCAACTCACCGGCCGCGTTTCGAATTTGGCGACCGGCGATTTGCTGTCCGGTGCGATGGTGCAAGTCGAAGGGACAAACAATTCGACGATCTCGGAGCACGGCGGCGTGTTTTCTATATCAGCGCCGGCGGGGCTGCAGACGCTGGTCGTGACCTACGCAGGTCTCGATACGCAGCGCGTGGCGGTGAATCTCGCGGCCGGGGAGACGCTGGTGCGCGATGTGCAACTGACCTCGAAGATCTACACGTTGGACAAATTTTCCGTTGCGGGTGTGCGCGAGGGCAATGCGCGCGCGATCCAGGTGCAGCGGCAGTCGGACAATCCGAAGTGGGTCGCGGCGACGGACACGTTTGGCAACCCGGCGTCGAATCCCGGCGAGCTGATCCAGCGGTTGCCCGGCATCTCGACGGACGTGGTGGGCAGCGAAGTGCGCACGCTCTACATCCGCGGCATGGGGCCGGGATTCTCGTCGTTGATGGTCGACGGAGACCGCGTGGCGACCTCGGCCGGAACATCGGGCACGCGCGACTACCAGATCGAGCAGATGGGGACGGCGAATTTGGAATCGGTGGAACTCGTGAAGGCGCCACAGCCCGAGCAGGACGCGAACGCGGTAGCGGGATTTGTGAATCTCGTGGCGCGGCGGGCCTTCGACGTGCCGGGACGGAGAATCACGGTGATGGGTGGGACGATGTGGCGAAAACGCGGCTTCGACGGCAGTCCGTTCAAGGATAACGCGGACAACCTCGATCTCTTCAATTTTACCTACTCGGACGTATTCGGGGTGTTCGGCGGATCGAAGAATCTCGGCATCGCCTTCAATGCGAGTCGGCGCGTCTCGGCGACGACGCAGGACGAGATTGGACCGGGCGGCGTGCTGTATAATTTTGCACAGACCTACCTGAATCCGAACACGGCGAACCCGTTGACGCGGCTCTTCGGCACGGGCGATTTCGGCTACGCGGCCAAGGCGCGGAACGCGGGGCTGAGCGTCGACTACAAGATCAACCAGGATGCGTTCGCGTTCGTGAAATTCGCCTACAATACCAACGACCAATACCAGGTTTACTACCGTCCGGGCGTGGGCAACCCGGCGGCGACGGCGGCGAATTTCGCGGCGGGCAGCACATATGAGCGGTCGATTCTGCTGCCGACGACGGCGTCGGTGGGGATCGTGGAGTCGACGCCGGCGTTTACGAAAAACTCGACGAATTTCACGCTGACGGGCGGCACGGAGTTTAAGTTTTTCCAGCGCTCGGCGACACTGAGCGTGCGAGGCAGCTACTCGCATGCGAATATCTCCTATCCCGGCTGGATCCGGGCGCAGGCGCGCACGACGGGTCCCGGGATCGGTTTCGAAATCGACCGCCGGGGACAGGACCCGTGGTATCCGATCTTCCGGCAAACGGCCGGTCCCTCGCTCTTCGAAGCCGCGAGCTACAACATGAGCACGATGCAGAAACAGTCCTACAAAGCGGGCAACGACCTCTACGGGGCGCGGGTGGATTTGAAGAAGAATTTTGCGACGAAATATCCGGTTATCTTCAAGACGGGTTTGAAATACGCCGACGACACGAGGAATCCGCAGACGGATTTCTCCATGTTCACGTGGACCGGGGCGGACGGGATCGTGAACTCGGCCGACGATGCCCTCACGCCCTATGTGGGCCTGCATTACCGCCAAGGAGACGGACGCTACGGACCGTTTCCCTTCATGACCGATCCGGCGGGCGCGCCAGCGGCGTATTGGAAACAGACGGCGGCCGATGCCTATACGAGCTACGCGACATCGAACGCGGGGGATTCCAAATTCAACGAAACGATCACGGCGGCCTATGCGCAGGCGTCGGTGAAGTTCGGTCCGTTGCGCGTGCTCGGCGGCGTGCGCATGGAGGAAACCAAGACGAAAGGCACGGCGTGGGTGCGCAACACGACGGCCTCGTGGGGCGGCAACAGCGTGGGCGGCACGAGCTTCGATCCGACGGTGGTGGCCAACAACGCGGCGCGTTCGCAGCGGTCGTTTGTGCGACGCAATACCGCGAAGGGCAACTACCGCGATTTGTTTCCCGGACTGCATTTCGTTTACGAGCCAGTGGCGGGCTTGCTGATGCGCGCGAGCTACAACCGCGCGATCTCGCGGCCGGCGGTGGCGAGCCTGTTGCCGACGGTGACGGAGAACGCCGAGAACAACACGATCTCGATGGGTAACCCGGACTTGAAGCCCTACCACACGGACAACTTTGAGGTGAGCGTGGAGAAGTATTTCGAGCCGGTGGGCCTGTTTAGCGTCGGTGCGTTTCTCAAGCAGATCAGCGATTATTCGCGGTCGTTTGCGTCGGCCGTGCCGGCCGAGGGCATCGACGGGGGCGGTCTTTATGCCGGCTACACGCTGACGACGACGCGCAATATCGGCGATGCGCGGGTGAGGGGCATTGAGGCGAGCTACCAAGCGCAGTTCAGTTTCCTGCCGGGGATCTGGAAGGGGCTGGGGGCGTTTGCGAACTATACCTACCTGGAGTCGAAAGGGAATTTCGGCGGACTCACGACGACGACGCAGCTGGCGAATCTCGCGCCGCGTAGTGGCAACGGCGGGCTCAATTTCCGCTACCGCGGACTCGATCTGCGGTTCATGGGGAATTGGACGGCGCAGAAATACAAGAGCACGGTGACGGGTATCGACGTCTACAACGAGGAGCGGCTAATGTTCGACGTGAAGCTGCAATACAGCATCAACCGCCGCTACGACGTGTTTCTCGATGCGACGAATATCACCGACGAAGCGCCGCGGACGGACGTGTCGCTGAACGGACTCAAGTTTTTCAAGACCAACCAAGGAGTTGGCTTTGTGGCCGGAGTGCGCGGAAAATTCTGAGTGATGAAACCCCTCCTGCTCCTCGCCATCGCCGTAATTTCCGTGGTGCCGGTCAGTCTACTTGTAGCGCAACCGAAGCCGGAGCAGATCGTGCGAAGGTTGCCGGCGAGCAGCGCCGACGGCCGGGCGGCGAGTGTGCAAGTGGCGGATGGTGCGATCGTGTGGACGGGGCAGATCGTCGCGGCGAAGGTCGGCGGCGAGGCGGCGGAGGAATGTGCCGGCGCGATGCGCGCGCTCGGCGAAGTCCTGGCCCGACAGGGCAGCGGACTGGCGTCCGTCATACGGCTGACCGCGTATGTGGCCGACGATGCGACGGTGCCGGCGGTCGATGCGCTGGTTGCGAAAACGTGGGCGCAGGCGCCGGTGGCGAGCGAGATCGTGCGCACGCCGCTGGGTGTGAACGGTGCGCGCGTGTCCTTTGAAGCGGTGGCGACGACGGCGCGCGCGGCGAGTGCGGTGGAAATCGGCGACGGTGCGGCGGTGATGCCGGCGGGGGCGAAGATCTTTATCTCGGGTCAGGCCGAGAAGGGGGCCGACGTGGCAATGGCCGTGCGCGCGACGATGGCGGGCCTGCACCAGAGCGTGGCGCACCTTGGGCTGAAGAAAACCGACATCGTGCAGGTGAAGGGATTCATCCGGCCGTTTGCCGACTACGCGGCGGCGCACCGGGAAGTGGCGGCGAGTTTCGATGGCGGCGCGGTTCCGCCGGTGGTGTTGATGGAATGGCAGAGCGAATTGTTCGCGGAGATCGAGATCGTGTTGTCGGCGAAATCGCTCCCGGCGCCGGTTGGTGATCGCGTCACGTATGCTTGGCTGCCGTGGCTCACGAAGTCGCCGCGGTATTGTCACGTGACGCACGTGGCGGGCGGCACGCCGCTGATTTTTGTTGGCGCAGTGAACGGCGGCGACGGCGGTGACGCGCGCGGGCAGATGAAGACGATTTTCGAGCGACTCGGCTCGGTTCTTTTTGAGGCGGGCAGCAGCTACCGAAATCTGGTGAAGGCGACTTACTACCTGGGGGATCCGAAGGCGCGGGCGATTTTAGGGGACATTCGCGGCGTATATTTCGATCCCACGCGACCGCCGTCGGCGTCGGCGCTGGGCGTGGTGGGATTTGGCTGGCCGGGGAGAGCGGCGAGCATCGAGATGATCGCCGTGCCGGTGAAGTGAGCGCGGCGGCGGAATTGGGCTTGCCCGGGGGAAATTGGTAACCGCATGGTTCATCCGAATCCCGGCATGCAACTCATCGACTATGCGGTCATCGCGCTGTTTTTCCTGCTGGTGGCGGTGATCGGCTGGCGGGCGGTGCGGAAGATCAAAGGGTCGAACGATTACTTTGTGGCGGGTGGCGCGATCCCGTGGTGGCTCGGCGGAATTTCGCATCACGTTTCGGGTCACAGCGGGGTCGTGTTTGTGGCCTATGCGGCGGTGGCCTATCAATTCGGGTTCACGCTCTACATCTGGTGGGCGGGTTCGATCGTGGTGGCGTGTGTGGTCGGGGCGCGCTGGTTTGCACCCCGGTGGGCGCGTCTACGGATGGCGCGCAATATCGAATCGCCAACGGAGTATCTCGCGGTGCGGTATGGTGTCGCGACGCAGCAGCTCATGGCGTGGAGCGGAGTGGGGCTGAAGCTCTTCGACGTGGGGGCGAAGTGGGCTTCGATCGGGATTTTGTTAAACGGCTTCACGGGATTGCCGATTTCTACGGGCATTTGGATTTCCGGAGCTGTGTCGCTGTTTTACATCACGGTCGGCGGCCTGTGGGCGGACCTCTACACGGACCTGTTGCAATTCGGGGTGCAGGTGGTGGCGGGGTTGGTGCTCTGCGTGGTCGTGATGAACCAGCTCGGCGGGCTGAGCTCGGTGGCGACGCTGTGGGACCGGCTGCCGACGGGGCACGGCCAGATTTTTAACGGACCCTACACGCCGATGTTTCTGGCCGGCTACGTCGCGGCGTCGGTGCTGAGCTACAACGGTGGCACGTGGAATTTGGCGGCGCGCTACATCGGGGCGCCCTCGGCGAGGAGCGCGCGGGATTCGGCGCTGCTCTCCGGGGCGCTGTATTTGGTGTGGCCGCTGTTTCTGTTTTTCCCGATGTGGGCGGCGCCGGTGTTGCTGCCGAACCTCGCGGAGCCGAGCCAGGCGTATGTGCTGCTAACCAAACAATATTTGCCGGCCGGGCTGATCGGGCTGGTGCTGGCCTCGATGTTTGCGGCGACGATGGCGATGACGACTTCCGATACGAACACGATCTCGTCGGTGATCACACGCGATATTTTGCCGGTGATGACGCGGCGATTCCGCAACATGGACCAGCGGCGATCGCTGCGCGTCGCGCGGACCTCGACGCTGCTGTTTACGTTGCTAACGCTCATCGTCGGTGTGGAAGCGGAGCGGTTTGGCGGCGTGCTCGGGCTGATCATCTCGTGGTTTGCCGCGCTGATTGGACCGGTGTCGGTGCCGATGCTGTTTGGACTGCTGCCGGTGTTTCGCCATGCGGACGCCCGCGCGGCGAACGCGTCGATTTTGGCGGGGTTTGTCGCTTTTGCGATCGGAACCTACGGCGTGGCCGCGAGTCAGGGCGCGCGGATGTTGGCGCCGATTGCGACGTCGTTGGTGGTGTTTGCCGCGCTGGCTTGGCTGAATCGTCACCGACCGGTGCCGGAGGAAGTGACGGCGCTATTGGCCAGTGTTTCGGGCGAGGCGGACACGAAATCGGAGGGTGTGAAATGACGACGAACCGACGGGACTTTTTGCGACGTGCGGGAACGGCGCTAGGCGCGCTCGGGGTGGCCGGTATGGCGCAGGGTGCAGCGGAGGCGAGTAAGGCGGGTAAGGCTCCGACGGCGATGGGCGGCGGATTGCCGAAGGGCTGGCGGGCGATGAAAAAGCTGGATGCGCACAACCACGTGTTTGCGCCGGTGAATCGCCCAAATGCAGATTGGAGCGAGGTGGAGGCGATGATCGAGGCGGCGGAGATTTTGGGGATCGAGCGGCTGTTTTGTTCGAAGCCGGTGACGGCCGGGGCGATGGCGGCGATTGAGCTCGTGCGCGAGGCGAACGACGCGGTGCTCGCGGCGATGAAACGTTACCCCAAGCAGATCGCAGGTTATTGTTTCGTGCAGCCCGGCAACGGCGCGGCGTCGCTCGACGAAATCGAGCGGTGTGTCGCGGCAGGGATGATCGGCGTGAAGCTCTACAATCAGTTCAAATATTCGGAGCCGGCGGTGTTTGCGGTGGCGGAGAAATGCATCCAACGTCGCATCCTGTGTCTCGGGCCTTCCGGCCACGTGACGGACCTGCGCACACAGCAGGCGCAGCCAAAAATTTCCGATTCGCTGGATTTCTGCGCGCTATCGCGCCGCTACCCGGAGCTGCTGCTGATCCTCGGGCACATCCAAGGCGGTGGGGATTGGGAGTGGTCGATCAAGGCGCTGCGGGATTGCCCGAATGTCTCCGTCGATACGAGCGGCAGTGTGCTGGAGGACGATGCGATCGAGCGGTGTGTGCGCGAACTCGGGCACAAGCGGGTGTTGTTTGCGACTGATCAGACGATGGAAGGTGGTGTCGGGAAAATCCTTTCGGCGGAGCTTACGGTTGAACAACGGGAAGATATTTTTTGGCGGAATTTTCAACGCCTGCTGGATCGGAGGACCGCATGATCATCGATATCAATGCGCATCTCGGAGCGTATGCGTTTCGCGCGCTGAGCGCGACGACGGCGGAGCAGATGCTCGCGCGGATGGATCGCAACGGGATCGATAAGGCGGTGGTGTCGTCGCTGCCGGCGCTGACCTATCGGGATGCGCACCGCGGAAACGAAGCGTTGTTCGAAGAAACGAAGGCGCACCGGGCGCGGCTGATTCCGGTGGCGACGGTGAATCCGAAATATGCGGGCTGGGAGCGCGATCTCGCGGAGGCGGTGGAGCGTTGGCAGATGAAGGCGGTGACGCTCGTGCCCGAGCACCACGGCTACGCGCTCAACGATGCGCACGGACGTGCGGCGCTGGCGCGAATCGCGGAACGCGGGGTGCCGGTGGTGTTGACGCAGCGGTTTGAAGATCGGCGGCAGCGGCATGCGTGGGACCGCGCCGAGGATCTGACGGTGGCGGCGATGTTGGATGCGGCCAAGGCGCACCCGAGTTTGAAGATGGTTTTGAGCAACTGGGTCGGACTCGACGGAAAAAAACTTGTCGAAGCAGGGTTGAAGGGAAGGTGCCTGATTGATTTTGCCCGGCTGCAGGTAGTGTTTCGCAAGGAAGTGCCGAAGCTGATCGATGCCATGGGCGCAGAGGCGATCGCGTTTGGGTCGCACGCGCCGTTTGACTACACGGGGCCCTCCTTGGTGAAACTTGCGAATCTGGAGCACCTGCAAAAAGCGGATTTCGAGAAGATTGCGTGGCGCAATGCGGCGGCTTTTTTTGGCATCGAGGGCTGAGCTGGGAAGGACGGCGATGAAGACGAGCGGACACACAATTCTACGATGCGGGCTGTGGATGCTCGGGTGCGTGGCAACTGAGCTGTTCGGCGCCTCGCGGGAGTTGGGCGCGGGATTTACGGATCACGGGGTGGCGACGCCGCTGAGCCAACATCGCGGAATGGTGGCGACGGCGGATGCGGCGGGTCGCGATGCGATGCTGATCTGGCTCTACGATCATCGCGGCGGTTACGCGCTCCTGATGGTGGACGCTGAGACAGGAAAATCGGAGCAATTCCCGACGCCGTATCCTTGGGCGGGTGACGGGCCATTTGCGTCGCTGCTGTCGAGTCGCGGGAAATACTACACGCATTTCGGCAGCCACTTCAGCGAGTTCGACCCGGTGAAACGGGCGTTTACCTTTTTCGCGAAGACGGCGCCGCAGATGGCGATGAGTATGACGGAGGCGGATGACGGGACGATTTGGTCGACGACTTATCCGAACAGCGGGTTGGTTTCCTACCAGCCCGGCACGCGCGTTTTTAAGGATTACGGATCGTTGAATGCGGAGAACTGGCGGCAGTATCCGCGCAGCGTGGCGGTCGACGATGCCGGGTGGGTTTACGTGGGGCTCGGGTCGGCGGCGGCGCAGATCGTGAGTTTCGATCCAGTGACGGGGAAAGGGCGCGCGCTGCTGGGCGGCGACGCACGTGGACCGGGCTACGGCGTGGTGCACCGCGACACGGATGGCAAAGTGCGCGGACGGGCGCCCGGAGACGCGCCGGGGGTGATGCGGGAGTTTTACCGGGGAGATATGAGTGCGGCAACGAAGGCTGCGGGACGTCCGGTGACACGGGCGAAGCCGTTGGTAGCGGGGGATCAGGCGTTGTTTTACGCGCAATTTCCAAGCGGCAAGCGGGCGAAGATCTGTGATACGGTCGAGCGCACGCTGGTGGTGGAAGATCCGAAGACAGGGTCGACGAAGACGGTGAGGTTCGACTACACAAGCGAAGGTGCGCACGTGGTGGCGGTGGCGGTCGCACCTGACGGAACGATCAGCGGCGGAACGGCGTTTCCGATGCGGATGTTCAGCTACGGGGCGCGAGCCGACGCATGGACGAATTGGCCGGCGTATGGACAATTCAATACCGTGGCGCGGCAGGGAGAGCGGTTTTTCGTCGGTGGTTACGGGCACGGATTTTTGTTGGAATGGGACCCGCGCGCGACATGGCAGCGGACCGGAAAAGCGACTGCGGCGAGTAACCCACGGTTTCTCACGGAGTGCGAACCGACGATCAACCGGCCGCACGATCTGCTGCCGTTGCGCGATGGGCGGACCCTGGTGCTCGCAGGCACACCGGGCTACGGACACACGGGTGGCGGCGTGTTGGTGTGGGATCGGCAAACGCAGTCACGGACGCTGCTCACGCATCGGGAGCTGCTGCCGGAACTCTCTACGATGAGTCTGGTGGAACTTTCAGACGGAATGGTGCTCGCCGGCACGACCGTCGCGGGTGGCACGGGCGGCGAGGCGAAGGCGAAGGTGGCGGAACTCTATGTGCTCGATGTGGCGGCGAAAAAGATGACGTGGCACTCGGCGGTGTTTCCGGGAGTGCTGGTTTATACGGACCTCACGAGCGGGCCGCGCGGACTGGTTTTTGGAGTGGCGGATCGCACGCGTTTCTTTGTGTTTGATCCGGCGACGAAGAGGGTCGTGCACGAGGCGCAAACAGAAAAGGGATGGGGTGGCGTGGTGACCGGGCAGGGACCGCGGGCATTTGTGCGAGGGGCGGACGGGGCGGTGTTCGTGTTGTTTACAAAAGGCATCGCGCGGGTGAATCCGACGACGTTTGTGCTCACGTGGTTGGCGAGCTCGCCGGTGCCGATCAGTGCGGGCGGCGATGTGCAGGATGGGCGCGTGTATTTCGCCGGCGGCTCGCACCTCTACAGCTACCGATTGCCCGAGTAAGTTAACCGGACTCGGGGAGGAAGGTCGGAAAAGAAAGGCCGCGCGTCGGCGTGGCGGGTCCGGTCGTTTGGGCGGCGTGCAACTCGACGTTGCGCGCTCCCCAAGCGTAGCACTGATGCACGAGCGCGGAGGCGGACGAGGGAGCGAGAAAAACGGGGCTGAGGCCGCGCATGGCGTCGAGCGCGCGCCAGAGGAGGGCGGCGGCGACAGTCTCGTCGCGGGATACGCCGGGCCCGAGCATGACGCAGGACGGGTGGTGGCTTGCGACGAGAAATCCGGCGAGGGAGCCGGCGGAATCCTCGTAGGCCCACGTGCGCCACGCGCCGACGGTGTTGCGCAGGAAGAGCGCGTAGTCCTGTTCGCGATGGATGTGCTGCAGGTCGAATTCGAAGGCGGCGAGGCGCGCGCCCTCGGCGGGATCGGTCACGAGGCGGACGCGGGCGGCGTCGGCCGGCGGCGGTGCGGAGATGCCGGATACTGGGACGTTGAACGCGAGATCCTGGTAGAGGGCGTGCGGCACGAAACCGAGGCGCGAATAGAGGGAGAAGGAGTCGAGGTTCAGGAGGCTCGAAACGAGGCGGGCGGGGCGCCCGGTGCGGCGCGCGAGGTCGAGCACGGGCGTGAGCATCGCGCGCGCGACGCCGCGGCCCTGAGCTTCCGGTGCAGTGGCGACGATGCCGACGGAGATGTGGGTAGATCGCGGGTGCACGAAGCAGACGCCGAGCAGTTGACCGGTGACGGGATCGCAGGCGGCGACGGCTTCGTCGGGGTCGAGTGCGGCGTAGACTTCGGGAAAGAGGCGAAAGGGTTCGTGGCTGGTGCCGAAGCGGGCGCCTTGGCCGAGGCGGCTTTGATACCACTGCACCAACGAACGGTGCAGCAATTGGGCGGTGGCCTCGTGATCGGTGGGGCTGAGCGGACGAATCGTGAGCGGGGGTGTCATCGGGGTGGGCGGACAGAAAATCAAGGTGCGCTCAATCGTTCAAGAGGCGCGTAAGGGCGGTCGTGAACAGCTCGTCCGCCGCGGCGCTCGCGAAGGCGACGCTGACTTCGTAGCCGCCGGCGGGGTATTCGTCCCTGGTTGGGATATACCAGAGGCCGTCGTCACCGTAGGCGGCCAATGCGACGGGTCGGTCGGGACGAAGCGCGCGGGCGCGGAGTTGAAATTCGACGAACATTTCGCCCGGGAGATGAACGACGGAAATCTCGTTGAGAAGCAGCCGGCTGAGAACGAACGGAGTGCCGCGCGCGTAACGACGGAGCCAGCCGAAACGGTAGGCGGGGAGCAGGCGATCG
>CALRZR010000218.1:0-13371 GCA_943372705.1 Opitutus sp. GAS368 | reverse complement strand
CACCCGCGAGACCGGCGAGACCGTCCACGCCGGCACCGCCGGCAACGGCTCCCTCTGGTGGACGTGGACCGCCCCCCGCACCGGCAGCGTCACACTCGACACCGCCGGCAGCGATGTCGACACGCTCCTCCAAGTCTACACCGGCACCGCCCTCTCCGCGCTCGTCTCAGTCGCCCAAAACGACAACGAGTCCGCCACCCTCACCACCAGTAAACTCACCTTCAACGCCACCGCCGGCACCAGCTACCAGATTGCCGTCGACCATCGGCGCGCCGCAGCTCACGGCCTCCTCCTTCTCCGCGTTTCCCTCCTCGCCAACAACGACAACTTCGACTCCGCCCAGACCGTCAGTGGCCGCAGCTGGAACGTCTCGAGCGAAAACCGCACGGCTACCCGCGAGACCGGCGAACCCCGTATCAAGAACAACACCGGCGGCCACTCCGTCTGGTATCGCTGGGTCGCTCCAGCCACCCGCCGTTACCACCTCTCCTCGTTCAGTTCTGATTTCAACACCATGATCGGTGTCTTCTCCGGCACTTCCCTGTCGGCACTCTCCGAAATCAACTCCGCGACCAACGAAGCCGACAGCAATTACACCGCGAGTTCCGCCGGCCTCTCGTTCCCCGCCACCGCCGGCACCACTTACTACATCGTCCTCGACAGCGAAGTCTCCTCGACTGGCACCAGCGCCGTCGGCGCCTTCCGGCTTAGTTGCATCGATTCGGAGTGGGAGGCCCTTAGCGACGGCGGCCTGACCACTCTCGCCATTGCCGCCGACGGCACCCTGCATGGCACCGACCGCTACGGCGACGTCTATGCGCTCAACCCCGACGGCAGCCGCAAATGGCGCTATACGATGACCGGTTACGGCACGTTCTCCGCTCCCGCCGTCGCCGCCGACGGCACCGTTTACTGCGGCGACGACTATAACTACGTCCACGCCATCACCGCTACCGGCACCCGCAAATGGCGCATCACCACCGGCGGCATCGTCCAGTCCTCACCCGCGCTCGCGCCCGACGGCACGATCTACATCCGCTCCGACGACGGCAAACTCTACGCCCTGAACCCCGCCGATGGTTCCACCCGATGGACCGCCACCATCGGCACCAGCTCCCTCGGCACCTCCTACAGTTCCCCGGTGGTCGCGCCCGACGGCACTATTTACTGCGCCGGCGCCAGTTCCCGTCTCTACGCCATCACCCCGGCTGGCGCCACCAAGTGGACGTTTCAGACCGATTTCATCTTCGCCTCTCCCTCCATCGCTGCCGACGGCACCATTTACCTCGGAGTCAGCGCCCCCACCCGCCGCATGTATGCCCTCCGCCCCGACGGCACCACCAAGTGGGAATTCATCGTCGGCGACAGCGTGAGTTCCTCCGCCGCTATCGGCGCCGACGGCACGATCTACTTCGGTTCTGCCGACAAAAAACTCTATGCCGTTAACTCCGCCGGCGACCTCCGCTGGACCTACGAAGCCGGCGCCGCCATCCGCAACTCATCTCCCACCATCGCCTCCGATGGGTCGATTTACGTGGGCTGCACTGATGGCAAACTCTACTGCGTCGAACCCGAGGGCACCCTCCGCCGCACTTATGCCACCGCCAACGAAGTCCGCTCCTCGCCGATTCTCCAAAACGGCCGGCTCTACGTCTCCAGTTGGGACTACCGCCTCTACGCCGTCGAAGTCGGTCAGGTCACCGCCAGCACCCCGTGGCCCATGCACCGCCAAAACCTCACCCGCTCCGCGCGCCTCCAATCGCCCGCCCTGGCCTTCGGTGTCCAGCCCGTCGCACAGACCGCCGCCGTCGAAGATAAAGTCACTTTCATCGCCGGCGCCGTTGGCACTGCACCACTCTCCTATCAATGGCTCTTTTCCGGCCAAAACATCGCCGGCGCCACCTCCGCGACCTACCGCCTCGACTCGGTGAACCACGTCAACGGCGGCCCCTACTCCGTCCGCGTCACCGACACCACCGGCAGCATCCTCAGCAACCCCGCCACCCTCACGATCTCCACTCCGCTCGTGCTCCCGACGGTGGCCACCGCACCCGCCGCGCAGACCACCCTCGCCGGTAACAGCGTCGCCCTGAACGTCGTGCCCGCCGGCTCCGCACCGTTCACCTTTCAATGGCACCGCGACGGTGAGCCGATCGCCGGCGCCACCAACAACACCCTCGCCCTCGGCGTCGTAAAATCCGCTGCTTCCGGCAGCTACACCGTCACGATCAAGAATTTCGGCGGCACCGTCACCAGCCCCGCCGCCGTTATCACCGTGAACCCGCCGACGCGCATCTCCAACCTCTCCGTCCTCACCTCGCTCTCCAGCCCCACCGATAATTTCACCCTCGGCTACGTTGTCGGCGGCAACGCCACCTCGGGCACGAAGCCCCTCGTCCTCCGCGCCGCCGGTCCGTCTCTCGGCGCCCTCGGCGTCGGCGGCACCCTCGACGACCCGCGGCTCGAACTCTTCGCCGGCTCCGCCAAAACCGGCGAAAACGACAACTGGGGCGGTTCCGGCGCGCTCACTTCCGCCCTCGCCGCCGTCGGAGCCTTCCCCTACTCGGCTCCCACGTCCAAGGACGCCGCCACCACCGCCGACATATCCACGCGCGACAACTCCGTGAAAATCTCCGCCGCCAACGAGGGCACCGGTCTCGTCATCGCCGAGATTTACGACGCCACCCCGAGCGCGGATTTTTCGATCACCAGTCCTCGCCTCCTGAACGTCTCCGTCCTCAAATCCCTCGGCACCGGTCTCACCGTCGGCTTCACGATCGCCGGCACCACTCCGAAGACCGTCCTCATCCGCGCCATCGGTCCCACCCTCGGTGACTTCGGCGTCCCCGGCACCGTCGTCGATCCTCAGCTTGTGCTCTTCAACGCGTCGTCCGTGAAGGTCGCCGAAAACGACAACTGGGGCGGCACCTCTGCCCTCACCGCCGCCTTCAGTTCCGTCGGCGCCTTCGCCCTTCCCGCCACCTCGAAAGACGCCGCACTCCTCACCGCGCTCCCTCCCGGCGGCTACTCCGTCCAAGTCACCGGCGTAAACAACACCACCGGCGCCGCCCTCGTCGAAGTCTACGAAGTCCCGTAGCGCTCCGAAGTATCACGTGACGGCGTGCGTCCGCGCCTACCACTCCGCGGCCGGCTCCCTGCGCCGGGCCTCCCCGCACCTTGTCATTTCCCGCGGCGTCCCCTTCATCACGGAGTCTCTCCTCGGATGCGCTTTACCGCTTTTATCTCCTGCTTTCTCGCCGCGTTTTTCGCGGCGCGCTCCCCTGCGCAAAACCCCGACGCCCTCGGCATCACCAAAACGTTTAGTTTTCAGCAAACCTCCGCTACCGATTTCGCCGAATACCTCCCGTCGGCGACGGTTGTGGCGAGCTTCACCGGCAATTTCCCCGCCACCACCACCGTTTCTCTCACCACCGCTGGCACGACGTTCACCCTCGTCCGCGGCCCGGCCGACCCACTCAACACGTCCTCCTACTCGGTTACCCGCCTCTTCGCCAACCACGCCGCGCTCAACGCGGCCCTGCCCGACGGTCCCTGCATTCTCACCGTTTCCGGTATCGGGTTTTCTCACACGACCACTTTTTCCGCGACCTTCCCTTCCTCCGCCGTCCCGCCGCGTTTCACACAATTCGATGCGCTCCAAAATTGGCCCGGCGGCACCTTGCAGATTTTCTGGAACCCGCCCCCTGAGAGCGCCCGGTTCGATGCCCCTACGTTCCTGCTGCAAAGCTCCACCGGTGCCGTGCTTTTTGGCGCCGCCGGCAGTCCACCGGTTCCCGCCACCTTGGCCGTCGGCGCCAGCGCTGTGAGCGTCCTGCAACCCACCTCAAATCCGGGCGACATTTTTTCTGGCACGCTCACCTACGCCCGCACCCTCGCCTCCGAAGCGTCCGTCGGCGGCGGCCGCCTCGCGTTGCGCGAAGCCGTCGAGCTCCGCGTCCCGCTGAAACGCAATCCCCCGCCGCCCACCGCGCCCGTCCTCGCCGAACACCCCCGCACGCAAACCGTCGCCGAGGGCGGCGTCGTTTTCCTCTCCGTCGCCGCCACCGGCGGCAATCTCGCCTACCTCTGGCGCAAAGACGGCGTCGTGCTCCCCGGCGAAACCCGCGCCTTGCTCATCATTGGCTCCGCCCGCCGCACCGACGCCGGCAGCTATACCGTGACGGCCTCCAACGAAGTCGGCGCCGCGACCAGTGCGCCCGCCACCCTCACCGTAGTTCCCAATCTCACGACACCGTTTTTCCCCACGTCGGCCGCGCCCGCCGCGCCCCCGCAAATCGGCGCCCCGTTCGCGCTCGGCGCCCCCGCCGTCAGCGTCTCCGCCGTCGCGTATCAATGGTCGCGTGACGGCACTCCGCTCCCCGGCGCCACATTTGCCACGCTCACCTTTCCCGCGTTTCGTTACACCGACATCGGCACCTACGTGCTCGCCGCCACCAATTCCGCCGGCACCACCACCACCGCGCCCGTCGTGCTCGTCGTAGCCCCGTCCGCCCGCCTGACCAATCTCTCCGTCCTCACCACGCTCGCCGCACCCGCCGAGACCTTCACCCTCGGCTACGTCCTCGGCGGTGCCTACACCTCCGGCCCCAAATCCCTTGTCATCCGCGCCGCCGGCCCGTCCCTCGCCGCCCTCAATCTCCCGGGCACTCTGGACGATCCCCGCCTCGAACTCTTCGCCGGCACCACCCGCACCGCCGAAAACGACAACTGGGGCGGCTCCCCCGCCCTCGCCGCCGCTTTGGCCGCCGTCGGCGCCTTTCCCTACTCGTCTCCAACTTCCAAGGACGCGGCCGCTCTAGCGATCGTCCCGACCCGCGACAACTCCGTCAAAATCTCCTCCGCGTCCACTTCAACTCCCATACTTCCTCCTGGCGCTGTTGCGGCGCCCGGCCGCGTCCTCGCCGAAGTTTACGACGCCACTCCCGCCGGCGCCGCGACCGCCACCACGCCGCGTCTCATCAACCTCTCCGTCCTGAAGTCGCTCGGCACCGGCCTTACCGTCGGCTTTACCCTGTCCGGCACCGGTCCCACCACCGTGCTCATCCGGGCCATCGGCCCCGCCCTTGCCGCCGCCCCGTTCAACCTCTCCGGCGTCGTCGCCGATCCCCACCTCGCCCTCTTCAATACCGCCTCCACCAAGCTCGTCGAAAACGACAACTGGTCCGCCTCCCCGACCCTCGCCGCCTCCCTCGCGATCGCGTTTATGAACGTCGGCGCCTTCGCCCTCCCGCCCAACTCCCGGGACGCCGCCCTCGTCACCACCCTTCCGCCCGGTGGTTACAGCGTCCAAGTCACCGGCGTCGCCAACACCACCGGCACCGCCCTCGTCGAAGTTTACGAGGTTCCCTGACTCCGCCCGCGTCCCCGGCCACCAACGTCACCCCTCCCCAAAACGTCTCGCTTGTCCGCGTCCGCTTCCCGTGTAACAACTCCCGTCGTTCACCCGTTCGCACCACCGCCCCACTTACCATGAGCCTACGCCGCTTCCTCCCGTTTGCCGCTCCGCGCCTCTTCGCCGCACTTATCGCCGCTGGCCTCGCTCCATCCGCCCTCGCCCAAGGCGCCGGCGGAGGCACTCGCCCGATTACACCCACGCTCCCGATCGCGCCCACCAATCCGATCGGTCCCACCAATCCGATCGCACCTCCCGGTATCGGGGTCCTCCCCATCGTCCCGCCCGGCACCGGAGGTAACACCGGCGGCATTGTCGTCTCACCTACCGTCGGCGGCCGCATCGTGACCGATACCGGCGTCCTTGTCGGCGAATCCACCCAGGCCCAGGCCGTGGTCACCAATCAGGTCGCCGCCGCCCCCGGCGCCGGCGGCACCGCCACCTCTACGACGACCTATCTGTGGACCATCTCCGGCGGCCGTATCATCGGTTCCACGACCGGCGCAACCGTCAGTTATGTCGCGGATACGGCCGGCATCGTCACGCTCGGCGTTTCCATCACCACCGGCGGTGTCACCGCCACCGCGTCGTCCACCGTTACGGCCCTCTCGGGCGCTACCGCCGGCAGCATCACCGCCCCCGCCACCGCCGCCGCCGGCACGGCCCCCACCTCTCCCACGCTCACCGTCACCGTCCCGGCCGCCCAAAACAACGACCGCACCTTCCGCTGGACGGTCTCCGGCGATGCCGTGATCACCGCCGGTCAGGGCACCAACAGCGCCCGCATCCGTCCCGGCTCACCCGGCGTCAAAGAGGTCACCTGCGACGTTACCCTCCAGCGCCTCGCCACCGTCACACTGCGCTCCTACGTCGTCGTTAACGGCGATGGTCCGCCCACCGAGGTCACGATCACCAACGGCGCCGGCGGCGGCACCTACAACGCCAACTCCCGCGTCGATATTTTCGCCAACCCGCCGCCCGCCGGCCAGGTCTTCGACCGCTGGACCGGCGACGTTTCCGTCTTCGGCGCCAACGCCCCGCTCGCCCCTTTCGTGACGCGCAACGTCATCACCGTGCCCACCACCCCGGTCACCCTCACGGCGACCTACAAACCGGCGCCGGTCTGGACGCCCACCGTGATCCCAAATTTCAACCCGCAGTCGCAGACCACCGGCACGGGAGCCGCCGCGGTTACGACCACGACCTCCACCACCCTCACGTATCATCTTCCCCCTGACGCCGCGGCCATCGTCTTCCTGCTCCACGACACCGCATCCACCGGTTCGACTTGGTTCAATACCCCCGAAGGCCTCCTCCTCACGCGTGACCTCGTCGCCGCCGGCTACGGCGTCGCCGCGCTCAACAACGCGAGCCGCAGCGACGGCGCGTGGTCCCTCGCCACCACGGTCGCCACCAATCCCGATGCCCGCAACCACCTCGCCGCGCTCGACCGCTTCCTCCAGGAAGCCATCCCGTCGGCCACCAAGCCGATCTTTTTCCTCGGCCTCGGCGCCGGTGCGGACGCCGCGGTCAACCTCGCTCAGCTCCTCGCGACGGCCGCCCCGCCCCGCCCCGTGCTCGGCACCGTTCTCTACTGCACCGGCGGCAACGAGTCGCTCGCCGTCACCTCGAAGATCCCCCAGTTCTACGCGCTCGCCGCCAACGACACCGCCGCCACCAATACCGCCGCCCGCGCCAACGTGCAACTCCTCGCCGGTCGCGGCCTCGCCGCCGGCAGCTTCACCAACGCCGTCTCGCCCGTCCACTCCGGTCGCTTCCGCAAACTCGGCGTCAATTCCGCCACGTTCACCGCCGACGATGCCACCACCGTCTGGACCGCCCTCAAGACCGCCGGCATCCTCGATGCGAACAATTATCTGAAATCGCTCCCGACCACCACCGCCCTCACCGCCGCGCTTCCCGAGCCCCACCGCTCGCGCGCCTCCGAAGTCGCCGCCCAGCTTTCGATCGCCGCCGCCCGTCGCGAATTTTTCAGCGACGCCAACGCCCGCGTCATCAACTTTCTCAACGGCCGCGTCGCCGGTGCGCCAACCGCGTCCCCGGGCCGTATCGTCAATCTCTCTACACGCGGCACGATCGGCTATGTCGGCGACAGTTTTTCGCTGGGCTTTACCATCGGCGGCGGCACTGAGCGCGCGACCTTGCTCGTCCGCGGGGTCGGCCCCGGGCTCTCCCGCTTTGGTGTCAACGACGCTCTCGCCGCACCCCGTCTCGAGGTTAACGATAGCGCCGGTCGCCTCATCGCCGCGAACGAAGGCTGGACCGTCCCCGGCGGCGTAGCCACCCCCGCGCAGATCAACACAGTCGCGACTGCCATCGGTGCGTTCCCGTTGCCCAACGGCTCCCTCGATACCGCCGTCGTCCTCGCCAACCTCGCGCCGGGCAGCTACACCGTCACACTCCGCGGCGTGAACGGTTCCACCGGCCACGTGCTCGCCGAGGTCTACGACCTCACCCGCAATGCCACCCGCCTCACCAATTTGTCTGCCCTCGCCAAAATCGCCGAAGAGGGCGAGGTCCTCATCCCGGGCATCGTGGTGCAGGGCAACAATCCGCGGACCATCGTGGTCCGCGCGATCGGCCCAGGCCTCAGCGATTTCGGAATCGGCGCCAACGCCTTCCTGACCGATCCGACCGTCAGTGTCCTCAATGCCAACCGCGCCGTCGTCGACACCAACAACAACTGGACCCTGAACAATCCCGCGACCCTGAGCGCCGTCTTCCCGTCCGTCGGCGCATTTCCGCTGAAAACCACCAACCCGTCCGACGCCGCCCTCGTCACCGCCGTCAATCCTGGCAGCTACACCCTCCAGGCCGGGGCGGCCCCGATCGGCGCCGCCGTCGCTGCGGCCACCGGCGTCAACACCATCGGCTCCGTCCTCGTCGAAATCTACGAAGTCCCGTAACGCGCCCGCCCGGCGTCGCGTTCAGCCGCTCACCGTCGCCACCGCGACGGCCCCCATGCCGCTCAGCAGCCACAGGGTGCGCCGTGCCGCGTCATTGCGCTTCCACAATTTCCACCAGCCCGCCGGCGCACCCGCCGCACCGCGCGCGATCAACTCGCGCAACGCCGCCGCCTGCGCCGCCGGCACCGCCCATTCGAGTCGCAGCCGAAACGCCGCGCACCGCATCACGATCAACTCCTCGCCTGCGCGTTTCGCTTTCCCGAACCGCACCGAAAAGAGTCTCGTCCAGCACACCGCCGGTTCGTGCGCCACGCTTCCCACCACGTCGAGTTCGCCGGCCTTGGCCCGTCGCAGCACCATGCGGTGAAATCCCGCCGGCCGCGCCTGGTCGAGTCGCGCTGCGAGTTCACCGCACGACACCGGAAATAACACGCCGTGGTGCCCGCGCTCCGCGGCCAATTGCAGCGCCAGCGGCAAAATATCCGTGCCCGCGATTTCCCAACCTGCGGCGTTCGCGACCGCCCGCCACCGCGCCAACGGCCAGTTGTTGAAATACGGCCCGCACACATCGCTCGCCAGATAACTCGTCCCCATCGTCGCGAGTTCGCCGTCGCCGTCGTCATTCAACGCGTCCCATAGCCCGAGCAATTCCCGCAGTCGGCGCTCGTCGCGCAACTCGTCGACCTCGACGCCGAATCCCGCGAGCCACGGCCGCAGCCGCGTCGCCGGATGGCCGTCGCCATTCACACCGAGATAGAGAGCGCCGCCCGGCGCCACACACGCCGCCAAATTTGCAAACACGCGCTGCGGCCCCGGGATGTAGCTCACCACGCCGTGACACGTGATCAGGTCGAAATTTCCGCCGAGCGTCTGCGCGAGATTCGCATCGGTGAGGTCCGCAACCCGGAAATTAATCGGCCGCACTTCCGGCGCCGACCGCTGCACTTTTCGCGCTACCGCGATCGAGCGGCGGCTGAAATCCATCGCGACAATCTCCGCCTCCGGCCACCATTTCCGCAGCGCAAACGCTTCCACGCCCGTCCCGCAACCCGCCACGAGCACGCGCCGCGGCGCCGGTTGCCCCGGCCGCCCGATCGCCAACATCCATTTCTGCGGCGGCAATTGCCCGCCCGAATCGACGATTTTGGCGAGATCGACCGAGGGATACGGATGCCGTTCGTAGGCGCGGTGGGTGTGTTGTTGGGTGGTCAAAGGAGAAATTCTACCCGTATGCATCTACGGCCTTGGCGGGAAACGCGACCTCGGCGCGGATTATTTTTCCACGCGCCAATCCGCCCGTCGCGCGGCCCTCAGCATGCCGCGAAGCAGCGCACATTCTCCGGTGGAGACTTGCGCGGAATTTCGCAGCCCGCCCCCGCGATCCACGCCGGCCCCGCCGCCGCGCGACACGCCGCCAGCCCGCGCCGCACGTCATCGACCGAACCATTCTTCACGACGTTCACCGTGTGCACATTGCCGAGCAGCACTTGCCGCGATCCGACTGCCGCCCGCGCCGCTGCCAGATCCACGCTCGTATCCAAATCCACGATCTCGCAGCCGAGCGTGCCCATACCCTCGACCAAATGCGTCGTGCGCCCGCAGATGTGCAGCCGCACGCGCCCGCCCGCCGCGTGGATTCCGTCCACGAGCCGCTGCTCATACGGACGCACAAACTGGTCGTAAAGCTCGCGGTTAATCAATGAAGCCGCCGCATCGCCCACGCCGATGATATCTGCTCCCGCAGCAATCTGTGCCCGCGCAAACACCACCGCCGTCTCCACCGTAAACGCCGCCAGCGCGTGGACGAATTCCTCGTCGTCGTAGTAGTCCATCATCAGCGTATTGATCCCGCGTAGATCGGCGCTCTCGGCGCATGGCCCCTCGACCCAACCTTCAACCAGGTGCGTCTCACCCATTTTTTCGCGCAGCAGGCGCACCGCCGCAAGCCGATTGGCCATCCGGCTCCCGGCTTGCTGAGGATCAGGCACGCGCAACGCGCTCAATGCCGCTTTGTCCGTCAGCAACGCCTGTTCCTCGATAATCGCCGGCGGCGCATCCGGCGGAAAATAAATCGCCGCGCCCAAATCCGCCGCCTCGCAGCACGGGTCCGAAATCACCGACACGTGATCGAAGCCAAACAGCCGCGCCGCCGCCATCTGCCCCGCCACCTGCACCTCCGCGCGGGTCGCGTAGTCGTGATACGTCGCGCCCACCAAATCCGCCGCCCACATCATCGTCACCGGCATCGCCGGCGGCCGGTCGACCGATTTCCCCTCCAACAGCGCCAGCACCCGTTCGCGTGAGTTCATCGTGAATCTGTTCATATCTCCGCGACGTTTTCCTTACCAGCCCCGTTTCCCAACCACCCACGTCGTGCGCCCGCCCGCACCGCCCGATCCGGCACGCTCCCTGCGTCACGAATCGAATCGACGCTTGATTTCACCCGTATCCGACGAACACTTTCCCGTTTCCTTCAACCGACCTATCCTCCGTGAGCAAGAAACCTAGCGCCATTGCCGAAAAAACTGCCGAGCCCGCCGTCAAGGCGATCGACTACGCCCTCACGCCCATCAACGCCTCGCTCTCCCGCGACCAGAAGATCGACCTCTACCGCACGATGGTGCGTATCCGTCGTTTCGAGGAGCGCTCCTTGCGCGCCTACCAGGGCAAAAATTCCGCCGGCGGCACCAATATCGGTGGCTTCCTCCACCTCTACATCGGCCAGGAAGCCGTCGCCGTCGGTTGCTGCTCCCTCATGGGGAAAGATGACCACGTCATCACCGCCTATCGCGACCACGGTCACGCCATCGCCGTCGGCATGGACACCAAGCCCCTCATGGCCGAGCTCTACGGCAAGATCACCGGTTGCTCCAAAGGCAAAGGCGGCTCGATGCACTACTTCGCGCCCGATAAGAATTTCTGGGGCGGCCACGGCATCGTCGGCGGCCAAATCCCCCTCGGCACCGGTCTCGCCTACGCGTTGAAATATCAGGGCAAAAAAGGCGCCGCGATGGCGTTCATGGGCGACGGTGCCGTCAATCAGGGCGCCGTGCACGAGGCCTACAATCTCGCCTCCCTCTGGAATCTCCCGGTCGTCTTCGTCATCGAAAACAACGGCTACTCCATGGGCACCAGCCAGGCCCGTTCCTCCGCCGGCGAACTCGCCAAGCGCGCCGCCGGTTACGACATGGAGTGGGGCCAGTGCAACGGCCACGATCTCTACGAAGTCCGCGCGGTGATGGATCACTTTCTTACCAAAGCCCGCGAACGCAACCGCCCCAGCACCGTCGAAATCGACACCTACCGCTACCGCGGCCACTCCGTCGCCGATCCCGACAACACCTATCGCACCAAAGCCGAGATCGAGGAATACCGTAACAACAAGGATCCGATCCAAGTCTACCTTCACAAACTCCTCGCCGAGGGCGTCCTCACCGACGCCATCGCCGAGAAGATCGACGCCGAAGCCCGCACCGAGGCCGAGATCGCCGCCGAGTTTGCCGACGCCAGCCCGTATCCAACCGTCGAAGACATCCAAAAAGACGTCTACTGGGAGTCAGACCATCCCGCCGAACGCAAATCCTCCGGCCGCCTCTTCTTCGACTAAGCTCGATTCATCGCTGCCGCCGTCAGGCCCACCACTCTCAACTCTCAGCCCTCAACTTTCCGCCGTCCGATGCCTCAGATCACTTACCGCGAAGCCATCCGCCACGCCCTCGCCGAGGAACTCACCCGCGACCCCAACGTCGTCGTCATGGGTGAGGAAGTCGCCCAGTTCAACGGCGCCTACAAGGTCACCGAAGGCCTCCTCGCGAAATTCGGCCCCACGCGCATTGTCGATACCCCCATCTCCGAAGCCGGTTTCATCGGCCTCGGCGTCGGCGCCTCCATGCTCGGCATCCGCCCCGTGATGGAGCTGATGTTTTGGTCGTTCTACTCCGTCGCCTTCGACCAAATCCTCAACAACGCCGCCAACGTCCGCTACATGAGCGGCGGCCAGATCAACTGCCCGATCGTCATCCGCGGCCCCGCCAACGGCGGCACCAACGTCGGCGCCACCCACTCGCACACTCCGGAAAACGTCCTCGCCAACCACCCTGGCGTGAAGGTCGTCGTGCCCTCCACCGCCTACGATGCGAAGGGTCTCCTCAAGTCCGCCATCCGCGACAACGACCCCGTCTTCTTCCTCGAAAACACCATTCTCTACGGCGAAAAGGGCGAGGTCCCCGAGGCCGAATACGTCATCCCACTCGGCCTCGCCGATGTGAAACGCGCCGGCACCGACATCACGATCGTCACCTACGGCCGCTGCGTGATCCACTCGCTGAAGGCCGCCGAGATCCTCGAAAAAGAGCACGACATCTCCGTCGAGATCGTCGATCTCCGCACGATCCGCCCGCTCGATGCCGACACCGTCCTCGCCTCCGTCAAGAAGACCAACCGCGTCCTCATCGTCGAAGAACAAAAACCCTTCGCCAGCGTCGGCACGCAGCTCGCCTACATGATTCAGCGCGAAGCCTTCGACGACCTCGACGGCCCGATCCACCGCCTCGCCACCATCGACGCGCCCGCGATCTACAGCCCGCCCGTCGAAGTCGAACAACTCCCGAACCCCGGCCGCGTCGTCAAAGCCGTCCTCGCCGCCCTCGCCTGATCACTGGTTCGATCTCTCAACTCTCAGCACTCAGCTCCCAACTTTCCCGCCATGGCTCAAATCATCGAAATGCCCAAACTCAGCGACACCATGACGGTGGGCACGCTGGTCAAGTGGCTGAAAAAAGAAGGCGATGCCATCAAAGCCGGTGACATGCTCGCCGAAGTCGAAACCGACAAAGCCACGATGGAGCTCGAGAGCTTTTTCGGCGGCACGCTGCTGAAAATCTTCTCCGCTCCCGGCTCGCAAGTCGCCATCGGCGCCCCGCTCTGCGCCATCGGCACGCCCGGTGAAATCATTGCACCGCCCACGCCAAAAGCCGCACCTGCTGCTCCCGTAGCGGCGGCGGCCAGCGCGCCGAAACCCGCCCCGGCCCC
>CALRZR010000217.1:0-13384 GCA_943372705.1 Opitutus sp. GAS368 | reverse complement strand
CCGCTCCGTCGTAGGCACCCGTGACCTGCTGCGGGAGGCACTGGCCTACGGCCGGGGATCCGTTGCGCTCAGTGAAGTGCGAAGCGCGTTGGAGGATCGCGTCCGGTCCGGTGCCCTGCGGGTTGCCGGCGACGAAATCGCGTCACGCCACGCGCTCCGTGATGAGGAGGAGTTTCTGGGATGGGCCAATGCAGGTCGGGAAGCGTGCGCGGTGTTCGGCCGCACCGCTCCCGTCGGATCGTTGTCCGAGGACCAGTGGCAGGCGGTGACGGGAATGCTGTCGTCGCAATCGCGAGTAATGATTCTGGCAGGTGATGCCGGCACCGGCAAAACGACCTGTCTCAAGGCGCTGGTCGCGGGGATCGAGCAGGCGGGCGCCAAGGTGTTCGGCTGCGCCCCCTCTTCCGGTGCGGCGGAAGTTCTCCGCCAGGAGCTGACCCCTCAGGCCGACACTCTGCAGCAGCTGCTAATCAACGAGACCCTGCAACGGGCCGTCCGCGACCGCGTGCTCCTCGTGGACGAGGCGGGGCTCATCTCGGTGCGGCAAATGCGCGACCTGTGCCGCCTGGCTGCCGCCAACGGCAACCGGGTGATTGTGGTCGGCGACGTGAAGCAGCACTCTTCGGTGGAGGCCGGCGACGCTCTCCGCTGCCTCCAGAAATTCGCCGAGGTGCCGGTCTTTCGGCTTACCCAGATTCGCCGGCAGCGTTCACCGCGGTATCGCGAGGCGGTGGCGCAGTTGGCCAAGGGCGATGCGTTTGCCGCGTTCAATCACTTCGCCCGGCTGGGAGCGGTGAAAGAAATTCCCGATGAAAACGCGCTGCTGCGGCTTGCGGCGAACGACTACGTCGCGCGCGCCCAGCGCAAGGAAAGCTGCCTCGCGATTTCGCCGGTCTGGTCGGAAATCCACGCCTTCACCGACGAAGTGCGGCGACAGCTCAGGTCCTCGGGAATCCTGCACGACGGGGACCGCCGAGTTTCGACGATCTTCTCGCTGCAATGGACGAAAGCCCAGATGCGCGACCTCCGGAACTATCAGCCCGGACAGGTGCTGTTGTTTCATCGTTCATCCGGTCCGTATGCCAAAGGCGAGCGGCTGACCGTGATCGGGCGCGACGACCAGACCCTCACCGTCCAGTTCGAGGACGGCGGTCGGGTGTGGTTCAGCCCGCGGCACGCGAGCGGATTCGATGTGGGCATCGTCCGCGACGTGGATGTTGCCCCCGGCGACCGCCTGCTGATCCGGGCCAACGAAAAATCGGCGCACCTGCGCAACGGCGACCTCGTCGAGGTGGTCAGCTTCACGGACAAAGGTGGCATCCTCCTGAGGGACGGTCGGGTGATGCCTCCGACCTTTCGTGAATTCTCCCACGGCTACGCGACCACATCGCATGCGGCGCAGGGGAAAACCGTGGACCACGGTATCCTGCTGATGGGTGAAGCCGGCATCGCGGCAGCGAACCTGAAACAGGCTTATGTCTCCAACTCACGGTTTCGGGAAAGCCAGACCATCTACACCACTGACCGGCGCGAAGCTCGCGCGGCGATGATGACCCCGGGAGATCGGAAGCTGGCGCGGGAGATGAGCCCGGGTTTCGAGCAGGCGGCTGCAGTGGCTGCACCCATTCCGACACCACGGCCAACGGTTGGCCCCAGAATCTGAATCCATCCCTGACGCATGAGTATCCATCCGCATCCGGGCAAAGACCCGCTGACTCCACCACCACCCCGGCCCTGGGGGCGCGTGGCACCCGAAAAGGAAAAGTCCACCAGCGTGCGCTTCGTGCTGCCCGACCGCGTCGTGTCGTTTCCTGTCGCCGAGATAAAGCGGTGGGAGCACATCGCCGGCAATCCTGAGACGCTTCTGATCCTTGCGGGACGGGAACAGGTGATGGTTGAAGGCCAGCATCTCACCGAGGTCCGGGTCGCGCTCGACGAGGTGCGCTTGTGCGAACTGCGCACGTGCGTCGAGAAGCCAATGGTGCGCACCGGACCGACGGTGCGCCGAATAACGATTGAGCCGGCATGACGCATGGCCCTAAAGAAGAGCAACGACGACCAGCTCGATTTCTTCTCCGAGCTAACCCATGAGCGGACTCCTGGCATACGGACGGATGGCGGAAGCCCATTGGCGGGAACATTGCCCGCGGCTGGTGCGCGACCTGGAGATGCGGGGGCGTCTGCAGGAGGCGTTGCTGGAGGCCCAGGAGCGGACGGCGGCGGACATGGATCTGCTCCTCTGGGATCTCCGGAAACAGGGACTCGATCCCCAGCAGGCGCACGATCGGGCGTGGGAAATGATTCGCGAGAAATACATCCTGCTGCCCGCGGAGAAACGCTGATCCCGCAGGCAAACGGGAACAATTATCGGCCCAGTGCGGCTGATCGCATCGGAGAAGGTTCCCTGAAGGAGAAGTATCGGCTCAACGTTGCCGCGATCCAGTGCCTCCGGAAGATCGAAGCCGAGAAACGCCCCGCGTCGCCGGATGAAAAGACGGTGCTCGTGCGCTATGTCGGCTGGGGTGGCATCCCGCAGGTCTTTGCCGAACCGAAGGAGGCTCCCCAGTGGCAGGCGGAGCAGGCCGAACTGAAGGCGCTGCTCACTTCGGAGGAATTCGCATCGGCGCGGGCCTCCACGCTCAACGCGCACTATACACCGCCGCCGGTGATTGAAGCGATGTATGCGGGATTGGCGCGGCTCGGGTTTCGCGGTGGCAGGGTTCTCGAGCCGGCCTGCGGGTTGGGACATTTCTTCGGCTTCATGCCAGAGGAGATGCACGCGCGATCCCGGTTGACGGGCGTGGAGTTGGACGGGCTGACAGCGCGACTCACCCGCGCCCTTTATCCCGAAGTGGACGTGCGAGCCGAGGGCTTCGAGTCGACCGTTCTTCCGACCAACGCGTTCGATCTCGCCGTTTCAAACATCCCGTTCGGCGATTACCGTCCACACGATCCGCGGTTCAACCCACGGCGCTTCCGCATCCACGATTACTTTTTTGTCGCCGCACTGGCGCGGGTGCGGCCGGGCGGTCTCATCGCCTTCATCACCTCCCGCGGCACTCTCGACAAGCGCGAGTCGGGGCTGCGTGAGGTTCTGTCGGACGAGGCTGATTTCGTCGGGGCCGTGCGCCTGCCGAGTTCGACGTTCAAACAGAACGCCAACACGCAGGTCACAACCGACATCATCTTCCTCCGAAAGCGGCTGCCAGGTGAAAAGCCAGTCGGACCGGCGTGGATGGCGAGTCGGCCGCTGCCAGTGGCCGAAGGCGAAGCCATCCATGTAAACGAGTATTTTCATGCTCACCCGGACCGGATGCTGGGGCGTATGCAGCGCAGGGAGCACGGCATGTATGGTCGGGAGGAGGCGGAATTGGCCCCCGATGGTCGCGACCTGAACTCGGCGCTCACCGTGGTCATGGGATCGTTGCCGGCAAAGATTTATCAACCGGCCTCGGGCCCGGTGGTCCGCCAGACCCTGCCGGCTCCCGCGGGGCTGAAGCCCGGTGCGTATGTCGCGCTTGACGATGGCGGACTGGCACGGCGGGAAGGCGACGAACTGGTCCTTCTGACCGACATCCCCGTGCCGACCCTGCGACGGATTCGCGGCATGCTGCGGGTCCGCGAGATGGCGCGTGAGTGCCTTACGTTCCAGGTGGAGAATCGCAGCGACGAGGAAGTCCACGTTGCGCGCGAAAGGCTGAACGAAGTCTACGACCGGTTCGTTGGACAGAACGGACCGCTCTCAACTTCCGCGAACGTGAGGGCCTTTGCCGGCGATCCGGATCTGCCCCTGCTCCTTTCGCTAGAAGACTACAACCCGGACAATGAGACCGCGACCAAGACCGCGATATTTCGGGAGCGGACCATTGAACGGCGTCGTCCGGTCGAGCAGGTCGCGAGTGCGCGTGAGGCGCTGGTTGTTACCCTGAACGAACGCAGCCGGGTCGACCTCGATCACATTGCAAAGCTGGTCGGCCGCTCGATGGAGGAGTTTCTGCCTGAGTTGCGCGGGCTCATCTTCCTCAATCCCGCCACCCGGCGCTGGGAGCCGGAGGACGAATACCTCGCCGGCAATGTGCGCGAAAAGCTGACGCTCGCCGAATTGATGGCGAAGAACGATGCGCGCTACCAATCGAACGCCGAAGCGTTGCGGGCGGTGCAACCGGACGATCTCGCGGCCAACGAAATCGATGCCCGGCTGGGCGCAGTTTGGATTCCGGCGTCGGACATTGCGGATTTCGTCCGCGCAGTCGTGAAGACCGGTCAGCGCGATTCCCGCGCCGTGAAGGTCGGTCACGTGCAGCAGCTGGGGCTTTGGACCGTGGAGGTGGACCCGCTTTACCGCCGCAACGCCGCCAATCTCTCCGAGTGGGGCACGGACCGGGTTCCCGCCCACGAACTGATCGAGCACGCCCTGAATCTCCGCACCCCCACGGTCTACGATCGCGACCCCAAGGGAAATCCCTTCGTCAACGCCACCGCGTCGGAAGCGGCGCGGGAAAAGCAGCAAAAGATCAAAGACCGCTTCGCCGAATGGATCTGGAGCGACGATGCGCGGCGCGAACGACTGGTCGCGCACTACAACCGTGAGTTCAACTGTTACCGTCTTCGGTCGTTCAACGGGGACCATCTCACGCTGCCCGGGGCGAGTCCGGCAATCGCGCTGCACGGACACCAGAAGGCGGCCGTCTGGCGCATCCTGCAAACGCCCAATACGCTGCTGGCCCACGTGGTCGGCGCCGGGAAGACCTACACCATGGTGGCGGCTGCGATGGAATTGAAGCGATTGGGATTGGCGAAAAAACCGCTTTTCGTCGTCCCGAATCACATGCTCGGGCAGTTCTCGTCGGAACTGCTTACGCTGTATCCCGCGGCGAACATCCTCGCGGCGGGCAAAGCCGACTTCGAGAGTTCACGGCGGCGTGAGTTGATGAGTCGCATCGCCACCAACAATTGGGACGCGGTGATTGTGACGCACTCCGGGTTTGAGCGGCTGGCCATGTCGCCCCGCGCACAGAAGCGGTTCATCGAGGAGCAACTGCACGAATTGGAGGCGTGCATCCGGGAGCAGAAAGGCGGGGACGGCGGCACGCGCATCGTGAAGCAGTTGGAGGCTTCGAAGAAGCGGCTGGAGGCCAGATTGAAGTCCATGGCCGCGGTGCATCGGAAGGACGATACGCTGTCATTCGAGGAATTGGGCGTGGATCGCCTGTTCGTCGATGAGGCCCACGCCTACAAGAATCTGTTCTACGTCACGAAAATGACGCGGGTCGCGGGCCTGCCGCAAACCGCGTCGGAGCGCGCGTTCGACATGTTCCTGAAAGTGCAGCACGTGCAGCGGGCGAACGGCGGTGGGGGCGTCGTCTTTGCTACGGGCACTCCGGTCACGAACACGATGGCCGAAATGTTCACCCTCCAGCGGTTTCTCCAAATGGATGTGCTGGGCAAGCGCCACCTACAGCACTTCGACTCGTGGGCCGCGACGTTTGGGGAGTCCGTGACGGCGCTGGAACTCGCGCCGGACGGCGCCGGCTACCGGCTCAATACGCGATTCGCCCGCTTCGTGAACGTGCCGGAGCTGATGCATCTTTTCCGGGAGGTGGCTGACATCCAGACGGCCGACATGCTCAAGCTGCCGGTGCCAACGATCGATGGCGGAAAGCCGCGGATTGTCCGGGCACCGGCCACGCCGCAGCTTAAGGCACTCGTCGCGTCACTTGCGGTGCGCGCCGAAAAACTGAAGACCAACCACGTCCCCCCGTGGGAGGACAACATGCTCAAGATCACGGGAGAGGGCCGCAAGGCGGCGCTCGATCTTCGCCTGGTGCTCGGCCCGATGGCCGACAACCCTTCGTTCAAAGTCAATCAGGCCGCCCGTGAGGTCTTTGCGATCTGGAATGAAACCCGCGGACAGCGACTGACCCAGCTGGTGTTCTGCGATCTCTCGACACCGAAAGCGGAGGGCCAGGGCTTTTCCGTCTACGACGACTTGAAGGCGAAACTCGTCGTGTCAGGCGTGCCGCCGGGTGAAATCGCCTTCATCCAGAGTTTCGACAGCGACGCCTCGAAACTCGCGCTCTTCAAGGACGTGCGGGCGGGCAAGGTCCGCATCCTGATGGGCTCCACCCAGAAAATGGGCGCCGGGACGAACGTGCAGGCAAAGCTCGTCGCGTTGCATCACCTCGATGCGCCATGGCGGCCCGCCGACATCGAGCAGCGTGAAGGCCGAATCCTGCGGCAGGGTAACGCCAACCCGGTCGTGCACGTGATGCGGTATGTCACCGAGGGCAGCTTCGACGCCTACATGTGGCAGACGCTGGAAACGAAGGCGAAGTTCATCTCGCAGATCATGACCGGCGAATCCTCGGCCCGGCGCATCGAGGACCTCGAATCCCCGGCCCTGACCTACGCGGAGGTGAAGGCGATTGCGTCCGGCAATCCGCTGGTGATCGAAAAGGCCAAGGTCGATGCGGAGGTCATGCGGCTGGCGCGGTTGCGCGGCCAGCACAGCGAAGACCAATACAACACCCGCCGTCGGCTGCGGATGCTGGAGGAGGATGTCGTGCGATTGGAACGTGCGATCACCGGTCATCAGGCCGATCTCGGGCGCCGCATCGATACGCACGGCGACAAGTTCGTGATCAAGCTGGTCGGACGGACCTATGAGGAGCGTGCGGAAGCCGGCACCGTCCTGATCGGTCTCGTGGATCGCCATCGCCACGCGCGCGGACCGGTCGAACTCGGTAATTTCTCAGGGTTCCGTTTGGAGTTTCGCCCCATGGTTTCCGACCGTGTGACTCTCCTCGGTGCCATGTCGTATGATGCCAACGTGTCCGCGAGCCCCGCGGGAATCATCGCCTCGGTGGAGCACGCCGTCCGGTCCATTGAGGAGCGGATCGGACGCGCCCAGGAGAACCTCGCGCAAACGCGAAAGTCGCTGGTGGATTTTGCCGCCCTCGCGGATCGGCCGTTCGAGCACGAGTCCCGTTACCGCGAGGTGGTGATGCGGCAGGCGGAATTGGTGCAGGCGCTGGACATCACGAAGAATCAGAAGGCGGAAGGCCTCTCGGCGGATGCCCCGGCAACGAACGCGGAGACGACGACTCCCGTGGAGTCGCCTGAAATCGCGCCGGCGGAAGTGGAGCGCATTTCGCCAGCGAGGGCGTCGACCAAACTTCGAATCGCGATTTAATCATGAAGCTGGAAACGCTAAGCGCAGGTGGAATGACGGAGTCCTCCCGTCGGCGCCGGATCGCCGAACTGCTCTGCAAGGCGATCCTTCTGACGGAAGCCAACGACGCGGTTGCAGCCGCTGAGCGGGCCGCGGGCGTCGATGTCCCGACTGAGCCCGACGTGGCGACAAATGAGCGGAGCGAAGAGAGTGATCGCGTTCTGCAGTTCCTCAGCGTCGTTCGCGAAGCGTCTCCCGCCACGATCCGCGAATCGCTCGGGATTTCCCGGTCGACCGTCTATCGGGCGCTGCAACGCCTCTCCCGTGAACAGCAGGTCATCGCGGAGGGGCAAACCCGGATGATTGTTTATCGGCTCAATCAGGCGGAGCCGCCGACGGAGAAGATCGAACTCAACTGACCGATGCCGCGCAAGCAGGAGCAGAATCAGGAAGACGTGCCACGGGTTCCCGTTGCGATCTACGCACGCGTTTCGACCGACAACCAGGTCGGAGGGCGCTTCGATTCGTGCGAAAGCCAGACTGCCGTGTGCCGCGAACACATTCGCAAACATGCTCACGAGGGGTGGCATGAGGTGGCTACGTTTACCGACGCGGCGTATTCGGGCGGGACGATGGATCGGCCGGGCATGCGAAGCCTAAAGCGGATGATTCAGGCTGGTGAGATCAAAGTCGTCCTGATCTTCAAACTCGAGCGGGTGTCCCGCAACATGGACGAGTGGGGACCGTTCCGGGCTTTCCTCCAAAAGCACGGCTGCCATCTGGAAAGCGCTACGGAGAATATCTCCGAAGTGGAGCCGGAGGGCCGGCTGAAGAACAACATCATGATGAGCGTGGCGGAGTTCGAGCGATTGAACACCGCGAAAAAGACCCGGCTGAAAATGAGGGAGCAGGCGAAGCGCGGCTACTGGAACGGCGGTCCGGTGCCCTACGGTTATGCCTACGATAAGAACACTCAGGCGCTGCTTCCGCATCCGGTCGAAGGCCCGATCCTTCGGCGCATTTTCGAGCAAGCGGCAAAGCTTGTTTCGCTCACCGATCTCGCAAACGCGCTCAATGCCGAAGGCCTGCGGACAAAGGAGCGCGTAATGCAGCGCCGCGACGGCAAGACGGAGACGGTGGGCGGCCGTTTCTTCCGCTCGGACGGTCTTCGGCTGATCATCATCAATCCAATCTACCGCGGCGCCGTGAAGTTCGAGGGACAGGAATTCGCGGGACAACACGAAGCACTGGTCTCCGCGGACATTTGGGAGCGGGCCAATGCAGCGGTTGCGGAAACGCAGGAGCGGCCGGGACAGCCGGCAGTCGACCATCCCTCTTTTCAGGCCAGGGATGTTCATAACCACCTTTTCAAGAGCCTCGCCTGGTGCGCGGGCTGCGGTCGGGCCCTTGTGCCGAGCGACAGCGGCAAGAAAAGCGTCACCGGAACCAAATACCGCTATTACACGTGCAGCCTCGTTCTCCGGGAATCACAGACGGCGCATTGTGACGTCGGCCGACTGTCCGCCGATGCGTTCGAAAAGGCCGTGGTGTCCCTGCTGGGTGAGGCGAGCAAGCATCCGGCCCTAATAAAGGAAATGGTCGAGGTCTCGCGGTCGAGCCGTCGGCGGGACGCGGATGTGTTGCGCGCGGAATTGGAGAAGCAAAAGTCATCAATTGCCGACATCGATAAGCAGTTGGCCAACTGCGCCAGCGCGGTCGCGAAGGGCGGGGTCGATGTTCTCGGCGAAGCGTTGGTGCGCCGGGCGACCGAACTGCGGGAGCAGCGGCGCCGGCTGCTGGTCGATCAGGAACGAGCCCGCCAGGAATTGATCGCCGCAGATGCAATGGTCCTCGAAGAACAGAAAATCCAAAAAAACCTTCAGCGCTTCGGTGAGGTCTTGTCCAAATTGCCGACGGCTGAACAAAAGGAACTGATCCGGCTTTTCGTCGACCGCGTCGACGTGCGGCGGGTGATTGAGACCGGCCGAAGGAAAAACGAAATCGTCTCTTCGGCGGAGCGGTTGATGGAGATTAGGGTCAAGCTGCACAGCGCTGAACTTGCGCAGGGAGTGGAGGAGCGATCCGCCGAGCGGGCAGAGACCACGCAGCGCCCGTTGCGCAATACCGGCGCGCTCCGACTGGATGCACGAGTTGACTTCGGCAACGCGATGCGCGGTGAGGTTGTAATCGTCGCGCCGTTCCAGCACACGGTGCGTCTCGACCATCGTGTACGGGCGCCCCGTGCAGCGAAGCCGGAGGTCAAACACCCGATTGTCCGGGCTCTCCAGTGGCAACGCATGCTTGATAGCGGCGCTGTTCCAAACCGGTTGGCATTGGCGAAGAGGTTTGGCGTGGACCCGGCAATGGTGACCCGGATTCTCCGTCTCGTAGACTTGGCGCCCGACATTCAGGCCTATTTGACGAAGATCGGGACGACCAGCGGAGCATGGTATTTCAGTATGCCCGCGCTTGGCGAAATCGCGCAGTTGGCACCTCAGCAGCAGATGCGAGCTTTCGCGCAATTGGTCGATCGGTACTGCGCCAGGATGCGAAGAGTGCACCCGGGAAGCACTGCTTTTCCGTTCTCAGCCACCGGCGAAGGGCTTGCGCCGCCCATATCTGGAATGCACCGGCAGGTGCCGTCTATCAGGGTGGTTTAGCAGCTCTCCGGAAGTTCACGGTGAAACGGATTTGTCGGTATCGCAGGATACGTCTGCGAATGACGGTTCGTTGCCCTCGCCAAGCGGGAAAAGGCAAGCCGCCGGGATTTTTTGTCAGGCTTTGCCGGACCTGGCTCCTGCGACAATGGATGGGATCGCCGCCGAGCAGGTCCGCTACGCGTTTCCGGGTGAATTCGTGCGCCTGTAAAGTGCGGAGCCGCAATGATTTTAGAAGGGACGCCGATTTCCGGAGCGGTTGAAGGAGGTTTTGGGGAAATCTGCTTTTCTCTGTCGTTCTTTTGTGAACGTGCAATCTTGGCGGTTCAGCGAAGAACGGAGTCAATGACAGGAAGCGGAATTTTCAGAGGGAGCGGATCCGGGATGGGTTTATAAATAAACCCGCGCCTCCGGCGAATTCTCGGCTGGAGGTTTTTCAGAAAAAAGTTCGTCAGGTTGGAGGAGATGCCGGAGTCATTCACTGAAGCGCCCCTCTTCCGCATGTTAAGCCCGCCGCCGTCCTCTCCCCGTGAATCGCATGAGATTTTCATGCAGTTGCTGGCGCGGCACGAACCGGTGATTCGCGGTTATCTGCGGTCACTAGTGTCGCGGGCGGCGGATGTCGACGAACTGATGCCGGACGTCGCGTTGGTGGCGTGGCGCAAATTTTCCGAGCTGCGCGACCTCGAGGCCTTCCCCCGGTGGGCCTGCGTGATCGCGCGCTACGAGGCGCTGCGGTTTCGGCGCGACCGGGCCCGCGACCGGCTCGTGCTCGACGAGGCGGTAATCGCCAAACTCGCCGATGAAGGTGCCGGCGAAACGCCGCTGCGGGCCCGCCAGATGGCGGCGCTAGAAATGTGTGTGGACCGTCTGCCCGCCGAGCGGCGCGAACTGCTGCTGGCGTGCTATGCGTCCGAGGTGGCGATCAAAGATGTGGCGGCCCAAACGAGCCGCACCGTCGATGGACTCTATCAATTGTTGCGGCGCATCCGCGTGGATGTGCAGCGCTGCGTCGAGGGCACTCTGAAACAGGAGGCATCATCATGAATACCGATCACTCCCAGCTCATCCTGGCTTATCTCGACGGGACAATTTCGGACGAGGAGATGGCGCGGCTCAACGCAGTGTTGCTGGAGAGCGCCGACGCGCGGGCCCAGTTGCGCTCCTTGGCGGCGACGGATGTGCGTCTGCGGGAGCTCGCGGCCGACGCCGCTGGTGCTGCGCCGGCGGGGCCGAGCGCGCATCAGCCCCGGCGTGGGACGACGGTCTCGTGGCTCGACCGCGTGTTGCTGCGCGGCTGGCGCACGCCGATCGCGGCAGGGTTGGCCGTCGGCGCGGCCTTCACATCCGTTGTCTGGGCCTACGTCGCGCCGCCGGCGGCCGAGGCGACAAAACATTTGGTTACGTTGCTCATCGATGGTTTCGAAACCGGTTCGCGTCCGGGACACGAGGGCGTGCCACAAAAGTTCGGCACATGGGGCGGCGATTATGCGGAGCTCTCGCCCGCGGTCGCTGGGATCGTGCCTCGCACGGGTGCGCGGATGCTGCGTCTTCTGCGTTCGGACTATGTGGGCGAGAATTCGGTGCTCAGCCACGTCGGCGACCAATTGCAGGTGATCGACCTCGCGGCCCATCGCACCGAGATCGAATCGGGTCGCGTGGTTGCTCATGCCGAGGCGTGGTTTAACCAGGTGGAGCCGGGGGCGGGGGAGGAGTTTGCGGGTGGTGTGACGTTGTTTGCTTTCGCCCGCGACCCGCGTGTCCATCGCGGAGAGACGTGGAATTCGTGGTATGAGGGGCATCTCGGCCTCAGTGGTCAGCAGCAGGAACGCACTGATCGCGATCCGGCGACGTGGGAACGCGTGTCCACCCGTCTGCCGCTGCCGGCGGGCACACGGTTTCTCGTGGTGCACATTCGGGTCAATCGCACGCGGCCGGAACCAACGGCGACGCCGATTACGTTTGCGGGTTCCTATGTCGATGATGTGAAGGCCGAATTGCTCCTGCGTCCGGCGGCAAATGTCGCCGCAGAAAATGCTGCGCAATGACAGCGCCGCCCCGCACGCGTCACGCTCCCTGGTCTTCAAATTTTTCTCCCACCCCAAACCCCTCGTGAAAAACTACCCCTACGTTTCCTTGGTCGTGCCCTTGTGGATCTTGCCCCTGGCTGCATTTGCGCAATCCGCCGCGCCCTCGTCTGCGGCAGCCGCGCGGACCGATCCGAAGGCCACCGTCACCCTCTCACCGTTCGAGGTGTCCGAAGACAAGGACCAGGGCTACGCCGCGTCGCACTCGCTCGCCGGTGGGCGCGTGAACACCGAACTCATCAAGACCCCGGCTGATGTGACCGTGCTGACGAAGGATTTTCTCCGCGAAATCGGCGCGCTCGATTACCTCGACGCGGCGCCCTACATGACGTCGATGAGCCAGACCGCGCCTGTCTTGACGACCGACTTTGGTCACAACCAGTCGATCTTCCGGGGACTGCCGGCGAGCGTGCAAATGCGAAACTACTTCCGGGTCACCCGGCCCGTCGACGGCTACATCATCGAGCGGCTGGAGGGCCTGCGCGGTCCGAATTCCCTGCTTTTCGGGGACGGCGCCATCGGCGGCGGCCTCAACACCATGACCAAGCGCGCGCGGACCGGAAAGAGTTTCGGCGAATTCACCCTGCGCGGCGATTCGGAGGGATCGCGCTACGGTGCGCTCGATGTGAATCGTGCGCTCAATGCCAGGACTGCCGTGCGCGCCAATATCTTTGGTCAGGAAGCGCGCTATTGGATCGAGCGGAAATTCGACAACCGCAGCGCCGTGGATGTGGCCGCGCTGCATCGGCCTTGGGCGAAGGGCGAGCTGCGGCTCGAGGGCGAATACGGGAAATCCTCCACCAACTATCCGGCGGCGTTCTTCCGTGAAAGCTACACCAACTACAACGGCACCTACCGCGTGACCGCACCATTGACCGCGGCGCCCGCCGGCACCGGCATCACCCGGCTCACCACCGATACGCTGATCTGGAGTCCCAACCAGAGTGGGCGCGTGCAAAACCTCCTGAACTTCGGCCGCACCACCGGAACGAATCTCGCGATCGGGCCCGAGGTGCGCGCCGCCGTGCCTGCGATCGTGCCCATCCCCCGCAACCTGGATATCCAGCCGCGCAACGGCACAGGCGACATCCGGCACTACCTGCTGAACGCGGCCTTCGAGCAACAGTTCAGCCGCGATCTCGTGGTCGAGTTCGCGGCTCAGTTCGTGCAGAATGCGCGCCACGCCCGGAATCAGAAGTGGGACGGTTCGTTCGTCGATGTGAACGCGGTGCTGCCCGACGGCTCCCCGAATCCCAAGGTCGGCAAGACCTACGCCGAGACGCCGTGGCGCTGGTATAAGCAGGACACGGATCACTTCGATCTGCGCACGGCGCTCGCTTACAAGCTGCCGGTGCGCGGATGGAACCAGCGGGTAAACGCGTTTCTTTTCCGTCGCCGTGAGATCACCGATTTCGAGACCTTTGTGATTGGCCGAAACAACAACCCGGCGAATCCGTTGATCAACGCGA
>CALRZR010000216.1:0-13521 GCA_943372705.1 Opitutus sp. GAS368 | reverse complement strand
CATTAGGCCAGACCCGCCCACCGCTTGGTGTGAGCGCATTGAACCAAAAATTAAACCCGTAGACCCCCGGCCCGTGCGCCGTCTGGTTCGTGCCGCCGCCGTAGCTGCCGATCCCCAGATAGTCGTCCGCGCTCGCACCGTGCGGCGGCACCGCCACCCGCGGCAGAACCGCCGCCACCTGCGGTCGCACATTCGCAGTAAACAAATCCGCCGACACCAATTCCGCCCCGCGCCACTTCCCGCGGTTCAGCCACAGCCATCCGAGGCGTGCAAAATCGCGCGGACTCGCCACGACACTCAGATTTCCCCGCCCCCCGAAAAACGCCCCGTCCTCGCATTGCAGCGCGGCAAACCTCCGCGCCCAAACGTCCGGCAACGTCTGCGCCCACACCTTTTCCAACGAGCGCGCATACAGCTGAATCGCGAAATCGTTGTAACCCCACGCGCTCCCGGGCGCCTCCGCCGTCGCGTAGCCGCTGGTCATGTTCGCGAGTTGCCGAAACGTCATCGCTGCGTCTTTCGCGTTGAGCGCCCAACCCGCCGCGGCCACCGGGGCGTCCACACTCGCGAGCTTCCCGTCCTGCACGGCTGCGAGGAGTAGCGTGCTCAACACCGGCTTGGACGCCGACGCCCACCATTTGTGCGACGACACCTCACCCCAACTCGCCACCAGAAAGCCGTCTTTCACGATCACCCCATCGCCACCTACATTGGCGATAAACACGTCCACCTTCGCCGCATCGAGCCCCGCCTCTGCTGGCGTCCGTCGCTCCCACACCGCTCCCGGATACACCCTCTCCGCAGCCCACGCCGGCGCGAGCGCCATCACCGCAACGAACCAAACCCACCGACCGCCGCAAAGTAGTGTGCCCATGGTAAAAAGCGGATTCCGCCCGACCACCCAAAACGCCCCAAGCGCCCGAATCCAGCGCCGAAACCGCCGCCTCTCGTTTCCCAACCAAAGTCCCATGCGCCGCCGCGTGCCACGGCGCGCGGCGCACATCGCCCTTTCCTCCGCGCCCTCCCTCGTTACGCTCCCGCCCATGCCGCATCGCACGTTCTCGACCGAACAACTCGCCGAATACCTCCACCTGGCCCCGGTGGACGTCGAGCGACTGCTCCGCGAAACCGATTTGCCGCACACCGTGCGTGGCGGCCGCCCCGTGTTTCGCCGCGGCGAAATCGATGCCTGGGCCTCGCGCCGCATCATTGGCGCGCCCGCCAAGCGCCTCGACAGCTACCACGAAAAAACCGCCCACGGCACCCGCGCGATCTTTCCCGACGGCGCGCTGATCCCCGAGTTGATGCGCACGTCCTACATCGATCTCGCTTTGCACTCCCGCACCCGCGCCTCGGTCCTGCGCGACATGGTCGCCCTGGCCGAAACCACCGGCCGCGTGCTCGAACCCCGCGAACTCCTCCAAAGCGTCGAGGAGCGCGAAGCCCTTTGCTCCACCGCGCTGCCCGGTGGTCTCGCCTTGCTCCACGCGCGCCACCACTCCGAATACACCTTCGATGGCTCGTTCGTCGTGCTCGGCCGCACCGTGCAAACCGTCCCCTTCGGCTCGCCCGACGGCGGCTCGACCCTGCTGTTTTTCCTGGTCTGCTGTGGCGACGATCGGATCCACCTGCACACCCTCGCCCGTCTTTGTCTCCTGACGATGAAGACCGATATCGTCACCCAACTCCTCATGGCGCCCGACGCCGGTGCCGCGTTTGATGCCCTCGTCGCGGCCGAGCGCGCCGTCCTCCCGCCGCCTCCCGAAGAAAAGTCCCCGCGCTCCAAGCGCCGTCGCCAACGCGACGACGATGCGCCCGCTTCACCCACTGCTTAACCCACCATGCCCCACCTCCGCTCCATCCTCGCCCCGCTCGTTTTCGCTCTCACGCTGCCGCTCGTCGCCTCCGACCCCAAGCTCCCCGGCGTCGCCGCCGCGCTCCAGCCCCACCTCGACGCCCACGATATCGCCGGCGCCGTCACGCTCGTCATCGCCAAAGACAAAATCGTCCACTTCGAGACGCACGGCTACGCCGACCTCGCGACCAAACGCCCGCTGACGGGCGACACGATGTTCAACATCATGTCGATGACCAAGCCCGTCACCGCCACCGCGATTCTCATGTTGCAGGACGACGGCAAACTCAATGTCGCCGATCCCGTCGCCAAATACCTTCCCGAGTTCGCCGCCCTCAAAACGCCCTCCGGCCAGCCCGCCAATCTCACGATCACCCAAATCCTCACGCACACCTCCGGTCTCGGCGAAGCCTCCGGTCCCGCCGCGCAAGCCGCCAAAACTCTCGCCGACCTCGTGCCGCTCTGGCTCGCCGCCCCGATGAAGTATGAGCCCGGCGCGAAGTGGCAATACACCCAGTCCGGCATCAACGCCGCCGCCCGCATCGTCGAAGTCGTCAGCGGCCGGACTTTCCCCGAGTTCCTCGCCGCCCGCCTCTTCGGCCCGCTTGGCCTCAAACACACGACGCACTATCCAACGCCCGACCAACGCGAACGCCTCGCCACGCCGTATTCCAAAAACAAAGACACCGGCGAACTCACCGCGGTCGTTGCTACGCCGCCCGCTCCCGGCACCCGCCCGCCCACGGGCAACGCCGGCCTCTATTCGTCCGCCCGCGACTACGCGCGCTTCTGCCAGATGCTGCTCAACGGCGGCACCCTCGACGGTCGCCGTTACCTCTCGCCCGCCGCCATGCAGTTTCTCACGACGCCGCAAACCGGCGATCTCCCCACCGGCTTTTTCCAAAACGACACCTACGGCCGCTACGGCGCGAACTACGGCTGGGGCCTCGCCACGTGCATTTTGAAAACACCCCACGCCGGCCTCGCCGCGATGCTCTCACCCGGCACCTTCGGCCACGGCGGCGCGTGGGGCACCCAAGCCTGGATCGACCCCGTCCGCGGTGTCGCCTACGTGCTCATGGTCCAGCGCACGAATTTCCCGAACAGCGACGCCAGCGACGTGCGGAAAAATTTTCAACTGGCCGCCGCCACCGCGCTCGGATTCGGCCCTCGCCCTTGATCCCGCCCGCCGCTCGCAACCGCTCCGCGTCACTCACTCCCCGCGCACACCGGTGACCAGAAAATAGCGGTCGTGTGGACTATGATACGTGTGCAGCGTGCAACCGGGCACGTGCGCAAACATCCCCGGATAGTCTCCCACCAGCGTGGCGTGGAACTTCGGCCCAAACAGCGAAAAATTGTAGGCGCTCCACTCGTCGTTGAAATCGGTAATGCGCAGGAGCACGGGACAATTTTCCCGCTTCAGCCGTGCTTCGAGTTCGATCAACGGTCCGTCGTTCAGCAACAACACTTCCTTCCAGTCGACATCGATATACTTCTCGCGGAGCGCCGCTTCAAAAGCCTGGTGCCGCTCCCCTCCTTCACCCGAAAACTCCATGCTGATCAGCGGACTCGTCACGCGCCAAGACGCCACCGCCAACACCACAAAAACAACCGGCGCCAACACCCCAACCGCTCCGCGCATCTTTCGCCCGAGCGCTTCCACCGCGGCCATTGCGCCCACCGCGGCCAACACGAGAAACAGCGGCAACACATGGCTCAGGTTTCGCTCAAAGAAAACGGTCCTCGTGGCAAAATACCCTGCAAACAGCACCACCGGTCCCGCGACGAGCACTAGCTCTGCCCAACGTCGCCGCCACGCCAGCACTCCCGCTCCTCCGAGTGCGCTCAAGATAAGCGGCCATCCGAGCGTCGCGACAAAATAGCCCGCCAACATCGGTGCCACCGGGCCGCCCTGCAACCGGCTGTGCGGCGGATGCAGCCCCGCGTATTGGTTCATCAAAAACTCGATTCCATTCACAAACGCCGCCGGATTCGCGATCGCCCCTGGCGCCCCCGCCACGAATCCCGCCACCACGCCCAGCGGCAAACTCGCGAGCGCCGCCGTGCGTTGAGTTCGCGTCGCTCCGCGCCACCCCGCGACCACCGGCACCAGCGGCATCCAGCCGATCAGCAGCATCGAAACTTTGCACGCCACGAGCAGACCGACGGTGAGGGAGCCCACCGCCACCGCGCCCACACTCAATTTCTCGCGGGGCCAACACCACGCCGCCACCGCCAGCGTGAGCGCCGTCACAAACGCCTCCGGCCGCGCGTAGTGCGCATCCTGCACGAGCAGCGCAGCCCACGCGGTCAACCATCCCGCCCCGAGCGCCGCCGCGCGCCCCCCGAGTCGCTCGCCCAGCCGCATCGCCTGCCAGACCACCAGCGTCGCGAGCAACACCGAGAAGAACCGGTAGACCATAAAGCCCTCCCGGTCCGACCGCCAACCCAGCGTGCCGGGCACCAACTTCGTGAAACGGTAGAACCAATACGTCGCGTAGAGGTGCGAGGAAAAATTATACTGATCGTAGCGCAGGTCGACCGAGAGCGTCGGCGCCTTCGCCCAATTCGTATCTAGGTCGCCCGATTTGCGCATGTGCCCGACGACTTCCGTCGTGATTGGCTCGTCCGGATGCGCGTAGCCGCGGTCGTAATAGGCCGCCCGCAGCCCAAACCCCAGCACCAGCAGCGCGACCAACGGCACCCACCATCGGAGTTGCGCTGCCGTGAACCCACCCCACCGCCGCGGCTCCGGCTCCGCGCCGGGCACTTCGTCGGTGGCGAGCCGCTTGCCCATGTTGATCAAATCTTCCGTTCCGAAGCCGAGTTTCCGGTAGAACTTGATCACCTTCTTGTTCGTCGCCCGCACCTGCAGATTGATCTTTGCACACCCGACTCCGCGCAAAATCCGCTCCGCCTCCGCCATCAGCGCCCGCCCGTGCCCGCTCCCTTGCAGACCAGGCTTCACCGCCAAGAAATTGATCCAGCCGCGGTGTCCTTCGTAGCCGACCATACACGTCGCCACCACGCGCCCGCCGCTCTCGCCGACGAGAAACCACTCCGGACTCACGGCGAGTTTCCGCGCGATATCCTTCCGCGGATCGCTCCACCGCAGCATCCCGCATTCACGCCACAGCGCGATCACGGCCTCCTCGTCGGATTGCTGATAGGGCCGAATCTTCACGGTTGCTCAAACGTCCGTCCGCCTGCGCCGGTCCGCTTCATTTGTGGTCCCACGGCAGATGCACGACGAGTTTCTCGTGCTTCCACACGTGAAACACCGAGAACATTTTTCCGGGGTTCAAAATTCCGTTCGGATCGAGCGCCGCCTTCACCGCCTGCATCGCGCGCACCTGCGCCGGCGAATGCTGGATGCGCAGAAACGGCGTCTTGGCCAAACCGATACCGTGCTCCCCGGAGATCGCGCCGCCGAGCGCCACCACAGTCTCCATCAGCAACTGCACCGCCTTCTCCGCCGCCCGCGTCTCCTTTTTGTCCGCGCGGTGATACATGATGTTCACGTGCAGATTGCCGTCCGCCAGATGCCCAAACGTCGGCACATACAGCCCCGACTCGCGCTTCAGCCGTTTCAGGAAATTGGCAAACTTCACGTAACTCCGCATCGGGATCACGATATCCTCGTTGAGCTTCGCGTCGCCGAGTTCGAACATCGCGCCCGAGCACTTGCGACGCACCGCCCAGAGTTGCTCCGCCTCATCGCGGTCCTTCGCCACGCGATGCGCCGTCGCCTGCGCGCCCGCCCATGCGAGCACCGCCGCACTCTGCTCCGCGACATCCGCTTTCGAGCCGGCCAGCTCCAATAAAATCACCGGCCGCCCCGCCTGACCTTCGAACACGCTCTGCTTCGTCGCTCGCTCCGCGCACAACACGCTCTCGCGGTCCAGAAACTCGCAGATCGCCGGCTGCACGCGCGACCGAAACAGCGCCAGCGCCGCCTCCAGCGCCCGCGTCTCGTCAGGAAACGACGTGAGCAGCGTCCAGCGCTCCGCCGGTTTCGGGATCAGCTTTAACACCGCCCCCGTCACGACGCCGAGCATGCCTTCGCTGCCGATCCACAGGTCGCGCATGTTGAAGCCCGCGGAAAATTTCTTCGTCGCCGTGCCCCACTCCACATATTCACCCGTCGGCAAAAATCCCCGCAACGCCACGATAAAATCCCGCGTCACCCCGTATTTGCCGCCGTGCATGCCGCCCGCGTTGCACGCGATGTTGCCGCCGATCGTGCAGTATTCCTTCGACGAGGGATCGGGCGGGTAAAACCAGCCTTTCGCCTCCGCCGCCCGCTGGATGTCCGCCACTTTCGCGCCGCACTGCACGTGCGCCATGCCGGCATCCTCCGCGATTTCGATTTTGTTGAGTGCCAGCATATCGAGCACCCAGCCACCTTGCACCGGCGCCGCCGCCCCCGTTAGTGTCGTGCCGCGTCCGCGGGTCGTCACCGGCACGCCGTGCTTGTTGGCCAGCGCGAGCACGACTCCGATCTGCGCCTCCTCAGTCGGGCAAATCACCGCTTCCGGCGAAAACGGAATCTTGCTGCTGTCGAACGAGCCCGCGCGCAGCGACTCCGCATCGGTGCGCACGACGCGCGCGCCGAGTTTGCGTTTGAGCAAGGCCGTGATGGACGGGAACGACTTCATCGAACCCGACCCAATGCACACACCGCGCCTCGCGCGCAAGCTACGTCCTAACGCGTCGTTGCCGCCGCCGCTTTCGGCAACGGCCGCGCCCACACGCCGAAGTTGTTGCCGTTCGATCGTTCCTGCCGCTGCTCGCTGCCACGCACCGCGCCGCTCGGCCGGTTCAAGACCACCGCGCGCCCGTCCAACGCCGCCGCCAGCGTCGTCGAGCCGCCGCCGTCGAGGTTGATACCGTTGTGCGCCCCAAGGCGCGCCAACCAGTTCGCCACCTCCGCCAACGTCGCACCTTGGCTGTAGCCGTCTTGCCTCCCGTCGACCGTCATCAAAATCAGATACCGCCCGTCTTTCGTAAGTCCGATCGCCGAGCGCGGATGACTCAACGTCCCAAACTCCTTCGTCGGATTCGGCGGTTTGGCGCCGTCGATCAAAACCACACCCGAACCCGAAATCGCCGTCCACACGCCTTCGGTGGGGATCGGCGTATTGTTCATCACGGTGATCGACGCCCGATTGTCGCGCGTGATCAGCAGCACTCCCGAGCCGTTGTGCTGCCCCTGTTGCCCCGAGACAATTTCACCCTTCGAAATCGCCAACCCGGTGAGGTCCTTGTCGCCCGGCGAACAACATGGTCCGAAAAAATTCGCGTTGATCGCCACCTGCAGTCCGTTGCGCACGAGAAACTCGCTCGTCGTCTCGCTCGTCGTTTCGAGCGGCTTCTCCCCGTTGCCCGGCGTCGAAAAAAGCTCGATCCCCGGAGCCCGCAAATCCACGCGGACCGCCGCTACCCTTTGCAACCGGGGTTCGGCTTTGTCCGCCTCGCCACGCGCCAGCTCCACCCCTTGAAACAACGGTTTCCACTCGCCCACCGTGATGGCCGCCGGCATCGGCCCCGCCACCGCCAGAAAAAATAACCAAGCGCAGCGTTTCATCTCCCGACCTAACGCGCCTCCTGCCCGACTGTCATGCGCAAATTTCCGTCCGCGCATGACCCGCCCGTTCTCCCTCAGCCCGGCGTCGCCGCTTAACGGCATGACCAACCTTTTGCTTCACTTCCCGCGGACTCGTGTGCGAGTCTCCACCCTTCACTTCCTGCCTCCCATGACCAAAATCCTCCTCACGACGACCTCGTTCCAAGACACGCCGGGCGAGCACCACCAGCTCCTCGCCGACACCGGCTGGGAAATCATCCGCGCCCGCGGTCCCCTCAACGAAGCCGACACCCTCGCCCTCGTCGGCGATGTCGACGGCTACATCTGCGGTGACGACATGATCACCCGCAAGGTCCTCGAGAAGGCCCTCCCGAAACTCAAAGTCCTCAGCAAATACGGCATCGGCGTCGACAAGATCGACGTAAAGTCCTGCACCGAGTTCGGCATCCCGCTCCTCTTCACACCGGGCGTCAACCACACCACCGTCGCCGAGCACTGCTTCCTTCTCCTCCTCGCCCTCGAAAAGAACCTCCTCTTCCACACCGACTCAACCCGCGCCAACGGTTGGAAACGCAAGACCGGTCACGAGCTCCTCGAAAAGACCATCGGCATCATCGGCCTCGGCCGCATCGGCAAGGAAGTCGCGATCCGCGCCCGCGCCTTCGGCATGAACGTCATCGCGCACGACATTTACTGGGACGAAAAATTCGCCGCCGCGCACAACGTCAAACGCGCCGCCAACCTCGACGAGATCTACGCCGCCTCCGACTACATCTCGCTTCACACCAATCTCACGCCCGAGACGCGCGATATGATCAGCGCGAAGTCCTTCCCGAAGATGAAAAAGGGCGTCCTCATCATCAACTGCGCCCGCGGCGAGATCGTCCACACCGCCGATATGGTCGCCGCCCTCCAGTCCGGCCAAGTCGGTGGCTACGGCACCGACGTCCTCGACGAAGAGCCGCCGACACCCAACCACCCGCTCCTCAAGCTGCCCAACGTCGTCTGCACCCCGCACGTCGGCTCGCGCACCTACGAGAGCGTCGTCCGCCAAGCCACCGCCGCGGTTAAGAATCTCATCCTCGCGATGCACGGCGAGAAGCCCCTCGCCCAAATCAACCCCGAGGTCGCGGTCAAGAAAGTCGTCTAACCCAACTGATCCAAATCCACGTCACAGAGCACACGGAGCCCAGACACAGAGTTCACAGAGCAATGCCTCTGAATTGAATTTCTCCGTGGCCTCTGTGTCTGGGCTCCGTGCCCTCTGTGGCTAAACCAATCCACCACTCCTCCCATGTCCGAAATTTTCTACGTCGTTCCCGAAGAACAGCACAACGCCCTCATCGTCGCCGCGTATAAACACCGCGGCTACACGAAGGCCGAGGCCGAAGCCGGCGCGCGTTTCTGCGCCGAGGCCACGCGCCACGGCATCCGCACGCACAACGGCCTCAAAGCCCTCCACCTCGACCACCTCTTCGGCTCCGGCTCCAAAGGCTGCGTGCCGAAGGCCAAGATCGAGAAAGTGAAAACCCGTTTCCGTGGCGCCGCCGTCTGGAACGCCAATCGCAAGCTCGGCCAGGCCACCGGTTACGCCGCCATCGAGGAGGCCATCAAGCTCGCCGACAAATACGGCGTCGGCATGGTCTCCGTCGACAACGCCTTCCACTACCTCTGGGGTGGCGGCTACGTGATGGACGCCGCCAAGCGCGGCTACATCGCCTACACCAATTGCACCGCCGCCCTCGCGGAAGTCGTGCCCTTCGGTGGCAAATACCCGACCCTCGGCACCAATCCCCACTCGTGGGGCTTCCCGACCACCGCCGCCATCGGCTACCCGATCGTCATCGACTGGGCCACCTCCGTCGTCGCCATGGGCCGCGTGCAGCAGCTCCTCCGCGAAGGCAAGCAGCTCCCGCCCAACGCCGCTGTCGACGTCAACGGCCAGCCCACCACCGACCCGGCACAGGCGAAATACCTCATCCCGTTCGGCGCGCACAAAGGCTACGGCCTCGCACTCATGAACGAGATCATCGGCGCCTTCATCGGCGGCTCGCTCCCAACTCTCCGCAACCGCTGGGACCAAGTCGGCGAGGGCGAAAAGGGCACCTGCGCCTTCTTCTTCCAGGTCTGGCACCCCGATGCGATGAGCTCCGGCGCTTTCGCCGCCGGCCGCAACCAGTCCGAGAACGTCAAAGCCGTCATCGGCGACATCCTCGGCCACGGTAACGAAGGCTGCATGCTCCCCGGCCAACTCGAAGCCCAGGCCGCGGCCCGCAGCGCCAAGAACGGCGGCCTCCTCTTCAGCGAAGCCGAAGTCGCCGCCTTCAACGAGATCGCGACCGAGACCCGCAAACCGAAGTGGAACCTCGCCGACCTCAAAGTCGCCGAGTAATTTAGATGCAAAGTAGGGCGGACTTCAGTCCGCCCCCTTTTCTCTAGGCCGGCCCCAAGCCGGCCTTTTTCACGTCCTCCACTCGCCCCATAAACGTCTCGCGAGCTTTTGCCGTCCACGCTTTGCTCACGCCCCGATATGGAATCCCAGCAAGATTTCCTCTTCGCCGACGGCCCCGCTCCCGAGCTTCATCTGCCCGACCCGCGCTCCAATCTTTACGCCGACGTCGCCGCCCTCTGGCAAATCCCTGTCGGCCAACTCGTCCACGTCGATCTGACCGGCCACCACTTTTCCGAACTTCAGGGCCGCCTCGAACTCGCCCGCTCGCCCGACCTCCCGCTCGACCGCCGCGAAACCCTCGCTCTCCGCATCGGCACCATCGAATTCGCCCACCGCCAAATCGCGACGTGGTCCCTCCTCTAGTTCGCACCGCCTGCTTTGCCAAAAACACGCCATCCCTCTTTTCTCTCACCTCGCTCCGCCACTCGCGCGGCCACACTCCCTCTGCCAAATGAGCACACCTCGCCCGCAGCCGACGCCGCCGCCCGCCCGCAACGAATTCGCCGCCGCTCAGGACGCTCTCCTGCGCCACAGGCTAGACGACGATAGCGATCCCGAGTCCCTCGCCGAGGAAATGAACCGCCTCGAACCTGACACCCCTGTCTCCGCCGGCGAAATCGACGACGACAACGCCGCCATGCTCCGCCGCCGCGACTGCTTCCGCCGTTTCGCCGACCTCTTCGCCACCGCCGCCGCGCAACTCGATTTTGTCCAACGCATCGTTCTCTTCGGTTCCGTCGCCGCCCCGCTCAAAAAGGAAATTCCCCGCCACGCCCGCCTGCGCCGCGCCCGTGTCGCCATCTGGCACGAATGCAAAGACGTCGACCTCGCCATCTGGGTCACCGACCTCACCCGCCTCCGCGCATTGAAACGCGTCGTCTCCGACACCACCAACGCCTGGCAAACCATCGCCCACGCCGAAAAGCTCCCCGGCATCCCGCACCACGCCGTCGACGTTTTTCTCCTGGAGCCCGGCACCCATCGTTTCCGAGGCAACCTCTGCAGCTTCGGCCAGTGCCCGAAAGAAAAACCCGAGTGCGCCGTCGCCGGCTGCGGCGCCCAACCCTTCCTCCGCCTCTACGAAGACTTCCGTTTCGATCGTTCCGCCCCGCTGCGCGCCCCCGCCATCGTGCTGTTCGACCGCGCTTCACCGATCGGCACCTCCTGACAGCGCGGCGCTTTCAACCGCGTCAGCCACACCCGCTCGCCCGCACAGCGCTCCGGCCACGCGCCACCCGCCGCGCGCACCAACATCGCGCCAAATCGCCGGCACCTCCGCGACTTGTGCGATTCACCGAAACCGTGAGTTGATCTTTCGCCGGACAGTGTTCAACTGCACACATCATGTCCGTCGACCTCACCGAACGCCAACAGCAAGTCCTCGATTTTATCCAAGCCTACCAGCGCGAACACGGTGTCGCCCCCGTGCTGCGCGAGATCCAAAAACACTTCGGCTTCGCCAGCCCCTTCGCCGTGCAGCGCCACGTCGATGCCCTCACTGAAAAAGGCGCGCTCCACCGCCTCGCCGGCAAAGCCCGCGGCCTCCTCCACCCCGGCCACCATCCCGGCCACACCCCGCTCCTCAGCATCCCGCTCTACGGCGTGATCCCCGCCGGCCTCCCCGCCGCCAATGATCAGGACGCCGAACGCCACATCTCTGTCGACTCCGCTTCCCTCGGTCTTCGCGCCGACGCCAAACTCTTCGCCCTCCGCGTCCGCGGCGACTCCATGATCGGCGCCAACATCGTCGAAAACGACGTCGTCTTCCTCACCCCGCGCGAGCCGCGCCCCCGCGACATCGTCGCCGCGCTCATCGACGGCGAGTCCACGCTCAAACGTTTCCTCACGCAACGTGGCCGCGCCTTCCTCCGCGCCGAAAATCCCCGCTACCCCGACCTCCTCCCCGCCTCCGAGCTCATCATCCAGGGCGTCATGGTCGGCCTCCTCCGCACCGGCACCTCCTGATTTCTCTTCGCCCACCCCACGCCCTCCACGGTTTCCGGGGCTCCTCCGCAATTTCCCTCCGATATCTTCCCGACCACTGCCTCTCTCATGAATTTCTTTCGCACCCTCGTCCGCCGTCCCAACCACCGCGCCACCTTGCTCGAATTGCACCGTCGCGGTGTCGTCCAAATTTTCCGTCGCCACTCGATCTTCCGTATTTGGGAACCGCTCCGCGAGCACCCCTCGCGCACCGAAGATTACACGGGCTGAGCCCGCGACATTTCGGCCTGCGCAATCACCACTCCTCGCCCTTGTTCGTCGCCCAAAGCGTTCGCCATGTCAGCCGCGCCCGACAAGCTCGCGGCGCTCCGGCATCTGCTCGCCGAGCGCTTCCCCGCCGCCACGCGGGCGCCCGGGCGCACCCTCGCCACCGGTCTCCCGGCGATTGACGACACCACCGGCGGCGGCCTCCCGCTCGGCGCCGTCACCGAAATCGTCTGCTCCGCCCCGAGCTGCGGCAGCCAACTCCTCCTCGGACAACTCCTCTCCGTCACCCGCGCCTCGCGCACGCGCGTCGGTCTGATCGACGCCTCCGACGCCTTCGATCCCGATTCTTTTTCGCCCGATCTCCTCGCCCATCTTCTCTGGGTCCGTTGTCCGGGCAGTTCCACTACGACGTCCCTCGCTCTCCAGGCCGCCGATCTCCTCGCCCGCGACGCCAACCTCGGCCTCGTCGTCCTCGATCTCCGCCACGCCCCCGCGTCCGACCTCCGCCGCATCCCCGGCCCGCACTGGTATCGTTTCCAACGCGCCATCGAGCCCGCCGACCTCGCCCTCGTCGTCCTCACCCCGCGTCCCTCCGTCCCGAGCGCCCAACTCCGCCTCGTCCTCGACACCTCGCACACCGTCACCGCCCTCGCCACCGAGCGCCCCGCCCTCTCATCCACCCTCACCCCGACCCTCAGCCGCCAACGCCTCCCGACCTCCCTCACCGCCTGAGCCCACGCCCCCCATCATCAGTCATTAGACATTAGTCATTAGTCATTGGTCATTGGTCATTGGTCATTGGCCCTTGTCCGGTGGTCCTTGGCACTTGCTCCTTGTCCCTTGTCCCTTCGGCCGCGCAGCGGCCGCTCCGCTCCGCATGTTCGCCGTCCTCCATCTCGCCGATTTCGCGCTCCACGCCGTCCTCCGCACCGAGCCCGACGTCGCGAATCGGCCCGCGGCCCTCTTCACGGAGCACCGCAAAAAATCCCTCGTGCGCGCCGCCACGCCCACCGCCCGTGCCGCCGGCGTCGAACTCGGTCTGACCGCTCCCCAAGCCCTCGCGCGCTGCCCCACGCTGCTCATCCGCGCACCGAACCCCGCCGCCGAATCCGAAGCCCGCGCCATTTTTCTCGCGCTCGCCTTCACGCTCTCACCCACCATCGAAGACACCGCGCCCGGTCTCTGCACGATCGACCTCCGTGGCACCGCTCTCGAAAAAACTCTACCCGCCGCCCGCACCGCCGTCGCCGAGCTCTCCCGTCGCGGCCTCCCCGCCACCGCCGGTCTCGCCCGCACCCCGCTCCTCGCCCACTACGCCGCCCAACATCTTTCTCTTTCCTCTTTATCTTACTCTTTCTCCTCCGTCTCCACCACCGGCCCCGTCCTCCACCTCACCCCCGAATCCGAAGCCAC
>CALRZR010000215.1:0-13596 GCA_943372705.1 Opitutus sp. GAS368 | reverse complement strand
AGCGAAGACGTTTAAGTCGAAGAGCGGAGGCGCGCCACTGTGGTGGAGTGGGATTGTGCGGTGGTCGCGCGGCTTCCACTTCAACTTTTGACTGCAACTGGCGCAGGCGGCTCCCGTGGGTCAGGGGACGAGTGCGAAGACGCGGACTTCTTTTGGGACTTCTTGGAGGCCGTTGAGAAAACGGAAGGAAAGCGTCGTGGAGCCGGCGACGAGTTGTTCGTAGCGGTTGAGGTCCCATTTGGAGACGGACTCGCCGTTGATGTGGGTGAGCAGGTCGCCGGACCGAATGCCAACGGCTTCGGCCGGGGAACCGGGGACGACGCCGGCGATGCGCCAATACGCGGGGGTCTTGCTGAAACTGACGCCGGCGCTGAGGCGGGGCGGCGAGGGGATCGGGAGGTGGGTGTCGCGTTGGAAATACACGCGGTCGTGCTCCTGATCGAACGTGAGCGTGAAATTTTTCAGGATTTCCCCGCCGAGGGCGGAGAGTTCGTCGCTGAGGTCGACGACGGGCTGGGGCAGCTGGAAATCGCCGATGCCGAGGGTGTCGGCGAGGCGGCCGATGCGTTGGTGACGCTCGCCGGTGAGCGTGCCCACGGTGGCGCCGGCGCGGGGTGGGGTGGCGAACGCGGGGTTGAGGCCGACGGGATTGAGGCTGAGCGGGGCGTCGCTGCCGGAGTCGATCAAGGCGAGGAAGGAGCGGTCGCCGAGGCGGAGCGAGATGAGCGGAGTTTTGCTGGCGTCGTTGAGGGGAATCGCGGTGCCGGGAATCAACGCGGCGGTGCGCGGCGATTGGAGCAGGACGCGGCTGCGCGGGTAATCGAGGGTGAGGAGGGTTTCGCGGAAGAGCGGGAAACCGAGGACGCCGTCGATTTTTATGCCGAGATGCGCGGAGAGCGCGGTGCAATCGTAGATGAGGGCGAAGACATCTTCGAAGCGGGCGTCGCCGAGGGCGAGGTGCTCAAGTGTGGTCGGCGCGAGTTCGGTGGTCTGGCCGTCGGCGGACATCACGCGCACGCGCGGGGCGTCGGCGGGCGGGGCATTCTTGGAAGCGTGGCGTTTGGCGAACGCCGGCGTGACGAGCGTGACGGAGGAGCCGGTATCGACGAGGAAATGGGAGGGGCCGGAGCGATCGCCTTTGGCTTCGACGACGAGAAAATTGCCGACTGCCTTGGTGGGAACGATGACGAGTTTCGAGCCGAGGGTGGTGCGCCCCGGGCGCGGTGGCGTGCGGCGGAAGGGCGACGGGAGCGATGCCAGCGACGCGCAGCCTCCGAGCGTCAGCAGCGCGGCGCAGGCGACGAGCAGCAGGAGGAGGCGCTTGGTTTTCACTTCACGGGCTTGGGCAGACGGGTGCTCAAAACGAGCGCGATGACAGAGAGGACGGCGGCGGCGATGAACAACGTGCGGCCGCTGAACACCCAAAACACGGTGCCGGCCAGCACGGGGGTGACCGCGCGCGAGAGCGAACCGAGCGAGCGGAAGATCCCGAGGATGCGGCCTTGTTCGGCGGCGCTCGCATAGAGGGAAATGAGACCGGTGGAGGCGGGGTTCACGAGGCCGGAGCCGAGGGCGAGCAGCGCGAGGCCGAGATAAAGGAGCCACGGTTGCATCGCGAAGCCGATGACGACGAGGCCGACGGCGGAGGCGGCGAGGCCGGCGGAGAGGACGGCGGTCTCGGCTTTGGTTTTCAGGAGTTTTCGCACGAGCCACCCCTGAGTGATAATCGCGCAGAGGCCGAGGAAGCCGAGGAGGTAGCCGTTTTGGCGGGCGGTGTAGCCAAAGCGTTCGGCGGCGAGAAAGGTGAGGGCGGACTCCATGGCGACGAAAGCGACGGAGAACACGAAGGCGACGAGGTTGGCGCGGCGGACGTCGGCGTTGTCGAGCAGGAGGATGGCGCGGAGGGGATTTTTGGTGCGCGGTTCGCGGGCTTCGGCGCGGGTCTCGGCGGAGAGCGTCTCGGTGAAGCGCAGCGAAATCCAGATGAGGTTAACCAGACAGAGCATGAAGGCGATGAGCGCGGGGACGGTGAACGGGTTGACGCCGTAGCGGGCCAACTCGGGGTAGTCGTGGAGCAAGTTGATAGGTGAGGTGAAGGCGCCAATGGTGGGACCAGTGACGAGGCCGAGGCCAAAGGCGGCGCCGACGAGCCCCATGGCTTTCGAACGCTCGGTGCGCGAGGTGACATCGGCGACGGCGGCGGTGGCGACGGACAGATTGCCGCTGAAGGCGCCGCTCACGAGGCGCGAGAGGAGGAAGAGCCAGAACGAGCCGCTGAGCATCCAGATGAGGTAACCGAGAGCGGTGCCGGCGACGGTCCAGCGCAGGACGCCGCGGCGTCCGAGGCGATCGCTTAAGCCTCCCCACAATGGCGCGAAAATAAATTGGAGAATGGAGAAGACGGAACTGATGACGCCGCCGAACAGGACGGCGGCGAAATTACTGTCTTTGCCGAGCGCGCGGGCGATGGCGTCGAGTTGAGCGAGGAGCCAGCCGAGGGCGCCGTGTTGACCTTCGAGACCGAGGTAGTGGGTGAGGAGATCGGGACCGAGCGGGAAGATAATCGAGAAGCCAATCAGATCGATGTAGAGCGTGAGAAAAATGACGCCGAGGGAGAGCTTGCGCGGAGCAGCGGGCGAAGGGACGGAGGAAGGTGCAGCGGCGGTGGACACGTGGAGCGCAGAAGAAAGAGGCTTCACGCGAGGACGCCAAGGCGCAAAGGGAGGTTTCGCAGGCAGGGCGGAGAGCGCAGGCGGTGAAGTGGCGTCAGCAACGGAGCCCTTGCGATTTTGCAGTGCGAGATTGCGGAACGATTGGGGCGGAGGTCCGGTGGAGAGCCAAGGTGCGTGCTCGCAGCAAGGTCACAGGGCGAGCTCGGTCCGGAGTTTCTTGGGGAGTTTCGCGACGACGAGGTCGTAGCTGTGGCGTATCCGCCGATCAAGTTCGGCGGGCGGGAGCGCGGCGAGGTCGCCGATGCGGACCCAGTGGCGTTTGGCGCAGTAGGGCGCTTGGGTGATGCCGTCGATGGCGGTGAGGTCGTCGAATTCGTCGGGCAGGCATTTGATGACGAGTCCGTCGATCGTCTCGCCGTCGAGTGCGATGATCAGAAACATTTTGCCGGCGACTTTGAAGACGAGGCACTCGCCCCATTGCTTCACTACGGTGGTGTGCGGGAGGGCGAGCGCGAAGGACTTGAGGCGGGCGAGACGCATCGCGGGCGGCGGCCGCGGATCGAGCGGCTACTTGAGGAGGGCGTGGAGACGTTCGGCGAGGGAGTCGCGGGTGAACGGCTTCGGCAGAAAAGCGAGGGGACTGCCGGGCGCGGAGAGGCGGCGGATAAGGTCCCCTTCGTTGTAGCCGCTCATGAGCAGGACGCGGACGTTCGGGCGGATCGCGCGGAGTTCGGCGAGGGTTTGTTCGCCGGAAAAGCCGGGCATGAGGACGTCGATGACGACAAACTCCCATGAGCCGGGGTCGCGGCGGAACAGCTCGATGCCAGCGCGACCGTCAGGCGCGGCGTGGGGGGTGAGGCCGAAGGTGGCGAGGAGTTTCGTGGCGATGATACGCACGGGTTCCTCGTCTTCGATCACGAGGACGTGGCCGGTGCGGGTAAACGCGGTGCGGTCCGCGGCGGGCAGCACGAGCGAGGTGGCCGGTGTGCCGACCGAGGGGGGCAGCAGCAGGCGGAATTTTGAGCCGCGGCCCGGTTCACTGGAAACCAGGAGAGCGCCGCTGTGACCGCGCACGATACCGAGCACGGCAGCGAGGCCGAGGCCGCGGCCGGCGAGTTTCGTCGAGAAGAAAGGATCGAAGATTTTAGTGAGCACCTCGGGCGACATGCCGCAGCCGGTGTCGCTGACCTCGAGGAACACATAGTCACGCTCGCGGAGATCGGTGCCGGTGACGTTGGCGCGGAGCGTCTCGACGTCGGCGTGCATGACGCCGGTCGTGACCGTGATCGTGCCGCCGTCGTCGCCGGTGGCATCGGCGGCGTTGATGACAAGGTTCATCACGATCTGGCGGAGCTGAGTGGCATCGGCGAGGACGGGCGGGACGACGGCGGCGAGGTCGAGTCGCAAGGTGGCTTTGCGCGCGATCGAAACTTCCAGGAGCGGCACGAGGCCGGAGGAGAGGGCGTTGAGATCGACGGGTTCGACGACGAAGCGGCCTTTGCCAGCGTAGGCGAGCATCTGGCGGCAGAGTTCGGCGGCGCGGATGGCGGCGGTCTCGATGGCGTGCAGCTGATGGTCGACCGGCGAACTCGTGGTGAGCGCGATGCGCGAGAGGCTGGCGTTGCCGAGGATGCCGGTGAGCAGGTTGTTGAAATCGTGGGCGATGCCGCCGGCGAGGAGGCCGAGGCTCTCGAGTTTTTGGCCCTCGAGCAGGCGGCGTTCGAGGGCGAGGCGTTCGAGTTCGGCGTGTTTCTGGGCGGTGATATCGATGGCGAGGCCCTCGACAAAATCGAGGCGGCCGTCGGGGAGATAAACTCCGCGTCCGCGGGAGAGCGCCCATTTCTCGCCGCCGTCGCGCGTGGTGAGACGGTATTCGACTTCAAAGTCGCGGCGTTGCTCGAGAGCGCTACGGGTGACGTGGCGCACGCGGCCGACATCGTCGGGGTGGAGGCAAGTGCGGAACTGCACTGTGCCGGCGATAAAGTCCTCGGCGGACCAGCCGGTGAGTGCGAGCGCGCCCTCACTGACGTAGGTCGCCTCGGCGGTGAGATCGTAGCGGAAGCGATAGGCCATGCCGGGCAAGGCGTGCATAAGGGCGTCGAGCTGGCGGCGGCTTTCGCTGAGTTCGGCCGTGCGTTGGCGCACCTGTTTCTCGACGAGTTGGCTGCGGCGCTGTCGTGCGAAGAGGTAGGAGCCGCCGAGGCCGGTGAGGGCGAGGCCGCCGACGAGGATGATAAGCGGCGCCGGCGCGGTCGACGGCATGGCGGGTTGCGCGGGGCGATACAGCATGCGCCACTGGCGCGTGGCCAAGCTGAGCGATTTGGCGCGGTGCGGCTGCGCGAGAAATTCGGCTTCGGTCGGCGGTGGCGAGGCGTCTTTGCGCGCGGAGTAATAGAACAGGACGCGGCGATCGGGGCGGGTCGCAGTCTCGTCGATGAACATAACATCGAGACGGGTGGCCGGCGCGCGGCGCCATGGCTGGGTGAGCAAATCGGCCACGCGAAACACGCCGAGGATCACGCCGGAGTCGTGGGGCGCGGGGGCGAGGGCGGGGCAGGTGAGAATGATGCCGTCGTTGGGGCCGCTTTCGAACGCGAGCTTGATGAGTCCGCTGAACTGGAGCTTGTCGGTGGCCATGGCGCGCTCGATGTCGGCGCGGAGGGGGCTTTCGGCGGCGTCGCTGCCGACGACTTTGCGGTTGTCGGCGAACGGTTCAACGTAGAGCAGGGGATAATAAAACGGGCGCGGCGCGGAAGGCGCCTCGACGCCGCCGCGCAGGCGGTCGCGGATGCGCCCGATGCTGCCGAGATAGGCGGGGTTTTGTGTTTCCCATTCGGCACGCCGGGCGGCGGAGACCTGCGGCGCCCATTGCAGGCCGAGAAATCCGGGGTGGCGGGCGAGCTGCAGTTTGGCCGCGGCGGCAAATTCCTCGCGGTCAACGGGAGCGCCGTGGGTGAAGAGGAGTTTGAACGCGAGGAGCGATTCTTCGTAGCCGGCGATGGTCTCGCGGATCAGGGCGTGGCGCGATTCGACCTCGCGGGCGAATTCGGTTTCGCGCACGGCGATCTCGTGTTGGGTCGTCGTATGCCAGGCCCAGGCGGTTAGGGACAAGCCGAGCACCACGGAAAGCGCAATCACCACATAGTCTCGGTAGGGTGGTGCGTGACCGGTGGTAGAGGACATGCGGGTGGGGAGGAGGCTGGGGAAACGGCGCGCGTGCGCAAGCTGCGACCTGCGGTGCTCGGGAGCGGTTCGGGCGGAAAGAGCGGGACGGCAAAAGCGGCGATCAAGGACCGCCGCGGCGGCCGACCACGGCGGGTCGGCCGATCGAGAGGCAGGCTCAGAGCACGTAGGGCAACGGGTGGCGCGCGGTGATCGCGGCGACGCGTGGCTTCACGTTCTCGAGGGCGGCGGCTTCACCGGGAGTGCCGGCGGCGGCGAGCACGGTGTCGATGCAGGCGGCGATTTCTTCCATCTCGGCTTCGACGAATCCGCGCGAGGTGATCGCGGGAGTGCCGAGGCGGATACCGGAGGCTTGGAAGGGAGAACGCGTTTCGAAGGGCACGGTGTTTTTGTTACACGTGATGTGCGCGCGATCGAGGGTCTCTTGCGCGACCTTGGCGGTGAGCTCGGGAAACTTGGTGCGGAGATCGACGAGGAAGAGGTGGTTGTCGGTGCCGCCGGAGACGATTTTGTAACCGCGCGAGAGAAAGGCTGCGGCGAAGGCGCGGCTGTTTTTCACGATCTGCTCGGCGTAGACTTTGAACTCGGGCTTGAGGCACTCGCCGAAGCACACGGCTTTGGCGGCGATGACGTGCATGAGCGGGCCGCCTTGGTTGCCGGGGAAGACGGCGGAGTCGAGGGCTTTGGCGTGAGCGGCCTTCGCGAGGATAAGGCCGCCGCGGGGGCCGCGGAGCGTCTTGTGCGTGGTCGTGGTGACGAAATCAGCGTGCGGGACGGGCGATGGATGAACACCGGCGGCGACGAGGCCGGCGATGTGCGCGATGTCGGCAAAGAGATACGCGCCGACGGAGCGGGCGATCTCACCCATGCGGGCGAAGTCGATGACGCGCGAGTAGGCGCTGGCGCCGACGGTGATCATCTTGGGCTTCTCGCGTTGGGCGACGGCGGCGAGTTCGTCGTAGTCGATGAGGCCGTTGTCTTCGCGGACGCCGTATTGGACGAACTGATAGAGTTTGCCTGAGAAATTGGCGGGGTTGCCGTGCGTGAGGTGGCCGCCGTGGCTGAGATTCATGCCGAGGACTTTGTCACCGGGGACGAGGACGGCGGCGTAGACGGCGGCGTTGGCCTGGGAACCGGAGTGGGGCTGGACGTTGGCGTATTCGGCGCCGAAGAGTTTTTTCGCGCGCTCGATCGCGAGGACCTCGACTTTGTCGACGTGTTCGCAGCCGCCATACCAACGGCGGGCGGGGTAGCCTTCGGCGTATTTGTTGGTGAGCACGCTGCCCTGCGCCTGCATGACGGCGGGGTAGGTGAAGTTTTCGGAGGCGATGAGCTCGATGTGGCTTTGCTGGCGGGAAAACTCGGACGAAATGGCCGAGAAAACTTCAGGGTCGAGGGTCGGGAGAGGAGCAGAGGTGAGCATGGCGTGAAGAGGAAAACGCCAAGGCTCGGACAACTCGGACGGGACGCAAAGATTTTCTGCGTCAGCTTTTCGTCGCGAAGTTTTTGCGGATGAACTCCACGAGGCTGGGAATGGCTTCGACCATTTCGTCGCGCGTGGCTTCGTAGAGGCGGATCGGGCCGCCGAAGGGATCGCCGATTTCTTTGTCGCCGCGCTGTGGCATGAACTCGCGGAAAAGGTAGAGGTGCTCCGGCCGGGGCGACGACTGGAGATTGATCATGGCGCGGTGCGACTCGGTCATGCCGAGGATGAGCGCGGCCTCATTGATCATCGGCTGCGTGAGGGGACGGCTCGTGTGTTTGGAGATGTCGAGGCCGACTTTCTTCAGGGCGATGACCGAATTTTGAGAGACGGGGTCGCCGGCGCGGGCGGCGACGCCGGCGGAGATGACCTTCAGGGCGCGAAGCGGCTCGGGTTGGGCGGCGAGCGCGTGCTGAAGGAGCGCGGCGGCCATGGGGCTGCGGCAAATGTTAGCCGTGCAGACGACGATGATGGTTCCGGGCGCGGGCATGGGGACGGGAGGGAGCGGACACGGTTTTTGCTGAAAGGCAAAGCCGGAGTGAGGGTGGCGGATTGCGGCGTGCTGGGAAATGGGTGGGAGCGCGGCGCGCGAGGTGCGTTCAGAGTTTCTTCAGGGCCTTGAGGGAGCGGTGAAGTTGAACGGCGCGTTGGAGGGCGCGGTCGATGAGGGGGGCCGCGGGCGTGGGTTTTGGGGCGGGGGGCGCGGTTGAGGCGGACGCGGAGGCGCGTGGCGTGTCGTCGAATGTATCGTCGGCGGGCTGGGCGTAGGTGGTCGGATCGGCGATACCTTGGTGATCTTTGGCGAGGCGGGCTTCGTCGTTGCGGACTTTTTCAGGGGAGTCGTTGAGGAGGAGTTCGAGGGAGGTCCCGGTCGCGAGGGCGTCGTAGGCGCGGCGCTCGGTGTCGGGCGCGATCTGCAACGCGAGATCAGGGGTGAGGGCGGCTGAGGCCGAGCCAATAACGATGAGGCCGGCAGACGGTGCGCGGGCAGCGAGTGGCGCGAGCAGCGTAGCGGCGGTTTCAGCATTGATGAGGAGGAAAACGGGGGAGCGCGGGGCTGCGCGGAATTTGAGCCACGCGGCGAGAGCGGCGCCGGCGGCGGCATCGCCGCGGGCGTAGCGGACGTCGAGCACGCAGGGTTGTTTGCGCGTGGCTTCGGTGGCGGGGAGGTCGCCGGGAAGGAGCGTGGCGCGATGATACGAGAGGCCTTGGCCGAGGTCGCGGGTGAGTGCGGGGGCGGCGGCGGCGGCCGCGAAAACGGAGCGGACGGAGAGAAAGATTAAGAGAAAGAGGAAAGAGAAAGATGCGGCGGGCGGGAGACGGAGGAGGCGGAGGGAGCGGCGGTTCATCGGCGGTTGAGCTGGCGGGCGCCGATGTCGCGGCGGAAATATTTTGATGCGCACTGGATCTGGTCGCAGGCGGCGTAGGCGCGGTCGGCGGCGGCGCGGAGCGTGGGCGCGAGCGCGGTGACGCCGAGGACGCGGCCGCCGTTGGTGACGATGGCGCCGGCGGAGTTTTTCGCCGTGCCGGCGTGGTAGATGGTGGTCGCGGGCGGGAGGGCGGTGGCGGGTGGAAAGGTGATGACGTCGCCTTTCGGGAATTTGTCGGGGTAACCTTGGGCGGCGATGACGACGCAGAGCGCGTAGTCGGGTTTGACGGCGAGTGGGCCGATGGCGGCGAGTTGGCCGATGGCGGCGGACCAGAGGACCGTGAGCAGATCGGTGGCGAGGCGCGGAAGAACGACTTGGGTCTCGGGGTCGCCGAAGCGGGTGTTGTATTCGATCACGCTCGGGCCGGCCGGCGTAAGCATGATGCCGATGAAGAGCGTGCCGCAAAACGCGATGCCCTCGTCGGCGATGGCGTTGACGGACGGGCGAACGATTTCGTGTTCGATCCGGGCGAGGAGGGCAGGGGTGACGACCTCGGCGGGCGAATAGGTGCCCATACCGCCGGTGTTGGGACCGGTGTCGCCATCACCGACGCGTTTGTGGTCTTGGGAGGTTGGGAGGATGACGTAGTCGCGGCCGGAGACGACGACGAGAATGGAGGTCTCTTCGCCGAAGAGACAGTCTTCGATGAGAAGTTGGCGACCGGCGGAGCCGAACTTGCCGCCGTCGAGCATGTCGCGCACGGCGGCCTCGGCCTCGGGGAGTGACTGCGCGACGATCACGCCTTTGCCGGCGGCGAGACCGTCAGCTTTAACGACGATGGGAATTGCCCGGGTGCGGAGGTAGGCAAGGGCGGGATCGACTTCGCTGAAAAAGGCGGCGGGCGCGGTGGGAATGCGGTGTTTCAGCAGAAGCTGCTTCGTGAAAATCTTGGAGGCTTCGAGGCGCGCGCCATCGGCTTTGGGTCCGTAGACGGGAATGCCGGCTTCGTGCAGGCGATCAGCGAGGCCGAGGGAGAGCGGGACTTCGGGGCCGACGACGACAAAGGCGACCTGTTCGCGTTGGGCGAGGGCGACGAGACCGGGCACATCGTCGGCGGCGACGGGAAAACACGGGACTTCGAGGGCGATGCCGGCGTTGCCCGGGGCGCAGATCACGCGGGGGGCGGCGGGCCCTTCGACTGTGCTCAGGGCGGGCCCGTCGACTGCGCTCAGGGCGGGCGAGGCGAGGAGCGCGCGGACGAGGGCGTGTTCGCGTCCGCCGGAGCCGACAACGAGGAGGGAACGAGGAAGTGCTGAGGAGGCCACGCGGCGAAAGACTCAGAGCGGCGCGCGTGTGGCAAGGCCGGGTTGCGGGATAGCGAAGGACCTACGGAAGGAAATAAACCTCGATGAGCACTTCGCCGCCGGGATCGCCTGGAATGAGTTCGCAAGCGATGGTGTAGGCTCCGGAGCTCAGCCGCACGACATCGACGGCGTCTTTCGAGCTGTCGAGGAGAGGAAAGGCGCCGACATAGTTGAAGATCTTTCGAAAGGCTGCGACGCCTGCAGGGTTGGGCCGCGTAGAGATATTGGTGATCGTCGACCAGTCCGGGTAGTGCCACTGGAGGTTTGGCAACGGAGCGTTCGCGCGGAAAATTCGAAAATCCGGATCAGCCCAGACTCCGGTGAGGCCAAATTGGTTCAGTGATGGGCCGACGACACGGATTAGGACGTCGCGCGCGTGGGAGTCGGCCAACTGGGTCCGCGTTGGCCCGTCGGGCAAGCGCGTTCCGGGAACGACGAACCCGACGATGAGTGGTTGCCCGGGCGAAATGCGCCCGCGCATCGACACATTTGCGGTGGGTGCGGTTTGAACCGTTGCGAGATCCGAAAGATGGAAGGTGTTATCGTTTGCGGAGGGGATTCGGTCCGAAATGCCTGTAGATGCCGAAGTGAAGATCCAGGTCATCGTGATTTGGCTTCCGTCGCCATCGTGCAGTTCGACCTTCGCGGTGTTTTCGCCGGTGCGGAGGTAGGTAAACCGGCCGTCGCCGGGAGGCCGAATCAGTTCCGCTCCCGACCCAGCGCGCTGGGTGACCGTGCTGGCTTCGGCCGCTTTGAGGTAAACGTAGCGGCCCTCAGAACTGAAGATGATCGTGGATTCTCCATACATCCGCAGTGCTGTTGAGAAAAAGCTGTCTCGATAAACTTTGCCAGCGAGCGAGTCGGGTGCGAGGGCGGCCAAAAGCGGTGACCAAAAGAGGACGAAGGCCAACAGGAGTTTCATCGCGGAGCGATGTGACTGCAGGGGAAGGGCGGGTAATTTCATTGGAACGACGGACAAACGATCTGGGACTGCTCGGATATGGAGGAGTGCCGTGAATTGGCTCTTTGACTACTATTCGACAGAGCAATCGACAAAATCCACCATCGAAATGGCCCCATTCTTTGTGGACGTGATAGCGCCTCCAGCCGCGAACGAAGTGCACCCACCTATTTGTGGGACCACGGTCAAACGACGTGTGGGAGAGGAGCGGTGAAATCACCGGGGCGCTTGGTGCTGATTTCATCCCCGTCGTTCACTACGGGTCGCCCGCTACAGCCTCGGCCGGAAAAGGTTCAAGTTTCGCGGAGTTGTCCCGATCCAGAAACTCTATGGTGGCCAGTAGACACACGCGGGGCTTTACGCTCACGGAAATTATGATTGTCACGACGCTCATCGCGATGCTCGCGATGGTGTCGACGGCGGCTGTCCAGCGGCTGAGCAAACACGCGGAGAGTGCGGCGTTTTGGAATGACGGGAGGGTATTCGCCGAAGCGTTTGGCCGTTATGCGCAGGAGCGCGGCAGCTACCCGGAGGACCAAACCGCCATGGGCCAGGTTCCGGCCGGCATGGCAGACTATTTGCGGTCCACGAATTGGCTGCGTATCACGCCGTTGGGCGGACGCTACGAATGGGACAACAAGGAAGCGACCAACAGTTTGGGCGTGGTCTTCAATGCGGCAATCAAGGTCACCGGCTGCACGTGGACATTCGAGAATCTGGAACGACTCGACCGGCTTTACGACGACGGCAATCTCGCGACGGGCAATATCATCGTGACGGATGCCGGGACGACGGTGTTTTTCGTGATCGAAAGGCGGCCGTCATGAGCGCGTATTTGCAACCGCGGTTCGCGATTGCGACGATGCACCTGAGCGCAGACGGCACGACCGTGCACCGCGGCGAGGAAAACACCGCGGTCGATCTCGCGCCAGAGGCAGCGGTTGCGGCCATGGGGGCGTTTGGCCGGCTGACGGCGATGGATCTCGTCGACGTGGAGGCAAAAATTTATCTGACCGGTCCCCGTGCGAAAGTGGCGGTGCAAAATGTGGGCGGGCGGTTGTTTGTCACGGCGGTGCCGGAGGCGGTCAATACCGCGACCGAGCGAACGCCGGAGCAAATTCTCGAGATGGTCGCCCTCGGCAAGGAGGCGCCCACGGTCGCGGAAACACAATGGAATGACGAAGGCGCTGAAGGCGCTGCCACTGCGGCTGCAAAGCGCGGTGCAAGCGCTTGGAGCGCCGTGAGGCGCTCGCCGTGGACGCTGGCGGTGTTGGCCGTGACGACCTTGGTGATGGCATATGCGACCTTTGGGCCGGCGATGCCGGCGGGCGTGGAGGTGATCCATGATCCGGCGAAGACCGCCGCACTGCATGGCAAGTTGAACGGTCGTTACGGTTTGCCCTCGGGGACGATCCTGGTGCTGAACGGTGGAAAACTCACCGGTGTGCGCGGGGGCCAAACGGCGGGGAACGAGGAAAAGGTTTTCGAACTGAGCTACCGCTTCGGTTTGCGCGGCGAGCAGGTCGTGGTGCTGGTGTCGAACGGCGCCCTGTTGGAACAACGGGCTGACGGTGGTCTGAAGTTTCTCGAGAGTGTCTATCCGCGGGCGACCAAATGAAGCGTCGAGTCCGCCGAGGCCCGCCTCGCGAGGCGGGGCGCGGGGCCGTGACGGACGTGAGGCGAAGCGGGCGCGGCGGTTTACAGAACTTGCAATTTCTTGCGGTAGAAGGCGACGACCTCGTCGGGGTCGTCGGTGAAGAGGATGTAGTCGGCGATCCACGCGGGGGCGCGTTTGCTGCGGATCATTTCGTTGATCTGTTTGCGGAGGTCGCCCCAGAATTTGGCGTTGAAGAAGACGTAGGGCACGCGCGGGCGAATGCCGAGTTTCAGGTTGCAGAGTTCGATGCCGACTTCTTCGAGGGTGCCGACGCCGCCGACGTTGAAGATGCAGAAATCGGCCGCTTCGAACCATTTTTGCCGGAAGTGGCGCGATGACTCCTGGAACGTGTTGAAGAAGTCGACGCCGAGTTCGGGGGGCTGCGCCTCAAGTTCGAGGAAGCAGGCGCCGGTGAGTGCGCCTTTGCTGCGGGCCTGATCGGTCGCGAGGCGCATCACGCCGCCGCCGCCGCCGGTGAGGACGCCGAGATTTGAGCCAATAAAACTGGTGAGTTTCTCGACGAGAGAGGAGATGCGGTCGGTATCGGCTTGGTTGAGACCGACGGCGGAACCATAGAAGGCGAGGATGGTGGCTTCCTGGAACTTGCGGGCCATCTCCTCACGGACGAAGAAGCCGTGGTCCTTCTTGTAGACGTGCTGGTAGAGATCCTTGGTGAGTTCGTCATACCAGTAGACCTTCAACCCGATGCTATCGAACATATCGAGGCGCGCGTGGGCGTTGCTCGAGAAGAAGTAGCCGTGGGTGCGGGAGGGTTTGCGAAAGACGATGCGTTTGAGCTTCACGTCGCCGAGACGGGTGACGAGTTCGATGTGCTCGAGGAGGTCGGGGAAGTAGTCGGTGATGAGCGTGTCGGCGTCGGGCGGCGCGGCGTCGAGCGCCTGGATC
>CALRZR010000214.1:0-13599 GCA_943372705.1 Opitutus sp. GAS368 | reverse complement strand
CCGCCCCCAGCCGGCACCGACGGTTCGCCCACCACGCCCACCGGCCCGTCGCGCCGCCCGCGCCTCAACGAAATGGGCCCGCAACCCACCGTCGCCCCCACGCCCGCCGGCACCCTGGTCCCTAACACCGATCCGGCCCTCACGGTCACCCGCGCCCCCCGCGGCTCCGTCGCCCCCGCCACCGAATCCAGAACAGCACCCGGGCCGGCACCCATCGCCTCCCCGGCTCCGACGCCTGCTCCGACGCCACCTGCCGCCACCCCGTCCCCAACGCCTCCCCCGCACCGCCGCGGCGAAGCCCGCAGCGATCAACCCGGCCGCACCCGCCCCACGCCCGAAAATCGCCCTCCTTCCACCGAGCGCACCTCGCCGCCACCTCCGCGCACCCGCTCTTCGCCGCCGCCTCCCGCTTCGACTCCGGTCGCCACTCCGGCACCCGCCGCCGCGCCCGCCGCTTCGCGTTCCGCCCCTCCGGCACCCGCGCCCACCGCGACTCCAGCCCCGGCTCCAGCCCCGGCCGACCCCGACGATCGCCGCGGTCGCCGGCCCAACGAGCAACCGCGTTAACCGCGCGCCTCGCCCCCGCCGCTCCGGTGGTTACGTGAACTTCACCAGGGAGAGATCTTCGGCGGATTTGGGCCACTTCATGTCGAGCCCTTCCATCGCGCGCACCACGCTGTCCGCGATAACGTGGTCGCGATACCAATTGCGGTCCGCCGGCACCACGTGCCAACGCGCCGCCGGATGGCTGGTCGCGTTGATCATGTCCTCGTAGGCATCGATGTAGTCGTCCCAGCGCTGGCGGGTTTTCAGATCGCCATGCGAAAATTTCCAGTGCTTCTCCGGATTCGCCAGCCGCTCCCGGAAACGCTCCGCCTGCTCTTCGCGGCTGATGCACAGGTGAAATTTGAGCAACACCACGCCGCTCTCCACCAACATGCGCTCGAAGTCCACGATCTGGCCGTAGCGTTTCCGCCACACACTTTTCGGCACAATGTTGAGCACGCGCTCCGCCAGCACCGCCTCGTAGTGCGAACGGTTGAACACGCCGATATTGCCGAACCGCGGCACCGCCTTGTGCACCCGCCACAAAAAATCGTGCGCGCGCTCCTCGTCCGAGGGCACCTTGAAGTTCGCCACTTCCACGCCCGCCGGATTCACGTCGCTCAACACACTCCGCACCGAACCGTCTTTGCCGCACGCATCCATGCCCTGAAAAATGAGCAACACCGCGCGGTTCGCGTTTGCGTAGAGCAGCGGCTGGAGTTCCCCGATCCGCCGACACAACCGCGCCGTCTGCTTTTTGGCTTTCTCCTTGCCGAGCCCGCCGTCGTAGGCCGGGTCGAAATCCTTCAGTTTGATTTTCCCCTGAATGATGAGCGGTTGGTTTTTCATCGTCACCACACCGACACCGAAATCCGCCGAACGCCACGCCCTATTTCTCCGCGCTCGCGCGACCGCTCTTCGCCGCGCCGCCCACCTTGTCCTTGTCTCGCATCGCGCACGCCTTCCTTGTGACCCGCGATGTCGTCTCCGACCACCGCGTCCACCGCCACGCCTCCACCGCCCCCGCTCGCGCCGCTCCCCGGCGCGCCGTCCGCGGATGCCGTGATGGACCGCTTCCTCGCGGTCGCCGCCGCGCGCGGACTCGAACTCTACCCCGAACAAGAAGAGGCGATCCTCGAACTCTTCGCCGGCCACAACGTCGTCCTCAACACCCCCACCGGCTCCGGCAAATCCCTCGTCGCCGCCGCCCTCCACTTCAAAGCCCTCTGCGCCGGCGAACGCTCCGTCTACACGTGCCCGATCAAGGCACTCGTTAACGAAAAGTTTCTCTCCCTCTGCCGCGATTTCGGCCCCGAGCACGTCGGCATGATGACCGGCGATGCCTCCGTAAATCCGCAGGCGCGCATCCTCTGCTGCACCGCCGAAATCCTCGCCAACATCGCCCTCCACCGCGGCGCCGAGAGCGATGTCCGCGCGGTGATCATGGACGAGTTTCACTACTATTCCGACGCCGAGCGCGGCTACGCGTGGCAGGTCCCGCTGCTCACGATGCCCGGCGCGCGTTTCCTCCTCATGTCCGCCACGCTGGGCGCGACCGAGTTTTTCGAAAAGGAAATGACCCGCGTCACCGGCGCGCCGAGCGTCACCGTGCGCAGCGACCGCCGCCCCGTGCCCTTGGAATTCGAATACAGCGAGACGCCCCTCACCGAGCGCGTCGCCAAGCTCCTCGAAGACAAACGCGCCCCCGTTTACCTCGTCTACTTCACGCAACGCTCCGCCAGCGAGGCCGCCCAGTCGCTGATGTCGCTCAACGTCTGCTCGAAGGAGGAAAAAGCCGCGATCCAGACCGCCCTCGACGGCGTGCGGTTCAACAGCCCCTACGGCAAAGAAGTCCGCCGCTGGCTCCGCCACGGCATCGGCGTCCACCACGCCGGCCTCCTTCCGAAATACCGCATCCTCGTCGAGCAGCTCGCGCAAAAAGGTCTGCTCAAACTCATCTGCGGCACCGACACCCTCGGCGTCGGCATCAACGTCCCGATCCGCACCGTCGTCTTCACGCAGCTCTGGAAATACGACGGCAACAAAGCTGCCGTCCTCACCGTGCGCGATTTCCGCCAGGTCGCCGGCCGCGCCGGCCGCAAGGGCTACGACGACAAAGGCTACGTCATCGCCCAGGCGCCCGAATACATGATCGAGAACAAGCGCGCCGAAGAAAAAGCCGCCGGCGACGCCAAGAAGCAGAAGAAACTCGTCAAGCAACGCGCCCCCGAGGGCAGCGTCGGCTGGGACATCAAGACCTTCGAGCGCCTCCAAACCGCGCCTTCCGAAGGCCTCGTTTCCCGCTTCGATATTTCGCACGGCATGTTGCTCCTCGTGCTGAGCCGCGAGTCCGACGGCTGCCGCGCGATGCGCCAGCTCATCGCCGATTGCCACGAGACCCCGCACAAAAAACGCGCCCTCCGCAAACGCGCCTGGCAACTCTTCCGCGCCCTCCTCGACCGGAAAATCGTGGAGTTTCTTCCCCGTAGCGCGGTCAGCCTGACCGCGTCTCCCACGCCTCCCCGTAGCGGCGAGCGCCAGCAAGCCGACTCCGCCCCCAACGCCCGCAAACTCCGCGTCAACGTCGAGCTCCAAGACGACTTCTCCCTCCACCAAGCCCTCTCGCTCTACCTCATCGACACGCTCCCGCTGCTCCCGAGCAGCCCCAGCGCCCCGCGGTCCGCTATTCCATCTCCAATCTCCGACCCCGCTTCCTTAAACTTCCCGCTTCCAACCTCCCACTCGCCCGCGCCCGCCGCGGGCGCGGACTACCCCTTCGACGTCCTCACCCTCTGCGAAGCCATCGTCGAAGACCCCGACCAAATCCTCCGCCGCCAAATCGACAAAGCGAAGGGCGAAAAAATCCTGGAGCTCAAAGAAGCCGGCGTCCCCTACGAAGAGCGCATGGAGAAACTCGAAGCCATCGAGCACCCCAAGCCGCTCCGCGAATTTCTCTACGACACCTTCAACGCCTTCGCCGCCGCGCACCCGTGGATCAACCAGGAGAACGTGCGCCCCAAGTCCATCGCGCGCGAAATGTTCGAGCGCTACCTCTCGTTCTCCGACTACGTGAAAGTCTACGGCCTCGAACGCTCCGAAGGCCTCCTCCTCCGCCACCTTTCCCAAGTCTGGAAAGTCCTCAGCCAAACCGTCCCCGAGACCGCGAAGACCGAAGAGGTCGTCGAAATGGAAGACTACTTCCGCGAGCTCATCCGCGGCATCGACTCCAGCCTCCTCGAAGAATGGGAGCGCCTGAAAAACCCCGATTTCGTCGCCGCCACCACCGACGCCGACAAACCTGCGCGTCCCGCGAGCTTCGACATCACGCGCGACACCGCCGCCTTCCGCCGCCTCGTGCGCACCGCGATCTTCGGTTTCCTCCAAGACGTCGCCGCGCGCGAATTCGACAGCGCCCTCTCGCGCCTCCGCACCAGTGAAGCCGCCGCCCCCGCCGACAACGACCCCGTCTCCCCCGAAGCCCGCAAACTCGAGTCCGCCTTCGCCCCCTACTTCGACGCCCGCACCCGCTTCCGCCTCGACCCCGAAGGCCGCAGCGCGAAACACACCCACTGGTCCGAAGCCCACGGCACGGCTCCTGAGGTGGAGCGCGTTGACCCCAACGCGCTTTCCGCCCCCGCGCCTGCAGCTCCGCAAAAATATTGGACCATCGCCCAAATCCTCATCGACGCCGAAGAACAAAACGACTGGGAAGCCACCTTCACCGTAGACCTCACCGCATCCCGCACCGAAAACCGCGCCGTGGTCACCTTCGTCAGTGTCGCCGCCATCGGCACATTTCCAGCCGACGCACCTACGGCTCTACCGTAGCCGCACCGGTTACGGTGCGGCCCTCACGCCTGCCAATCCCCACGCCCCGAACGAATCTCGCCGCATGAAGACGCTCACCAAGTCCGTGACGACCGCTCGCAAGCTGGCCTCCGCGAAATCGGTCCGACCGAAAAAGCCCTTGCCATCTTGGATTGGGAGCGGGGTGGGCCAGGCGTTCGTAAGACCCGAAGTCGATCTGACTAAACCCACCCTGCCTCCAGGAAAATAACCTGCGCAGATGAAGATCATCTGGCTAATCGTCCTACTCACCTCGTTCGCCGCTTGCTCGCGCGAGCAGCCGGTGCCGACCAGCGCCATCCCTACCCATGCCCGGACGCCAGCTACGGACTACGAGCGAAAGCTTGCGGCGACGAAAGCCCAATATCCGTTCACGCAACCGTCTTGGCGCAGCAGTTCCCGTTTCACTGCGATTTTCGACACGCTGATCTCGGAGCTCGCTGCCACGGGTGAAAATGCGCCCGATACGCAAAAGTTTGCGGCATTTCGGCGCGCTGTCACGGCGCTGAATGAACTTCATCGCAAGGATCCCAGTCTGATCGAAACCAGTGAAGCCGAGCATCTCTGCGAACTCCTGGCGAAAGTCGCGCTCGCCGCCGGAATCCCGCCGTCGAAGTTTCCGACTGAAGAGGGTGCGGCCGACGGACGCGACTGGTAGCAAGCGCGGCTGACTCTGCTTGGCACCGCTCCGCCCTGCGCCTCCACCCTCCTTTGGCCCCTGCACCCCGCGTCCGTTTTCACGTGGCATTCCGTGTCTATCCGTGACCATCCGTGGCTCATTTCTCGAAAGCCTCTCCCTTTCCTAGCTTGGCAGCCAACTCTGCCGCTCATTCTGCCCCGCCATCGCCCGTAGCGGATATGTCCGCTCCTCGCCGGCCAAACCCCGCGCGGCGCGCCCCTTCACCACGCCTCCACCAACGCACGAATTCCCTGCCACGGCACCACCGTTGCCCGCTCCCGACGCTGGGCAGACTCGCCGCCGTAGACCAACCACGGCTTGACGCGCCGGCCCTTAAGCTGGGCCTGCCAAAAATCGAGGTGATCAAAAAAATCCGACGCCACCGTCTGTCCCGATTTGATTTCGATCGCGTGGAGTGTCCCGCCGGCTTCCACCACGGCATCGACTTCGTGACCCTCTTTGTCCCGCCAAAAATAGACCTGCGGCTCTTCCCCGCGCGCCGCTTGCTCCTTCAGAATTTCCGTCATCACCCAATTCTCAAACAGCCCGCCGCGGAGCGGATGACTCGCCACCTGCGCAGGTTCGCGAATTCCCATCAGCCACGCCGCGAGACCCGGATCGCAGAAATAGAGCTTCGGCGATTTGATGAGCCGCTTCGACAGATTGGTGAAATGCGGACGCACCAGAAACACCAGAAAGCTCGCCTGCAGCACCGATAACCACGCCTCGGCCGTCGGCCGCGAAATCCCCGCATCCGCCGCCAACGACGACACGTTGACCAGTTGCCCGATCCGCCCGGCGCATAGCTGGATGAACCGCTGAAAAGCCGCCAAGTCCTGCACTTTGAGCGACTGCCGCACGTCGCGCTCCAGATACGTGGCGACATAGCTCTTCAACCACGCCGCCGCTTCGACCGGGCGGTCGTGCACCGGAGGGAAAAGTCCACCGCTCAACAATTCGTCCACCGTAGCCGGGGCCTTTCCGGCCGCCTGCAACTCGGGTAGCGAAAACGGCAGGAGCTGCAACATCGCGACGCGACCGGCGAGCGACTGCGTGATCGCCTCCACCAGCCCGAACTGTTGAGACCCCGTGAGAATAAAACGTCCCATCCGACGGTCCGCATCCACCGCGCCCTGCAAATAGGAAAAAAGCGAAGGACAACGCTGCACCTCGTCGAGCACCGCTCCGTCGGGAAACTGCGCCAAAAATCCGCGCGGGTCTCCGACCGCAAATTCTCGCGTGTCCGGGTCCTCCAGCGTCGCGTAACCCCGTTCGCCCGCCAACGAACGCGCGAGGGTCGTCTTGCCCGACTGTCGCGGGCCCGTCAGCGCCACCACGGGAAACCCGCGTAAGCTCTTCTTGGCCAGAGGAAGAATTCGCCGCTCGATCATGCCGGTAAAATCGAACCGATATGGCTGATTGTAAAGTCCTGTTTACAACTGGCCAAAGTCCATTGCCCCGTAATCGCACCACTCGTGTCCCGGGCTTTGCCCGAGCATTCCGCAGCTTACCGAGATGGAAAATCTGAATCTTCCGCCGCGCGCAATCTCGCCACCGCAACGGCGATCCCGGTTGCCCCGCGATCGACCACGCTCTTCCGCCCGAGGATCGACTCACGCGCCCATTCTGTCACACCCACGTCACCCTATGCACTTCCGCTTGCTCACCCTCACGTTTGCCGCGCTGCTTTCGATTTCCTCCGCCGCCGATTCGCCCAAGGCCGCATACCGCGCCGCCACGCCCGAGACCATTCTCTTCGTCGGCAACAGCTTCACGTTCGGCGCCGGCTCGGCCGCGCGTTACTATCGCGCCGAGACGGTCACCGATCTCAACGGCGAGAAGCAGGGCGGCGTGCCGGCGCTTTTCAAGGCGTTCGCCAACCAGGCTGGCCTCGACTACGCCGTGAGCCTCGAAACCGTCGGCGGCTCGGGCTTCGAGCTGCACCTTGAGAAAAAGGCCGACCTCATCGGTCGCGCCTGGGACCACGTCATTCTCCAAGCCCAGAGCATGATGGACAACAAGCAGCCCGGCGACTCCACCAAGCTCGTCGCCACCACCAAGCAGATCGCCGAACTCTTCCTCGCCAAGAATCCCCGCGTGAATCTCCGCCTCGTCGCCACCTGGTCGCGCGCCGATCAGACCTACCCCGAAAAAGGCGCGTGGCACGGCAAGCCCATCGAGCAGATGGCCCTCGATGTGCGCCGTGGCTTCGACCTCGCCGCCGCCGGCGCACCGGCGATCCGTGCCGTGTTGCCCGTCGGCGAAGCCTGGAACCGCGCGTTCAAAGCCGGCATCGCCGATCCGAATCCCTATGACGGCATCGCCTTCGGCCAAGTCAGCCTCTGGACCAACGACCACTACCACGCGAGCAGCTACGGCTACTATCTGTCGGCCCTCATCATCTTCGGCGACCTCACCGGCCTCGACCCCCGCGCCCTCGGCAAAACGGAACGCGCCGCCGCCGACCTCGGCTTCTCGCAGGTCCAGGCCGCCGCGCTGCAACAGGTCGCCTACGACGAGTTGTCCGCCACACCGAAGCGCCCCGCGCTCCGGACCTTCACCCCCGTGAAGCTGCCCCGCTGAGGCGGCGGCGTTGACACTCCGTTTCGCACACTACACCCGTAGTGCATGAGTTCCGCGACCGTCCCGACCTCCATCCGCCTTACGCCGGCCGAGAAACGCAAGATTGCCGCCGCCGCCCGCAAGCGCGGTCTGAGTCCCGCCGCCTTTATCAAACGCGCCGCCCTCGAGAGCACGGTCCCGCCTGTGCCCACTGACGCCAAGCTGGAGCGCCTCGCCGACCTCGTTCACCAAGTGCGCGAAGCCGTGGAGGACGAACTCGACTACCGCACTGCCGTCGCCGCTTGGGATCGCCACGTAAAGAGCGGAGAAAAGCTTCTCACCGGCGAGGAGGCTCGCCGTGCCCTGGGACTTTGAAATCAGTCCGACGGCGCTCAAACATCTCTCCGCCATCGGTCCGTCGTCCGCCGACGAGGTCATTTCGTTTTTAGAGAAACGAGTTCGCGGCACCACCGATCCCACCTCATTTGGCAAGCCCCTCCGCGGAGATCTCAAGGGCTACTGGCGCTATCGCGTGAGAGACTATCGGCTCCTCTGCCGCCTCGAAAATCACCGCGTGGTCGTCGTCCTCGTGGCGGTCGGCCATCGCTCGACAGTCTACGAAAACTGAGCCAGCAACTGAGCCCTGCCGCCGGGCTGCAGCTCAACGATGTAAGTCAGCGCGGCATGGACACCCCGCCGCGTTTCCTGCGGACTCTCGTTTACCCGCAAACCATGAAATTGCACCGCCGTCTCGTTGCTGCCGTGTCACTCGCCCTCGCCTCGTGGGCCTCTGCCGCCGAAGCCTCCGCCCCGCTCACCCTCTGGTATGACCAGCCTTCCGAGAAATGGACCGACGCGCTCCCGCTCGGCAACGGCCGGCTCGCCGCCATGGTCTTCGGCGGCGTCGACCGCGAGCGCCTCGCCCTCAACGAGGACACGCTCACCTCCGGCGAGCCCCCCGCCGATCTGCGCACGATCGATATCACGAAAAATTTCGACCACGTCACCGCGCTCCTCACCGCCGGCAAAAACTCGGAGGCCGATGCCTACATCACCAAACACTGGCTCGGGCGAAACCAGCAGTGCTACCAGCCCCTCGGCGATCTTTTGCTCGATTTCGCCCCCGCCGCCACCGGTGGCGCGAAACCCGCCGTCACCGACTACCGCCGCTGGCTCGATCTCGCGACCGCCACCTCCGGCGTGAGTTTCCAACGCGACGGCGCCACCTTCACCCGCGAAATTTTTATCAGCGCGCCCGATCAGGTGATCGCGATCCGTCTGCGCACCGACCGCCCTGGCACCCTCGCGTTCAAGACCTCGTTCACCTCCGTGCATCCGACCGCCCAGAGCACGGTCGAAAACGGCGAACTCATTTTCCGCGGCCAACTCCCCGGCTACGTCGGCCGCCGCGATCTCAAAACCGTCGAGCAATGGGGCGACCAACTGCGGTCTCCGGAGAACTACACGGCCGACGGCCCGCGGCAGCCCCGCGCCGCGCAGGTGCTTTACGGCGCCGACATCGACGGCAAGGGCATGTTTTTCGAGTCGCGGCTCGTCGTGAAAACCGACGGCAAGGTCGTCGCCGAAGCCGGCGCGCTCCGCATTGAGGGCGCCACCGAGGCGGTCGTCTTCGTCAGCGCCGGCACCAGCTTCAACGGCCCCGACAAAAGCCCGAGCCGCGAGGGCCTCGATCCGTCGCTCCGCTCGAAACACGATCTCCGCGAAGCCGCCGCGCAGACGTTTCCCACGCTCCGCGAACGCCACCTCGCCGACTACACTGCACTCTTCAACCGCGTGTCGCTCCGCCTCGACGGTGATCCCGCCAAAGCAAAACTCCCCACCGATGCGCGCATCGCCGCCTTCCGCGCCAACGGCGATCCCGCGCTCGCCGCGCTGCTGTTTCAATTCGGCCGCTACCTGCTCATCGCCGGCTCCCGCGCCGGCACGCAGGCCCTCAATCTCCAGGGCAAATGGAACGATCTCGTGATCCCGCCCTGGGCCTCCAGCTACACGGTAAACATCAACACCGAGATGAATTACTGGCCCGCCGAGACCACGAATCTCTCCGAGCTCCACGAACCGCTCTTCCGCCTCATCCGCGAAACCGCCGTAAATGGCGCGCTCACCGCCCGCACGATGTATCACCGCCGCGGCTGGGTCGCGCATCACAACGTCACGCTGTGGCGCGACAGCTTTCCCGTCGACGGCGCCGCCCGCGCTGCGTTTTGGAACATGACCGCCGGCTGGTTTAGTTCGCACCTCTGGGAGCACTGGCTGTTCACCGGCGACAAGAAATTCCTCGCCGACGAGGCCTACCCGCTGATGAAGGGCGCCGCCGAATTCTACGCCGACTGGCTCGCGCCCGCGGCCGACGGCTCGGGCGAACTCATCACGCCCGTCAGCACGTCTCCGGAAAACGCCTTCATCGACTCCACCGGCAAAAACGCCGCCGTCAGCCAAGGCGTCACGATGGACCTCGCCATCATCCGCGAAATTTTTGCCCGCACCATCGCCGCCGCCGAACTCCTCGGCCGCGACGCCGCGCTCGTCACCGAGCTGCGCGCCAAACTCGCCCAGCTCGCCCCCTACCGCGTCGGCGCGCGGGGCCAACTCCAAGAGTGGCGCACCGACTACAAAGAGGCCGAGCCGAAACACCGTCACCTCTCGCACCTCTACGCCCTCCACCCCGGCAACCAGATCAACCCCGACGCCACGCCCGAACTCTTCCGCGCGGTCGCCCGCACGCTCGAACTCCGCGGCGACGAAGCGACCGGCTGGTCGATGGGTTGGAAAATCAATTTCTGGGCCCGCATGCTCGACGGCGACCACGCCTACGCGATCATCCGCAATTTCTTCAACCTCGTCGGGACGTCGACCACCTCGATGCGCGGCGGCGGCTTGTATCGAAATCTGTTCGACGCCCACCCGCCGTTCCAAATCGACGGCAACTTCGGCTACACCGCCGGCGTGACCGAACTCCTCGTGCAAAGCCACGCCGGCGTGCTCCAACTCCTCCCCGCGCTGCCTTCCGTATGGCCCAGCGGAAAAGTCACCGGCCTGAAAGCGCGCGGCGGTTTCGAAATCGATCTCGAATGGTCCGACGGAAAACTCACCCACGCCACCGTGCGCTCGAAGCTCGGCGGTAACCTTCGTCTCCGCACCTACGCACCCATGTCGATCGCCAACGCCAAAGCCACCGCCGCCACCGGAGCGAATCCAAACTCCTTTTACGCGATCGTCGATGCCGGCAAACCCGTGCTCACCAATCCCGCCACACTTCCGACCATCAAACTCCGCACCACGCACACCGTCGACATCACCACGACCGCCGGCAGCACCTATGTGATCACGCCCACCCGGTAGCGGCGAGCGCCCGCAAGCCGGCGACGCCCCCGGGGCTCACGTGCGCCATCGCCCGCGACGGGTAGCATCCTCCCGCGTCCACCGTATACGCGCCCGGCGACCTGCGCGCCGTCGCGAAACTCGCTGCCGCGGTTTCTCCAGAAAATCCCGCCGAGCAGCACCTAACCCGGAAATTTCACACTCGCTCGGAGGACAGCCGCACGATGTTCGCGCGAACACCCAAGGATTCTCCCTCAGATTCAGGATCCCACAGAAGTAGATCTGCGGATTCCTGGATCTGCGGGAATCTTCTTCATGAAATTTTCGGGCTAACGACCCAATCTCAGCGCCGCGGCCCACGGGACGCCACGATTGCAACCGCGACGCCATGGCGGGTTCGCGGCAGCGTCGGTCATACGGATGCCGCGACGCAGCGGCGTCAGACGTGCGCGCTCGGCACCGACGACGGAGCGCGGCAGCGCGGAGAGGGCGAAGCCCGGAGCGAAGCGCAGGGTGAGGCGAACGGGTGCCCGTGTAACGGGCAGTAAGCCGAGCAATTTATGCGGCGCCACCTGCAGCACGTGTCTCCCCCCGGACCGGCACCGCGTGCGGCATTTTTGGCTGCCTGTATCCCTCGACCAAAGCGCGTCGCCTGAAAGCAGACGGAGCGCGGGAGCGCGGTGTAGAGAACCCCGCAGGTGTGACCCGGAGCGAAGCGGAGGGTGGGTTGAGCGGGTGCCCGCGCAGCGGGCCGCGAGTCCCACCAACGCTGCTCGCGGTTGGTGTGCGCGTGAAGCCGCCTAACGACCAAGCTCAGCGACCGCCGCCGGAAACGCCCGGTCGGTTTCAACAATCGCGAGCAAATTACCCGAACCGTCCAACTGCATAGCGGAGCGGCGGTTCGCTGCAGCGCTCTGGTTAGCCGTCATTTCGTCTGCTCCATCTTCGGTAATATGAAAGCCCCATACTTCGGGTCTTCGGTCTCAAATATCTCCTGACCAGCCAGCATGAATGCACTGGCCAGACTATCCTGTGCCTGCTTCATGTCCCCAAGCTCGAAATAAACCTGTCCTCGGCGAAGCCAAAGAAACGGATTGTCGAGCGCGTTAGGGCACAGCATGACGGTGGTGAGTGCCTGACGCGCACGCTCGAAATCTCCGGCGAGAAAATGCGTGTCACCGAGGGCTGCGAGTATCCAAGTGGCAGCCTCCCAGTCCTGATGTGGCGTCGGCAAGAGCGCAAGTGCTTGGTCATACTGAGCAATCGCGTCCGGGTAACGCGCCGCCTCGGCAAGAGAATCTCCCACGGCGCAAAAACGCTTGATGCTCTCGTGGACATCGTCTGGAAGCTCTCGATTCACGGTGGCGCTCAATGACGGCTAACGACCAAGCTCAGCGACCGCCGCCGGAAACGCCCGGTCGGCTGGAACAGTCGCGAACAAATCACCTGAACCGTCCAACTGCCCAGCGGGGCGGCGGTTCGCTGCAGCGCTCTGGTTAGGCCACAACATCGTCATACTCACTTCTTGAACTCGGTCTTGGGCAAGGCATCCCGAGACGCTGCATCAAGCTCACTCAACTCGATGTAGATGATGTGGTCTGACCACTTCTGGCTGACTGTGGACATCGAACTCACTCGAATGAATGCCCGACCATCTCGCTGACCGAGGTAAGCGACATCGTGCATCGTCTGCGGCTGGCCAACCCAACCATACTGCTTCTTGAACTCGGTGGGCGACACACGCTCTGGGCCGGTGCAACCACACAACAGCACCACGAGGAGTAATAGCGCGAAAAGTCTCATGGTGTGCGAAGTGGCCTAACGACCCCAAGCTCAGCGACGGCGGAGGGCGGCGCGAGCCATGCGCGGGCGAAGGCGGCTGGGGGGCGAAGGTGGTGGGAAGCATGGCTCGTGACGCCCGGAGCAGTTCGCTGCAGCGCATGGTTAGGCCACGGTTGGAGTCATTGCGGCGTTAGTGAGCAAGAATCCCAAGATGCTTGTTGAGTGAGATGAACTTGGATGCTGCGCGCTTGAGTTCGGCGGATGCGTGGTCCCAAAAGACGAGTTCGACCGTGTAGCCGTCCGCCTTGAGGGCGTCGATTGCGGGAACGAAGTCGCCGTCTCCGGCGACGAGCGTGATTACGTCTTTCTTGGGGTCAACGAGCTTGTAGCCGTCCTTGACCATTGCGGTCGTGATACCGGTATCGACCTTCTTTTCTTTGTTTCTCACGTTGCGGTCGGTGAGGATGACCTCGAATCCGGCTCGCTTGGCGAACGTCCAGATTGAGTCGTTCGGTGGCGGACGTGAGCCAAAGAGCGCCGCACGAGCAATCTTCGCGGGGTCTGAACCAGCTACGAACAGATGGAGCTTGCCGAAGTCGATGGTGTAGGTGTGGTCGAGGATGTTGTATTGCATCGCTTCGACAATGTTGCGTGCCATTCCTTTGGCGACGGCGCTGACTCGGCGACCTTCGATGAAGAGATTGGAGTTATCGACGTAAACGTATTCCATAGGTTGTGCGGGTTGATTTCTGAGGGGTTATCGCGAGTGGCCTAACGACCCAAGCTCAGCGACCCGGCAAGCGGGACGCAACGATTGCAACCGGAGCGCGATGGCCGGGTTC
>CALRZR010000213.1:0-13722 GCA_943372705.1 Opitutus sp. GAS368 | reverse complement strand
CTTTCCAGCCCTTGCGGAGTTTGACGCGGGTGCGGGCCTTGGTGTGCGCGGCGAGGCGGGCGCGGGCGGCGGGGATCTGCTCGGCGTATTGCGGGAGCCACGGCGCTTGGGCGACCAGCATCTCGTCGGTCATTTGCCAGATCTCCTCGGGGTTGCAGATCGCGCCGGTGAGCGGGTCGTGGAGCATCGCCTGTTTCAGCAAGGTGACGTCGCCGGCGACGGCGGCCTCCATGCCCATTTCCTGAACGCGGGCGGAAACGGCGCAGGTGGCGGCACAGGCAAGCGGGAGCGGGCCGACAACGGGCATGTTGATGCCGGTGCGGTCGACGTAGCCGGGAATCTCTATACAGACGTCGTCGGGGAGATTAGGAATGTGGCCACGATTCTGGATGTTGAAGTGCCCACGGTAAGTGCGGCCAGTGGCGAGAGCCTCGATGATGTAGCTGCCGTGTTCTTCGCTGCGTTTGTCGGAAGTGATGACGGGCGGCTCCTCTTTCAGCCAGTTGGGATAGTCGGTCTTGAACCAGTTGCGCCCTTCGGTGCATACGCGGAGATAGCCTCCGGTTTCGCCATTGATCCAGCGGTCGAGGGAGATCCAGCGTTTGATCTCGCCGGTGCGTTTGCGATACCACGGAAGGTATTCGCTGAGGTGACCGTTGGACTCGGTGCTGTAGTAACCAAAGCGGCGGAGGACATCGATGCGGACCTTTTCCTGCACCTTGTATTCGGGATGCTCTTCGAAGAGTTCGAGCAAGCGCGGGATGAAATCGATGCCGCGCCATTCGGCCTTAAGGAACCAAGTCTGGTGATTGAGGCCGGAGGCGACGACGTCGACCTCGCGGCGGTGCAGGGTGGCATCGGCAGCGAGAAGTTTTTCTTTTTTGGCCCAGCGCTCGATGCAACGCGTGATTTGCCAGTGGGCACCCTGCACGCCGTGGCAGAGGCCAATGGTGTTGACGCGGCCGTGCTTGTTACACGCCCACGTGTTCATCGCCATGGGATTGGCGTAGTTCAGGAAAAGCGCTCCGGGTTTGGCGACTTCGCGAATATCGCGGCAAAAGTCGAGCAGCACGGGGATGGTGCGTTGGGCATACATAATGCCGCCGGCGCAGATAGTGTCGCCGACGCATTGATCGATGCCGTAGTGGAGCGGAATATCGATGTCGGTCTGGAAGGCTTCGAGGCCGCCCTGCCGAATCATGCAGATCACGTAGTCCGCGTCGGCAACGGCGCGTCGACGGTTGGGCGAGGAAAGAATTTTCGCCGGGAGCTTGTTCGCCTTGATATCGCGGCGGCAAAGCGTCGTGACCATTTCGAGATTCGTTGGCGAGATGTCGGTGAAAGAGAAAACGGTGTCGGCCAGCTCGGGCACGCAGAGGATGTCCTGCATGAGGCGGCGCGTGAATCCGATGGAACCGGCACCGATCATGGCGATCTTGATGGGCATGGGGAAGTAAAGGGTGGGTAGGCTAGGCGGACTGGGACGTTGGCCGCCAGGCTACGCGCCAACAATGACGCGGGCTGTGAACCGTTTACCCATTCACCGGAGAGCGATCTTGCATACCGCGGTCGGAATCCTCGTTGCGAACGATTATTGCGAGGATGAGGACGCCTGAGCCCCCTTTGAATTCGCAGCGGCACAGTTTTCATTCCGATTTGTGCCCAACGCTCCCGATTTTTGCCGGCACCTGTCCTCATCGTCACACTCTTTGAAAGAAAACCGCGGGGTGTTCTTTGATACGTTGAGAGAATGGGGCGGCCAACGGGACTCGAACCCGCGACCCCAAGATTCACAATCTTGTGCTCTAACCAACTGAGCTATGACCGCCGTAGACTGAGGAGCGCGAACCCTCGCCACCCGGTGGAACCCTGTCAATCCCTTCTTCCCTCGATTGCCGTTGCGCACCATCGGGCGGACGACACCCTCGCGGTGTCCCATGCCGCGTCTGCGCCTCGTCACGTTCAACATCGCTCACGGCCGCGGCTTGACGCCGATTCAGGGCCTCACTTCCCGCCGCAAACTGCAGGCCAATCTCCGGCGCATCGGGGCGCTGCTCGACCGGTTGAAGCCGGATGTGGTGGCTTTGCAGGAAATCGACGAATGCTCGCGGTGGGCCGGCAATTTTGACCATTTGGACTACCTGCGGGTGCACACGAGTTTCGGGCATGCGGTTTTCGGCATCAACAACCGCCGGGTGGGCCTGCTCAATCTGAGCTATGGAAATGCGATATTGTCCAAACTCGCGATCCGGACCTCCGAGACGATCGTTTTCGGAACACGCAGTGTGGGAGAGAAGGGTTTTCTCTATGCCGAGTTGGAGGTCGGCGGACTGTGCGTGCCGATCGTGAATTTGCACCTGCATTTCAGTTCCCGTGCGCAACGGATGCGTCAGCTGGAGCGCCTGCTGACGTGGCTGCGGGAAAAACACCGGTTACACCGACGATCGTGGGCGGTGCCGCCGATCATCTGTGGTGATTTCAACAATCCGGGCACCGGTGACGATGCGACAGCGTCCCTGCTGAGCCACTTGTCGGACTATTGCGACTATTCGCTGCATCCCGTGGGCGGGAGGACGTTTCCATCGCCGTTGCCGAGCCGGGCGCTGGATTTTGTTTTTGTGCCGGCGGGATGCCGCAATGTGCGCAGCGAGATCGTGCGTTCGATGCTCTCGGATCATCGGCCGGTCGTGGTGGAGTTTGATCTTCACTGAAGATTCTCTTTGCGCCGCGGGGTGGTTTTTGCGGCGATGCACGATCACATGTCACGCCTCGCCACCGCTTTTGCCCGCACCCGCGCCGAAAACCGCGCCGCCTTTGTGGCCTATGTCTGCGCAGGCGATCCCGATTTCGAAACATCGTTGGCGGTCTGCCGGTCTTTGCTGGCAAGCGGGGTTGATGTGTTGGAGTTGGGCGTGCCTTTTTCGGATCCGCTGGCGGACGGATTGACCAACCAGCTGGCCGCGCAGCGGGCGTTGGCAGGCGGGATGTCGGCCGCACGCGTTTTCGAATTGGTCCGGCGATTGCGGGAAACGAGTGAAACGCCGATTATTTTCTACACGTATTACAACCTTGTGTTTGCGAACGGGGTGGATGCCTACGTGCAAGCGGCGCGGGCGGCCGGGATCGATGGCATTCTCACGCTGGATTTGCCTCCAGAAGAGTCAGGTGAGGTGGCAGCAGCCTGCCGCGCGCATGGTGTCGATACGGTTTTCATCATCGCGCCGACCACCCCGGAATCGCGCATTCCCACCATCGTCTCGGCGACGACGGGCTTTATTTACTATGTTTCGCGTGAGGGTGTGACGGGGGTTCGTGATCAGGTGGCTAGCAACATTGCCGAGGCGGTGGCCCGGATTCGGGCGCACACGGCGCTCCCGATTGCCGTCGGCTTCGGAATTGGGTCGCGTGTGCAGGTGGCTCAGGTCGCGGCACTGGCGGACGGAGTCGTGGTGGGCAGTGCGTTGGTCAATTGCATCCGGGATAATCTGGAAGATCGCTCCAAGATTGCCGCAGTGATCGGTGAGAAGGCGCGGGATCTCGCGGCAGGTGTGACGCGGGTTTGATTTTTTTTGTTGAGAGTCATCGGCCGGCTCGTGCCTCATCCCGTTTCCACCTATGCTGCGTAAAATCCTGCTTATCGACGACGATCGGCTGCAGTTCCGCCTGACGCAGGCCAACTTTAACAATTTCCAGGGCGAGCGCTACGATTTGGAGTGGGCGGCGACCTACGAAGAGGGTTTGGCCAAGCTGCTGGGTGGCGGGCATGCGGCTTGTCTGCTGGACTATCAATTGGGCGAGCGGGATGGCTTGCAATTGATCCGGGCGGCGGTCGCACAAGGGTGCCGGACTCCCATCGTATTCTTGACGGCGGAAACAGCCGAGCGGGTGGATGTTGCGGCGATGGATGCCGGTGCGCTCGATTATCTGGTGAAGGGGGAAATCACGCCGCGGGCTTTGGAGCGATCGATCCGATACGCGCTTAAGTTGGGCGACACCTTGGAGGCTTTGCGGCGGTTGGCGACGCGTGACCAGCTTACGGGGCTTTTTAACCGCAGAGAGTTTGACCGTATCCTGGCCGAAGAAGAAGAGCGGGTTCACCGCTTTGGTCACCCGCTGGCGCTCGTGATGATCGACGTGGATCATTTCAAGTCGGTGAACGACAACTATGGGCACCCGGTTGGTGATGCGGTCTTGCGCGAAGTGGCGCAGCGGGTGGCGGGGATCTTGCGCTCGGTGGATCGGGTGGCGCGATTCGGCGGGGAGGAATTTGCGTTGATCTTGATGCAGACGGACCGGGTGGCGGCGATGGAGGTTGCGCGCCGGGTATGTGAAATCGTGGAACAGAATCCCGTGTCGGTAGGTGAGGGCGTTGCCCTCAAAATCACGGTGAGTGCGGGGGTCGCAATATCGCCGGCCGACGGAAAATCATCGGCGGCTTTGGTCGGTGCGGCCGACAAAGCGCTCTATGCGGCCAAGACGCGCGGGCGGAATCGAGCGGTGGACTTTACCGAACTATAGCCGGTCGGCAGATGAGGTGCTTGCCGGGCCGCGGTCGCTGTCAGGCCGCTTGCCGTCGGAGGGAAACTTGGTGCGAGTGCCGGGAGTCGAACCCGGATCAATGGCTTCGGAGGCCACTACACTATCCATTGTGCTACACTCGCCCGATAGCGGGAAATTCGCGCCGCCGGTGCCGGGTGTCGAGAGCAAAGGCGCCCAGCGCAGCGCTCCTTGCCCAAGACCGGCGGTGTTCAAAAGAAACGCGTCTTCAGGCGGGTTTTTTGTTTTCGCGCCACGCGCGCCAACCTTCGACGATCATCGGCAGAATCGACAGGAAAATGATCCCGAGGATCACGAGCTTGAAATTCTTCTGGACCATGGGGTGATTACCGAACGCGTAGCCAGCGTAGGTGAGCGAATAAATCCACAGAAAACCGCCGACAATATTGTAGACGAGGAAGTGCCGATAGGACATCTGGCCGACTCCGGCCACGAACGGCACGAAGGTGCGGACAATCGGGGCGAAGCGGGCGAGGATGATGGCGCGGCCACCATATTTTTCGAAAAACGCGTGGGCGCGTTCGAGGTGTTTCTTGCGGAAGAAAAACGAGTCTTCGCGTTTGAAGACCGCGGGGCCGAGTTTGGCGCCGATCCAATAGTTAAGGGTGTCACCGATGACGGCGGCGATGAAGAGCAGCAGCGCCATCACATGGACGTTGAGGCCGGAATCGGCCCGTGCACACAGGGCGCCGGTGGCAAAGAGCAGAGAGTCGCCCGGCAGAAAAGGAGTAACGACCAGACCCGTCTCCGCAAAGATGATGAGGAAGAGCACCGCATAGGTCCATACGCCATAGTCGCGGGTGATTTCGACGAGGTGGACGTCGATGTGGAGGATGAAGTCGATGAGCTTCTTCGCGAGGTCGATCATGGTGGCGAGTTGGCGGAGTCAGGGCGTGGACGCTATAAATGAAAAAGGCAGGCAGCGGATAACTGCCTGCCGGGAAAAGCGCGAAAAAGCTCAGACGTCGGGCTTGGTCTTGCGGAGACCTTGGACGCGGTCGCCGGCCTTCCATTGGCCGCGTTTCTTCAAAATATCGACGCGCTCGAAGCGCTTCAGGACGTTGCGTTTGACGACGAGGCCGGAGGAGCCTTGGAGGCTTTTGTGCTGGGACATGGTGTTAAAAAAGAGGGTTGAGACGAGTGAAAGGGTGGGAACGTGGAGTTCGCCTCCGCCCATGACAAGTATTTTTCTCCCACGTGCGCGGCAGGGACGCCGATCCACTCGGGGGTGTCGTAAGGATGGCTGGACAGAACGTGGTTTTCGAGGGCTGAGCGTTGGGCTGCGAGGAACTTGAAGCAGAGGCGGAACTCCTCGGCGCGTTCGGACCGACCTTGCCAGCGGTAGTGGGAGATGATCGGGCCGTCGATTTGGGCGCAAACCGCCAGTCCGAGCGCGACGGCGTCGGCGGCGAGGCGTTCGGCATCGGCCCGGTGGGCAACGGTTGTCCAAGCGATCCACATGGCGATCCGCAGTCAAAAAAGCTCAGCGCTTTTGGCCGAGAGAGAACGGCGGACGGGACTCGTCGAAGGGGTGTTCGGCAAAGAGCTCTTCGAGGGAGCGCTTGAAGAACGGGTGTTCGCCGAGGGTGCCCAACTCCTTGTCATAGTGATGAAGGATGGGATCGATGCGCTCGAGCGCTTGGCCGATGGGGTCATCGCCGTAGTTGTCGTCGAGGGTTTTGAAATCGAAGAGGTTGATGCGGCCGAGCGGGCGGGCGGGTTGGTAGCGATGCTCGGTGGCCGGCGTATTGGGAGCGGGGCGGAGGGTCGTGATCAGATTCATCGCGACCAACCGGTTGACACATTCGTTGAGGATTTGCGTGGGGACTTTGAGCAAATCGCTGAGTTGAGACGCGGTGATGGGAGGGAGGCACTCGTGGAAACGACGGCCGATCGTGAGGAGCACCACGAGCGAGAGCCGTTCGCGCATCGATTCGGTGAGCTGACCCCAGGCCGCCTGACTGTTGCGAAAGTGGACGTTCTGCACGGCGTAGGAGATGACTCCGCCGATCAGGATATAGAGCCAGAAAATGTAGAGTCCGAGCATCAGCACGAGCGGCACGGCGAGTTGGCCGTAAAGATTCTGGGTCTGGACAACGCGACGGACGTAAAAGAAGGCCACAAAATTGTTCAGCATCAGGAGTCCGGTGACGACGAAGGCGCCGGCGAAGGCGGCGCGCCAAAACACGTGGGTGTTGGGGATCACGCGGTAGACAAGGGTGAGCATCACCACAAGCAGGGTGAGGGAAAACAGCGGTAGGGACCAACTGAGAGCGGCGATGAGGTTTTCTCCGCCCGGTAACTTGCCGAACGATTCCTTGAAGACATTGAGCGCTGCGCCGGCACCGACGAGGGCGACCGAGGCAAAAAAGAGAACGGCGCCGAGAGTGAGGATCGTCCAATAGAAGACGATACGCATGAGGAGCGAGCGGCCGAGGCGGATGCCCCAGATGTCGTTAAAGGCGTCTTCGACGGCCTTGAACATCAGGAGGACGATGAAGATGAGCGAGAGGGCGCCGAACACGCCGCCGTAACCGTTGCGGGCGCTCGTGATAAAGCCGTTGATCATTGCGACGATCTGGGGATTGACCGTCTCGCCGAGCTGGACGTTGGCGCCATCGACGGACTGAAGCGAGCGCAGCTGGGGCGCGACTTGTTCGAGGAGAATACCGACTTTATTCGCCACGAAGTTCGGGTCGTCGTTTTTTCCGAGCACAAAACCGCCGACGAGGACGGCGATGGCAATCAGCGGGCCGAGACTGAGCAGAGAGCTGAAGCTCAATGCCGCGGCGCGGCTGGGGACTTTGGTTTCAAAAAAAACGGTCCAAGTGATTGAGACCACGCGCAGGCAGGCATACAGCCAACCGCGGGCGGACATATCTTTCAAATGGGCCGGGGCCCATATCTCCTTTTTCCATACCACGGAGATTTCGTGGGCCCACTTCGCGAGGCGAGAGGGGGGCGGTGGCGAGACTGGCCCGGAGCGCGCCACGGAATCAGCGAGAAAGGAAAAACCAGGTCAGCGCACCAAAACCGCCCACCGCCGCTGCGGCGGCGATCGCGACCGGCACGAGTTGGACGAAAATTGTGCAAAGGTAGAGTCCGGCGCTGGCGACTGCTACTTCGATAACCGGGAGAGCCTGGCCTTGCGCAAAATAGACGAACCCGACGTAGCCGAAACCGAGGGCGGCCCGAAAGCGCACAAAGGGATAGAGGGATACCATGCCGAGGCCGAGCATCACGGCGAGGCCGATGTCGAGCAGGCCGAGCAGAATGATGGGTTGCGCAAAGATCTTCGCGGGTTCCATCGACAGCACCGCGTCGGTGTGGGGCAGGACGGCCCCGGCGGCGCTGATCACAAGGGCGGCGACCAACGACCACATGCCAACCTTGGCCGCCCGCATCATGGCAATCTCGGGATTCTTCTTATCGGAGGTATCGTCCGTGCGGCCTTCGGCGGCGGCGAGCATGTCGTCCACCGTGATGGCCTTCGCGTTTTCGTCGGGCTTGTTGAGCGTCTTGATTTCCTTGGCCTTGAGAGAAAGTTTCTTCTTTTCAGGAAACGCGGCTGCCATGAGCTCGGCGTTGGTGCCCAAGGCAACCCATTGTTCGGCGGCCGTGTCGTAAATGAGCGTTTCGGCGGTGACCTGACCGGCGTCGGCCAGAGAAGTGAGCTGCTCGAGGTTAAACGGTCCGCGGGCTTCGGTATCGGTCGCGTTGCGGAGATAAATTTCCTGCATGGCCATGCGCGGACGGTGGGCGGGCGGACGGGGAGCGGCAAGAGTTTTGTCGGGTGGGCAACCTGCGCGGTTCAGTCCAGCTATCCCGCACGAAGGGCCGCCCAAACACCGGCGGCAATTGCCGCAATGAGGACAAGCGATGCGCGCAACAATCGGCCCGTTGCGAGCCGATGGCGGGTTGCGGGATCGAGCGGCAGTGCGACAAGGGTCCCCAGTGAAAGGCCGCCGATCAGCCCGCCGAGGTGGGCGGCGTTGTCGACGCCAGGCATCAGAAAGCCGAACACGAGATTGTAGGCGGCGAATGCCAGTGCGCCTTTGAGGATGGGGCGCCGCACCTGTTCGGGGACGGCTTGGCGTTGTCGCAGCATGAAGCCGATGAGCGCACCGTAGATACCGAACACTGCGCCGGATGCGCCGGCGCTCCAAGCCCCGGCTTTCCCGTGCCAAATGACGGTCGTGAGACTGCCGATCATTCCGCTGCCAAAATATACGATGAGGTAGAGCGCCCGTCCGGTGAGTTTCTCGACCAATTGGCCTGCCTGGAAGAGAGCCCACATGTTCAGGAGCAGGTGGAGAATGCCATAGTGAAGAAACATGCTGGAAACGAGCCGCCACCATTGTCCGTCGGTGGTGACGGTGGCCTGATTTGCGCCGAAGCGCACATAGGGCTGCATGTCGGCCACCTGAAACCAGCCGGCACCGGCGAAGCCCATCGCGACAAATGCGAGCCCGTTCGCGATCATGACGAGACCGGTCACGGACGTCCAGATGGAGCCGGCCGCCGGAAGTCGGTCGAGCTGGGTTTCGAAATCATCGGCTCCTGCTCCGAGTTGGCCAGGCGGCGCAGGTAGCCATCGCGCGACGATGGCGGTGTCTGCGGCTTGGACGCAGTAAAAAGAAAACGGCTGCGGGTCGGCGAGGCCGCCGTGCGTCACGCCGGTAAACGAGAGGAGGTTGCCACGCACTTCGACCAGGCGAATCGAAGCGAACGAGAAGGTGAACTCGAGTGTTTGGCCAAGTGAAAGCGACGGAGGAGGCGGCCCGGAGAATACGAAGGTCGCCGCCGGGCCCGGTTCGGAAATGATGAGTTTACCGCGGCCACGGCGGTCAGCCGGGAATGACTGGCCCCCAAACTCGGCATACTCCACCGCAAACGTGAGGTCGGGCGCCGGTGAAGGCACGTCGGCGGGTGCGGTTTGTTCAGGAGGCATGGGGACTGATCATCGTCGGGTGAAGACGCGGTGCCATGATGCGCAGGCTGCGCGGCCGAACGATGAATTCGACGCGGGCTGGAGCGACGTGCACTTCACCATCGGTGTGCAACGGGCCGGGCGTGGCGCGCTCGATGGCAAAGTGGTCTGCGCGCAGACGAAATACCCCGGCGCTTCGGCTGAGGGTTTGTCGGAAGAGCCGCCACAGAAGCGGTGCAGCATTCAACAACGTGACAGGTGGCACGGCCGTGAGGTCGAGCAAGCCGTCGTCAACGCATGCTTCGGGAGCGATGTAGGCGTTGTTGCCGTATTGGTTGGCGTTCGCGATTGCCACGGTGAACGGGCGGAGGTTCGTCCGCTGGCCACCGTGTTCGATGGTGTGGTTTTCAGGCGAGTAGCCGAGGAGCGCCTGTGCACTCGTGGTCAAATAGCGGGCGAATCCGCGGCGGTGGAGCCGGTTGAACCGCGTGGCGATCTCGGCTTCGAAGCCGAGCCCGGCTGCGGTGAAGAACGGGTGCCCGTCGGCGAGTCCCGTATCGATGAGCCGGGGTGCGCCTGTGCGGAGGATTTCGAGCGCGTGTTCGCAGGAGCCATGAATACCCAGATGGCGTCCCAGGCCGTTGCCGGAGCCGCACGGGATGAGCCCGAGAGTCGCCGACGTCGCGGTTACCACGGTGGCGATTTCGTTCAGCGTGCCATCGCCGCCGACGGCGACGATCAACTCGTGACCGGACCGGAGCGCGGCGGCGGCAAGCTCGGAGGCATGGCGCGGCCGCTCGGTGAATGCGACCGCCGCACCGTGTTGCGCCGCGAATGCGCGCACGGCGGCCACGGCATGGGAAGCACGGCCGGAACGGGGGTTGACGATGAAGACGGTTTTCAGGTGGGGAAATTTTTTGACCGCAGTCGGGACGGATGCCACGGATAAACGATGATCTTTTTGCATTGATGAAGAAAGTGCTGCACGTGCTGACAGGGGCGACCGCGGTGGGAAAAACGGAATGGGCGTTGCGCTGGGCGGAGGCGCGGGGCGCAGAAATTGTGTCGTGTGATTCGCTGCTGTTTTACCGTGGAATGGATATCGGGACGGCCAAGCCGACGACGGATGAATTGGCGCGGGTGCCCCACCATCTGATCGATGTGTGCGAAGTCACCGAGCGCATGGATATCACGGTCTATGTCACGAAAGCCCGGGCGGCGGTGGAAGCCGCGAGGGCGCGCGGCCGAGAGGTGCTGGTGGCCGGCGGGAGTGGATTTTATCTCAAATGTTTTTTTGCACCGGTGGCAGACGATGTCGCCGTCTCGACCGAAATCAGGGAAATGGTCGGGGCGTTGACGTTGCCGGAAGCGGTGGAGCGGCTCGCCGGTCTCAATCCGGAGGGTTTGGGAATGTTGGATACGGCAAATCCGCGCCGCGTGATGCGTGCTTTGGAGCGGTGTCTGGCGTCGGGCAAGACACTGACGGTTTTGGCCCGGGAATTTTCCGGGCGGCCGGGTGCGTTTGCAGACTGGGAGGTGCGGCTGAGCCAACTCGACCGCGAACGCTGCGAGTTGGACCAGCGGATCGACCTCCGGGTGAGGGCGATGCTGGACGCCGGATTGGTGGACGAAGTGCGGCGGATGCGCACAGGGGGATTGGAACGAAATCCCAGTGCGGCCGGTGCGATCGGCTACCGGGAGGTGTTCGCGTTCCTCGACGGCAAACTGGCGGCGGCGGACCTGGCGGGGACCATTGCGCAAAACACGCGCGCACTCGTGAAGAAACAGCGCACTTGGTTTCGCACGCAGCTGCCGGAACACCGGGTGGTGCCGGCCAATTCCGTGCGGGACCCCCGCGAGCTTTTTGGAGAAACGTGAACGGCCGGCGCAGTGGCAGGGCTATTTGGTGCGACGGTAGGTGTCGCGATAGTAGACGAAGGTATCCGGGTTTACGATATCAACGACACCGCTGTCCGCGGTGAGGAGGCAGAATTTCTTGTCGTGGCGGCCGAGTTTGAAGGTGTCGGTGTTGTTGAGGAATCCGTCCTTGGTGCCGATCTCGAAGAATTTGATTTTCCCGTCGGGAGTCACCGTGATCACGCGGTCGCCGGGCTGGCTGCCGGTGGCGTAGCTGCCGATGACTTCGCGGCCGCGACTGGCGAGTTCCGCGGGATCGGTGAGCAGGACGACGGCGGGAGGTTCGTTGACGCTTTCGGTGTAAAACACCGAGTAGAGGGTGTAGCCGTTCAGGGCGAGGCCGGCGACCAAGATGGCAAAGGCGATCCCGTAGTGTGGGGCGGCTTTCGTCTGGTTGGCCGCGACCGCTTCAGTGAACGCAAACGGGGGGGTGGTCAGTTGGCGGTCGATCTGGCCGACGATCTCGGCTGGTGTATGTTCGCTGTAAGGCTCCGTGGTGTCGCGCGCATTATAGAGGTAGAGTTTGCCCTGACCGGTGCGGATCAGAAACCGACCTGCGGCGGCTGTGACGAGCAGGTGGGGATCGGCTTCGTTGTTTTGGGCCGCGTCGATCTGCGTAAACCGTTCAAGCAGGGCGATGAATTCCTCGCCGGATAGCACGCCCAGATCCGTGGGGCCGAAGGCGACGTCCGCCGTGGTGGTGTCGGGAGCGAGATTGACTGTGGTGACGGTGAACATGGGGCTCCTCAGTGTTCGAGCACGAAGACGGGGTAGTTGCGGAAGCCGAGCCGCAGGTTGCCGGTGTCGAGGCTGCCGTCGTCGATCCGACGGTCGAGGTCGGTCAGTTGGATGCGGTCGGAGGAGACTTTGTTTTCGCCGACAGTCGTGATGACGATGGCTGCGCGGTAGCGTTCGCCCTGTTGGACGGTGTTCGGAGACCACGTGTAAAGTCCGCCGATCGGTGTGGTGCGCTGCCAGTTTGTCGCGCGCAGATAGCCCTCCATGCCGGGAGGGAAAACGCCGGGCTCACTGTTCCCGGCGGGCCAATCCCCGCGTTCTTGCGCGTGCGATTGGAGGGCGTTGGAGAAAACGCGGAGGTCGTTGACGACCGCAGCCGACCGGGCCTCAAGGTTAGTCTTCTTAATCGCCGGGACGGCGACGGCGGCGAGCGCGCTGATGATAAAGACCACGACAGCCAACTCCACCAGTGTAAAGCCGGCGTCGCGGTGCAGACGGCCCGGACGGGCGCATGGTCGGGACGCGCGGTGCGGCATGCGTTGGTTGCTTGGGCAGTTGGGATTCAACGTGAAGGGACTGTGACGATGCACGCGGCTCGGCGGGGTTCAAGCCGCGGGTTGGCGACGGGAAAGTCGATGAAAAATGACGATATGGGTGGAGATGATCAGTGGCACCAGGAAGGTCGGCAGCAGGCTGAGTGGGAGGTAGGCAAAGGCGCGCATCTGCAACGGATTCTCCAGATTCAATCGCGCAGCTGTCATCACCACGAGGGCGATGTCGACGAAGCCGACAACATTCCAGATCCGGACCACACGATGCAGGGCGACCTCGGTCAAAGGAACGAACACGATGCCGAGCGCCGTGGCGGCCACGATGATGTCACCGACACCGCCCGGGACGGCAAACTGGTAGGGCAGCACGCCGCGGTCATAGAGGACCAGGAAATAAATGCCGACGAAGCGGCAGACATGAAAAAAGACGAGCGTGCGCAGATCGATCGAATCGACCCAACGGCGCACAGCGGACAACCGGAAATACGCCAGCACCAGCAGTGTCGACAGGCCGAGCACGATCACCGGAATCGCCGGCGGCGGGAGGCGCTGAAGCAGCAGTTGTTGTCCGACGAAAAAAGCGGTGCCGAGCCAGACCCAAAAGACCAGTCGAACCACGAGCGCAGTAGTCATGCCGGGGAGTAAAGGCGGAGTGGTCTAAGCCGGCGAGGACGGAGTGCAAAGGGGGCCTCGCGCGGCGCACGCCGAGCATCCAGAAAAAGAAAAAGGGACGCAGCGCGGGCTACGTCCCTGAGGGAAAACACGGCGTCGCGGTCGGGCCGCGGCGGAGATTTATTTGGGCAGCGGAACGTTGTAGCGGTTGAGCGAGCTGCCTTCGAGCCGGCTGAGTTCGCCGTTCGCCTGGCGCAGCGCCACTTTGGCGGCGAGTTCGTTGAAGCGGGCGCTTTCGAGATCTTCCTGCGCTTGGAGAACGAGGCGAGCGGTGGAGAGGCCGGCGTCGAACCGGGCCTTCTGGAGGTCATACTGACGGGCGCTGAGCTCAGTGGCTTTGGCGGCGATTTCGACGGC
>CALRZR010000212.1:0-13916 GCA_943372705.1 Opitutus sp. GAS368 | reverse complement strand
GACGCCGGGGTAGGTCGAGCCGGCGATCAGGCAGGGCACACCGCGGCGGGCAAACCAGCGTTGCATCGCCTCCGAGGAGAGCGTGAGCACCCACGCGCCGTGGGGATGTTGCTCCACGAGGCGCTCCAGCGCGCGGGCCGGATTGGTCTGATAAAATTGCCGGCCTTCGTGGATACGCAGCCGGTAGCCTTCTTCGATCAACAGGTCTTTCAGTTCGTCGATCCAGAGCGCGATCAACGGCCGGAGGCGGCCGATCGGTTCGGGGATGAGCACGCCGACGGTCTTCGGCGATTCGCGCTGCACCGCCGCTGCCTTCGCGGTCACGACCCGGTTGCCGAGGCCGCGCGCGGGCTCGATGAGGCCTTCCGCTTTCAACTGCTCGAGCGCGGCGCGCACGGTATTGCGGCTGGCTTGCACGGTGCGGCTCAACGTCCGTTCGCTCGGCAACCACGTGCGCCATGTGCCCTTCGTGAGCTCCGCGCGCAATTGCGCGGCGATCTGGCTGGCGACCGTGCGATGGGGGATGAGCGTCATGGCGGAGCTAGGACGCACGAGGCCGGCGCGGCCCGCGAACTATTTTGCGGTTGGCCCGGGTTCCGTCGTCCACACGAGCGGAGAGCGGACGCCGGGGCGCGCTTCGCCGCCGGGCACCACGATATGGCCGCGCCACATCGTCAGTGCGGTCGTCACGAGGGAAAACGGCACTTCGCCGGCGCGCGTCCAGGTTGCGGATCCGGGATCATAGGCGAGCACGTCGCGGGGAAATCCCCGGTGCGCCGTCGGCGCCACGCTCACCTGCGTGCCGTCGTCGCCGCCGATCACGAGCAATTGGCCGTCCCTCACCGGAGTGGGCGAGGGCGCGGCGACCGCGACGCGAGGGAGGTCCGCGAGGCGTTCCCAGCCGCCCGCGGGCCGGTAGCGATACGCGTCGCGCAGCCATTCGCGGGAGGTCTTGCCGGCGGCATCCGCGATCAGGCGCGCGCCACTGAAAAGATAAAAATCGTTACCGAGGGCGCCCGCAGCCGGAAACAAGCGTTCCGCGCCGGGCCACGGCGGCAGCGTGCGCCAGCCCGCGGAAACGCGGTCGAGATCGAGCGCAAAACAGACGTTCTGCGCCTGCGTCGCATCGGGCCGGTCGAGCCCGCCGGCGACGTAAACGATGCGCCCGGCGACCGCTCCGGCGCAGAGGGCGAGGGGCTTCGGCAAACGCGGCCACGCCGTGAAAATCGTTGTCTGCCCGTCCCAGCGCGCGAGCCAGACCTCGTCGAAGTTGCGCCGGGCATCGCCGCCGCCGATCAGAAGCACGCCGGCGCCCACGTTGAGCGAGGCACCGTAGCCGCCGGCCGTCGGCAGGCGCGTCGTCTCGCGCCACGCCGCGGCACCGGGCGTGAGCACGAAGACGCGGTCATACCAGATCTTGGTGCCGCCCTCCCACGGACGCTTGTCGGGAAAATTGGCGCCGCCGGCGACGAGCAGCGCGCCACCGCTGACGCCGGTGTAGCTGCCAGCAAAGCCTTCGCGGTCGGGCAGGGGAGGGAGTTGTCGCCAGGCGGGCGGCGGGGTCATGAGCGGGGTCGGTTGGGCGTGCAGGGCGCCGAGCAGCCCGAGGGCGAGGGCACACGGCAGAAGAAGGAGGCGGGACATGGGCAGGGGGGAGGGAGTGAGACCGGGGCGGGTTGGTCGGAAAACGCCGGAGCGCTGGACCTATTGTTGCACCACCATAGCGGACCACCGCGAGCCGGAAGCGTCGTCGTCCCGCTTGCGAATTGCGCAAGCATTATTACAACCAGCGCCGTATGCCGATTTACGAGTATTACTGTCCGGACAACCACACGATCTACCAATTCTACGCCAAGACGCTGGCGCAGGGGAAAACCGTTCCCCGCTGCCCCGACAATCCCAAGTTCAAATTGCGGAAACTCGTCTCCGCCTTCGCGGTGACCAAGGGCGGCAAGCGCGACGAGGCGGCCGAGGCCAAGCCCGCGGCGCCCGCCGGCGACCCCGGCGAAGATGCCCGCATGGAGGCGGCGATGAGCGCCATGGAAAAGGAATTTTCCGGCGTGGATGAAAACGACCCGCGCGCCATGGCGCGCATGATGCGGAAGATGTCCGAAATGACCGGCGAGAAAATCGACGGCGAGATGGAAGAGGTCGTCCGCAAACTCGAAGAGGGCGCCGATCCGGAATCGCTCGAAGAGCAATTGGGTGGCCCTGAGGAGCCCGGCGGTGGCGATCCCTATGGCGACGAGATGGGCATGGGCGGCGAACCGCCGAAGCCCACCGATCCGAAAGAGCCCAAGCACCGCTTCAAGGCGCGCCGGCCCCTGCGCCGCGATCCGAAGCTTTACGATTACGAGTGAGCGAGCCGGAGGGTAGCCGCAGGCGGTAGCCTGCGGTGGTTCGTCCGCACGCGAAAGCGTGCGGCTACCGAAGAACGGGCCGAGGATTCGGTTTGGATTCCCGGCTCGGGCCGTCTTTCGTCCTCCGCCTATGTCGTCTCCCGAACTGCTCGTCCGTATCGCCGCTGCCAAGTCCGCCGTCCTCGCTCAGACCGCGCTGCTCCACCGGGAGTTTGGCCGGGCAGAGAGCCGCTGGAAGAGCGATGGCACGCGGGTCACGGCGATCGACATCGCGATTTCGGAAAACATCTTCCGCGAACTCGGCGCGCAGTTTGCCGACGACCAGTATTTCAGCGAAGAGCTCGCCGAGCACGACCGCCCGGTTGGGGTGACGGCCCGGTTTTCGTGGGTCCTCGATCCGATCGACGGCACCAACAACTTCGCCCTCGGCATCCCACACTGCGCCATCTCGCTCGCGCTCTGCGAGCACGGCGAACCCGTCTACGGGGTCGTCTACGATCTCAGCCGCCGGGTGCTGATGCACGGCGGACCCGGTTTCGGCATGCACGATGGCGACCGCAACCCGCACGTGACCACCGCGGCCTTTTCGAAAGAGACGCTCGTGGGCTTCCACAGTCCGTTTAACAAGGCGCTGCTGCCGATGGCGAACGGCGTGCTCTCCCAATTCAAGATTCGCGGCCTCGGCAGCGCGACGCTCCACCTGGCCTACGTCGCGGCCGGCATTCTCGACGGCTGCGTCGATTTCAACGTGCGTATCTGGGATCTCGCCGCGGCGATTCCCCTCGTGCGCGCGACGGGCGGCGAAGTGCATTTTCTCAACGGCGAGCAGCTGCCGATGAAAGTGTTCGACCTGAAAATGAAGCCGATCATCTACCTCGCCGGCGGCCCGGCGATGTGCGCCCGCCTGCGCGAGCTGATGCACGCGTGAGCGTGCGGCGGCGGCGGTCCGGAGCGGGTTAGACCTGGTAGGTCTTCAGCGGCACGGGATCGAGCACCTTGGATTTCGGGGCCTTTTCCGTGAGCTGTTGGACGAACCACGCGCGGGCTTCGGGATCGCCGTGCGTCAGCACGATACTGCGCGCGCCGGTCTGGATGGCGAATTCGAGCAGTTCTTCGCGATCGGCGTGGCCGCTGAGTTCGAAGCGTTCGACCCGGGCTTTGATCTTTGCCTTCACGTGAGCGGTCTCGAATACGAAGTTTTCGCCGGGCTTCGAGGCGAGGAGTTTGCCACCGGGGGTGTCGGGATCGCAGTAGCCGACGAAGCCGATCGTGTTGCGGGCATTGCCAAGAAGGCCCGAGGCGAGCGTATAGCTGGGCGTCCGCTCCACGAGCATGCCGGAGCTGATGATGTAGAGCGCGTTTTGCTGCGGATCCTGACCGGCCACGAGCTTGCGAGGCGTGGGCTTGATTTTCAGCTCCTTAATGATGCCGCGGTTGAAATTCACGTGCTTCGTCTTGCGGCTGATCTCGTCGAAGTAGTCGGCGAGGTCCATGCCGAGACCGGAGGCGAAAATGGGGCACTCGACGAGGCGGCCGAATTTCCGCGCGTCGTGCACGATCGCGAGGACTTCCTGCATGCGGCCGAGGGCAAACACGGGGAGGAGAAACGAGCCGCCGCGCTGGATCGTGTCGTTGATTGTCGTCACGAGCCGGGCGACTTCATTCACGCGCTCTTTGCCGACCGGACGCTCGGTCGTGCCGCGGGTCGTTTCGGTGATCAGAGTGTCGAAATGGCCGGCGGGGAACTTCGCACCCTGTAGTGTGCGCTGGTTTTCGAAGAGCACATCGCCCGTGAAAAAGATCTGGCGGTGCTTGTAGTGCATCTCGACGCCTGCGGCGCCGGCGACGTGGCCGGCCGGGTGGAAGATGATTTCGATCTCGTCCTTCGCCCCGCGGAAATGCTTCGCGTGGCCGAACGGCAGGCCGGTCATGCGCTTGGCGAGCCGGTCGATGTCGTCGTGCGTGAAGAGCGGGTAATCGGGGATGCTCTCCTCCTCCTTTTGGCGCACCATCACGTTGGCGGAGTTGTGGAGCATGCGCTCGATCAGCATCCGGCTCGAGGTCGTCATGATCACGGGCGTGTTCGGGTGCTCGCGCATCACGACCGGCAGGCTCCCGATGTGGTCGAGATGGCAATGCGTGATGATGATGAGATCGAGGGTGATGCCGCGGAGTTTCGCGAGATCGGGAGTGGCGGCGCGGCCGACTTGCTTCGGATTCAGGCCGCAATCGACCAAAATGTTAAGGTCGCCGAGTTGGACGAACAGCGAGTTGGCACCAATGCCGCCGTCGCGGTTCAGGTCAGTTAGCTTCATGAACAGGTCAGGAAAAACAATAAGGTCTCCGAGAACGAGAAAGAAGTTTTGGAAATGTCGTCAGCCGCGCGGCACGGTCATGTCGAACGGCGGCAAAATCACGTGCACTTTGCGCCCGAGATCGTCGACGCCGTGAAAGCTCCCGTGGGCCTGCGCATCGAGGCCGGTCACGTGGTAGCTGTTGTAGGAAAACTCCTCGCCGGGCCCGAGCCGCGGAGTTTCGCCGACGATTTTTTCGCCTTCGATCACGAGCCGGGTGCCATCGGTGTGGAGCACGACCCATTTCCGCCCGAGCAGCGTGACGGTTTGTTCAGAGTGGTTCTGGATGGTGACGAAGTAGACAAACGCGTGCGGTTTGTCGGCCGGCAGGCTCGCGCCGCCGTGGTGATAGTGAAGTTTGTCGAGCCGGGCGGTGAGGCCGGGGATTTCCTGGGAAGAGCAAGACACGCCGTCAAGAGACGCGGAATCGGACGCGCCGCAAGCCCGGCCTGCATGGGCGCGCTTTCCGCCTTGCCGCGCGTCGCACCGGCGCGCACAAACGCGCACTTATGGCCAAACTCGCCCTGCTCTCCGTCAGTGACAAAAGCGGTCTCGTGGAGTTCGCCTCCGCCCTGGTGAAAACGCACGGTTACACACTGCTCTCCACCGGCGGCACTGCCAAGTTGCTCGCCGAGCGCGGGCTGCCCGTCACCGAGGTGAGCCAGCACACCGGGTTTCCGGAAATCATGGAGGGCCGGGTCAAGACGTTGCACCCGAAGATCCATGGCGGCCTGCTCTGCCGCCGCGACAAACCCGACCACCTCGCGCAGGCCCGGGCCAACGCGATCGAGCTCATCGACCTCGTGGTCGTGAACCTTTACCCGTTTGAGGCCACCGTCGCAAAGCCCGGCGTGCATTTTGAAGAAGCCATCGAGAACATCGATATCGGCGGCCCCTCCATGCTGCGCAGCGCCGCGAAAAACCACGAGAGCGTCAGCGTCGTGTGCGATCCCGCCGACTACGGTGCCGTGCTCGCCGCGATGGACGCCACCACGGGTAGCCCGGAAAAGCTGTTGGAACTGCGCCGCAAACTCGCGCTCAAGGTTTTCCAGCGCACGGCGACCTACGATGCCGCCATCGCGCGCTACCTGGAGTCGCAGGCGACCGAGCCGGATCTGGAGGCGCTCAGCGGTTTTCCCGGCACGCTGTCGCTGTCGTGGAAGAAGGCGCAGTCCCTCCGCTACGGCGAGAATCCCCACCAGAAGGCCGCGCTCTACGGCACGTTCCACGAGCACTTCACGCAGCTGCAGGGCAAGGAGCTGTCGTATAACAATATTTTGGACATCACCTCGGCCACCTACCTGATCGGCGAATTCGAGCGCCCGACGGTGGCGATTCTCAAGCACACCAACCCCTGCGGCGTGGCGAGTGCGGACACGCTGCTCGCGGCCTGGGACAAGGCCTACGCCACGGACCGCCAGGCCCCCTTCGGCGGCATTATCATCGTCAACCAGACGCTCGACGGCGATCTCGCCAAGGCGATCGCCGAGATTTTCACCGAGGTGATCATCGCGCCGCGGTTCAGCGACGAGGCGATGGCGATTTTCGCGAAGAAAAAGAATCTTCGTCTGATGATCGCCAAGGGCGGCATCGGCGCCGATGCCTTGCAGGAAATCCGCTCCGTCGTCGGCGGCGTCCTCGTGCAGGACCGCGACCGCACGCTCGGCAACGTGAAGGAATTTAAGATCGTCACCAAGCGCGAGCCCACGGCCGACGAATGGGCCGCGATGATGTTCGGCTGGAAAGTCGGCAAGCACGTGAAGTCCAACTCGATCGTCTACTGCCGCGGCGAGCAGACCCTCGGCGTGGGCGCGGGGCAGATGGCGCGGGTCGACAGCTCGCGCATCGCGGTCTGGAAGGCCGGCGAGGCCGGGCTCGATTTGCGTGGTTCCGTGGTGGCCAGCGAGGCACTCTTCCCGTTTGCCGACGGCCTGATCGCCGCCGCCGCCGCGGGGGCGACCGCCGCCATCCAACCGGGCGGCTCGGTGCGCGACGCGGAGGTCATCGCCGCCGCCGACGAACGCGGTATGGCCATGGTCTTCACGGGTTCGCGGCACTTTAAGCATTGAGTTCTACGGCTTGACAGCGCCGGCGTTTCCACGCCCCGTCTTCGGACCATGATTGTAGCCCTCACCCCGGAATGTCCGCCGCCTGCCCACCGGTCAGGCGTCCCGGCGGGCCGGTGCGTCCGCTAAACACCCATGCTCGAGACGATTTTGGATCATTTCCAAGGCACGCCCCTTTCGTTGTGGGGACCGTTTGCGGTGCTGATCCTGTGCGGGCTCGGTCTGCCGATTCCGGAGGATATCGTGCTGATCGCCGCCGGGGCCCTCGGCGTGCTCGACGAACGCCCGTGGATGGAAGTGAGCGCGCTGATGTATGCCGGTGTGATGGGCGGTGATTCGATCATCTTTTTTGCCGGGAAATACTTCGGTGGCCGGCTGCGAATCGCCCCGTGGTTCCAGCGTATTTTCCCCTCGGCCAAGCAGGACAAAGTCGAGACGCTCTTCGAACGGCACGGCTCGACGGGTATGTTCCTCGGGCGGTTTTTGCCCGGTCTCCGCGCACCGATCTTTTTCACGGCGGGTTCGATGAAGGTGCCGTTCTGGAAATTCTTTATGTTCGACGGGTTCGCCGCGCTGATCAGCGTGCCGGTGTTTGTGTGGCTCGGCCACTGGCTGTGGGTCACCTTCCAGGACGATATCGAGCAGATCAACCGCACGCTGGCGGTTACGCATTCGTTCTCACGGTGGGTCGTGTTGGCCGCCGCGATCGCCGCGGTGGGCGTCTGGCTCTGGTCCCGCCGCACGAAGAAAAAGGTGTCCTGATTTTCCCCGCCATGAACGCGTCCACCGCCCGTCGTGCCGTCACCTGCCTGCTGGGGGCCGCGGCCGCGTTGCTGCTGCTCGGCGGTTGTTACACGAATCCCGTGACCGGTCGCCAATCGCTCGTGCTGATTTCGCCGGGCGAGGAACTCTCCCTCGGCCAGCAGTCGTTTGCCGAGATCACCCGCACCGAGACAGTGGCCCGCGACGCCGCGCAAAACACCCGCGTGCGCCGCATCGGCGAGCGGATCGCCCGGGTGGTCGGCGAGCAGTTGCCCAACGCCAAGTGGGAGTTCGTGGTGTTTGATTCGCCGCAGGCCAATGCCTTCGCGTTGCCCGGCGGCAAGGTCGGCGTCTACACGGGGCTCCTCCGGCTGGCCGAAAACGACAGCGAACTCGCCATCGTCATGGGGCATGAGATCGGTCATGTCATCGCACGCCATGGAGCCGAGCGCATGTCCGAGGCCATGCTCATCTCCGGGCTCGGCGCGCTCGGGGCCGCCGCCGTGGAAACCAAGACCGACGCGAAGACGAAGGACCTTTTCCTGCTCGCCTACGGGGGCGCCACGACGGTTGCGCGGGTGTTGCCGCACTCCCGCGGCAACGAGAGCGAGGCCGACAAGATGGGTGCGGTCTACGCCGCCCGCGCCGGCTACGATCCGCGCGCCGCGATCGGCTTCTGGCTGAAGATGGCCGCACAAAAGACCGGCACCGGTGGCTCGCCCGCCTGGTTGTCGACCCATCCTTCGGATCAAAAACGCATCGCCGATTTGCAGGCGTTCATGCCGGTGGCGCTGCGGCTCTACGAGGCCGCGCAGCCGAAGTCGCCGTAGGCGTTTTTGCGATTGGCGGCGCGCCGGCGTTTGGGCACGGTGGGGCATGTTTGACCCTGTCGAAAAGTTAAAGGAATTCATCCGCCATCAAAGTGTCTCCGCCGATCCGAAGTTCCGGGCCGGCATGCAGGGCGCCCAGGAATTTGTCTCCGGGCTCCTCTCCTCGATCGGCTTCGCCGTCGAGGTGGTGCACACCGAGATGCATCCGCTGATTTTCGCCCAACGCGGCGGCAATCCCAGCTGGCCCCACGTGGTGATCTACGGGCACTACGATGTGCAGCCCGCCGATCCGTTGAACCTGTGGAAGACGCCGGCGTGTGAGCCGACCATCGTCGGCAACCGCATGTACGGCCGCGGCGCTGCCGACAACAAGGGGCCGCTCATGACCAATATCGCGGCGATCGCGCAGCTGCTCGAAGCCGATCCCGGGTTGCCGCTCCGCATCACGTTTCTCATCGAGGGCGAAGAGGAGATGGGCAGCCCCAGTTTCCCGAAATTCCTCGAAAGCCACAAAGACCGCCTCAAGGAGGCCGACTTCGTCTACCTCTCCGACACGGCCCTGCCGACGCCCGACCAAGTGGTGCTCACCTGCGGCCTGCGCGGGCTCACGCTGTTCGATGTTCACGTCACCGGCGCGAAGGGCGACCTGCACTCCGGTCTGCACGGCGGTGTATTGAGGAATCCGATTCAGGCGCTCGCCGAGATTCTCGCCACGCTCCACACGCCCGACGGGCGCGTAAACGTCCCCGGCTTCTACGACGCCGTGCTCGACGTGCACCCGTGGGAGCGCGAGGAGCTCAAGAAGCTCGGTGCCGACGAGAAGGCCTACAAAGAGTTCCTCGGTATCGACACCTTTTATACGACGCCCGGCTTCTCGCCGTTCGAGGCCCTGCGCTTCCAGCCCACGCTTGAGTTCAACGGCATCGGCGGCGGCTACCAGGGGGAGGGGACCAAGACCGTGATTCCGTCGAAGGCCTTCGCGAAGATCAGCTGCCGCCTCGTGCCGAACCAGGAGCCCGACAAGATCAAGCGGCTCGTGATGGACACCATCCTCGCCCGCACGCCCGCCGGCGTGAAGGTGGAGTTTGTCGACCAGCACAAGGGCGATCCCTACGTCGTCGTGCCGCCCGACCGTTCCAACACGCCCAAGGACCAGTCGCCCGTGCTCGCGCGCGCCTTCCGCGCCACCGACCGCGCCGTCACCGAAGTTTGGGGACGCGCCCCGCTTTACCTGCGCGAGGGCGGCAGCGTGCCGATCATCGCCGAGATCAAGCGCGTCACCGGGCTCGATTCCGTGATGTTCGGTCTCTTCCTGCCGGAGGACAATCTCCACGCGCCGAACGAGAGCTTTAATCTCGACGTGATGAAGAAGGGTATGGAGACCACGCGCCGCGTGCTGCTCGCGCTCGCGCGGCCGTAATGCCCGCGGCACCACGCCACAAAAAAGCCCCGGAGCGATCCGGGGCTTTTTGTTTGGTGAAGAGGAGCGAGGGGCTTATTTGCCCTTGAGCACCACGAGATCGACGCGGCGGTCTTTCTCCATCGTGGCGGCGTCGGCGTTGGGCTTGGCCTCGAGGCTGCCCTTCGAGACGGTCTCGAGTTTGTCGGCGGCGACGCCGAGCGAGAGGAGATATTTCTTCACGGCGTTCGCGCGGCGGTCGCCGAGGCCGAGATTGTATTCCGCGGTGCCGCGCCAGTCGGCGTGACCCTCGAGCAGCAGGCGTTGGCCGGCGTTCTTGTCGAGGTATTCCTTGGCGGTTTTCAGCTTCTCGCGCTCGCTGGGCTTGATCGAGGATTGGTCGAATTCGAAGTAGACCGTGCTACCCTGCAACGCCGTGCGATTTTGGCCGGTGAGGGGATCGAAATCATCGCGGGCGACGAGGCCCGTGTTGAGATCCGAGACCGTGGAGAGATTGGACGGAGCGGGCGGATTTTCGATCTGCTGGCCGAGCACCGTGGAGCCGGGGTTCGGCCGATCGGGCTTCTTGCTGCAGCCGGCGAGCACGAGCGTGGCTCCGGCGATGACGAGGGAAAGATGCTTCGAGACGAGTTTCATGAGAAGAGAGGGTGAGGACGCGTGAAAAAACCTTTGGGCCTTCGTTTCTGACCCGGCAAGGTTTTTAGACGGTCTTTTTCGGCTCAATGAGGCCGACTTCGAGCGCGTAGCGCGTGAGGCTGGCCACGTCGTGCAGATTCAGTTTCCGCATCAGGTTGGTGCGGTGGTTGTCCACGGTCTTCACGCTGATGCCGAGTTTTGCGGCGATTTCCTTGGTGCTGTGGCTCTCGGCCACCAGCTGAAGGATTTCGCGCTCGCGGTCAGTGAGGAAATCCGGGGCGTTGCTCGTCGCGGGATTGGCGACCACGTTGCGCAGGAGCGCGGCGACGGCCGGCCCGAAATAGGTGCCACCGTTGGCCACAGTCTCGAGGCCCTTCTTGAATTCAAACAGCCCGGCCGTCTTCTCGACGAACCCGTGGGCGCCGGCTTCCAGCATTTCGCGGACGAGCACGGGATTCTCGTGGCCGGAAAACACCAGCACGCGCATGTGCGGGAGCTTCTTGCTGATGCGGCGGAGGATATCGACGCCGTTCAACCCCGGCAGTTTCGCATCCAGCACGCAGACATCCGGATTCGTATCGAGGCACAATTGCACGGCCGACTGACCGTCGCCCGCCTCACCGACCAACTGGTAGTTGGCATCCAACCGCAAAATCTCGACCAGCATTTCGCGGATCGCGGTTTGGTCTTCGATAATTACAAGGCGTTTCATGTGCAGCTGTTGGGGGAAAAGGACGGTGGTGGGCCGGCCGGGATTCGAACCCGGAACCAATTGCTTAAAAGGCAACTGCTCTACCATTGAGCTACCAGCCCCCAATCCGTTGGAACGAGACAAATGGGTTTTTGTCCCGGGGGTTGGCAAGAAATTTCGCCCCGAATCCAACGTGCCACGATTGACCGCTCCTTTTGCCAAGCGTATGCACAGAAGACTTTCACCACATCTTGGGAACAATTCAAAAATATACCCATCAGAACGAGGCAGTCCGCATGTCCTCCAAAGCTCACGAAGTGGCCTTCGACCGCACCTTGGTAGATCGTTTCAAGAACGGCGACCAGTCCGCCTTCGATGAAATGGTCTCCCGTTATTGGGACCGCATCTACTCGATGGTCCACCAGCTCCTCCGCAACCAACAGGATGCCGAAGAGGTCACCCAGGATGCGTTCATCCGCGCCCATCGCGGGCTGGCGAACTTCCGCGGCGATTCGGCGTTCTCCACTTGGCTTTACCAGATCGCCACAAACCTCGCCCGCAACCGCTACTGGTATTGGTGGCGCCGCAAGCGCGACAAATCCGTCTCCTTCGACGCGCCCGTCAGCTCCGAAAACGACATGACGCTCGCCGACATCATCCCGGCCGAGGTCGAGTCGCCGGACGATATCACCGTGAGCCAGGAGTTCGTGAACCGCATCGGCCAGGGGATGGAAAAACTTTCCGCAAAGCACCGGGAGATCCTCGTGCTGCGCAACATCAAGAACCTCTCCTACGAAGAGATCGCCGCCATTCTCGGCATCTCCGTGGGCACCGTGAAAAGCCGCATCGCCCGCGCCCGCGAAAGCCTGCGCTCGAAGCTCGGTGAAGATTTCAAACACTGACCGGACTGACTGACCGCCTGACCACCACCACGACCGCCATGAAAGATTCGGAATTCATCGAACTGCTCAACCTCTACCTCGACCACGAGATCTCCCCGGCCGATGCCGCGCGGCTCGAGGCCGAGGTGCAGGGCAATCCCGCGCGCCGCCGCGTTTACCAGCAATACTGCCGCATGCAGAAGGCCTGCACGCTCCTCGCCCAAGACTTTGCCACCACACCCGCCGCCTCGCCCGACGAGGCCCGCAAGGTGGTCGCCTTCGAACCGCGCCGCGCCTCATGGGGCCCGGGGCTCTTCGCCGTGGGCGGTCTGGTCGCCGCCGCCGCCTGCGTGGCGGTGATTTTTGTCAACCGGCCCGCAGCTCCCACCGAGAGCGCCCCGGCCGCGCCGGCATTTGCCGCCGTCGCTCCTGTCGAGACCAAGGTCGTTGTCGCCCCCGCGGAGACTATTCCGGCGGCCGCCCTCAAGGCCCGCACGGTCACCATTCCGGCCGCCCGCCGCGCCGAGTTGCAGCCCGTGCTCGTGGCCGGCTCGCTCTCGCTGGGCAACCAGTGGACGAATGTCGCGTCGACGGTTCACACCGAGCCGGCGCCCCAGTTGGATTGGATCCGCGGTTTGCAGATCGCCCCGATGCAGCGGGTGCAGGTGGAGGAGTTGCGCTTTGATGCGCGCCCCGCCGATGTCACCCAGACGCCCGTCTACCAAGCCCGCCCGCGTCCGGCGCAGCAGGGTGTCGTCGAGATGACGGCGTTTCAGTTCAACAAATAAGCCACGCCGCGCGGCGTCGCGATTTTTCCCGGGCGGACTTACGGTCCGCCCTTTTTTGTGCCCGCGCGCCTCAGCTCAGCGCTTTTTTGATGAGCGCTTCGGTCGTGGCTTTGGCCCCGAGGGCGAGGGCCGCGTGGCGCACCGCCTGATCGGCGTCTGCGCCCTTGTAGCCGAGGGCCACCAATGCCGCCACCGCGTCGCGATGTGCGCTTTCCGTTGGCGTGGCCGCGGCGGTTTCGTCCGCGCCGAGCACGTCCGCGGAGCCGGTGAAAGCCCCGACTTTCGCGCGCAGCTCCACCACGAGGCGTTCGGCGGTTTTTTTGCCGATGCCGGGCGTTTTCGCGAGGGAGGCGATGTCACCCGCGCGGATCGCGCTTTCCAGCGACGAGAGCGAGAGGCGGCTCATGATGCCGAGGGCGCCTTTCGGGCCGACACCCGTCACGTTCTCGATCATCAGGCGGAAAAAATCGCGCTCCGCCGGCGTGGAAAATCCGTAGAGCGTCTGCGCATCCTCGCGGTAGATCACGAGGGTGTGGAGTTTCACCGTGGCGCCCGGTTGCGGCAGCTTCTCGGCCGTCGTCACGGGCACGTGCACTTCGTAGCCAAACCCGTTCAGTTCGATGATCGCGTGCAGCGGGGTGGCCGCGGCCAGCGTGCCTTGGATGGAGATGATCATGGGAAGAGAGAGCGGGGGAGGGCGCGGCGGCCCGGGCGGGGCGCGGGGCGCAGCGGGCGCACCGCGGGAAGACTCATTTCAGGCCCAACACATCCTGCATGTCGTAAACGCCCGCCGGCTGCGTCGCGACCCATTGTGCGGCGCGGAGCGCGCCCCGGGCAAAGATCCCGCGGTCGCTCGCCTTGTGGGTGAGTTCCACGCGTTCGCCGAGCGCGGCAAACAGCACCGTGTGGTCGCCCACGACGTCGCCGCCGCGGAGGGCGTGGATGCCCACTTCCGTCGGCGTGCGCGCGCCCACGATGCCTTCGCGGCCATGGCGCAGTGCGTCGGCCGTGAGTTTGCGTTCTTCGAGGATGATTTCGAGGAGGCGCGCGGCGGTGCCGCTGGGCGCGTCTTTTTTGAACCGGTGGTGCATCTCCACGACTTCAGCGTCGTAGTCCGCCCCGAGCACG
>CALRZR010000211.1:0-13975 GCA_943372705.1 Opitutus sp. GAS368 | reverse complement strand
TTCGCGCGCGATCTGAGCGCTCTCCACGCGCGCGATCACCCCGTCTCCATTCCAATGCCGCAGCCACTCCGGCACCGCTGCCCCGCGCCCCTGTTCGGTCAGCCGGATCGACCAAGGTCCGTTCTCTCGCACCCAGGACCGCACTCCATGGAGCAGCTCGCGCGCATAGCTGTTCGAGGTCTCCACCAACAGGGCAACTTTCGGGACCTTTTTCATGTTCGCGCGCAACGCCTCTTCGACGGTCGCGGATGTTTCAGGGGCGGTGGCGCTCCGGTTTCATCCTTCGACCATGCCGATGCTCCTGTTGCTAGACGACGCAATTTCTCAGATTTAATGTGGAATAACTCCTGCCCAAAACCGGAGCAACCTGCTATCATCCTGGTCGCATGATCACCCCCTTCAAGATTGCGATCCTCGGCGGCGACGGCATCGGACCCGAAGTTGTGGCCGAGGGCGTAAAAGTGCTGCGCGCCGTCGAAGCCGTGCTCTCCGGCGTCCGTTTCGATCTCGTCGAGCACTCGGTCGGAGCGGGTGAATATCTCCGCAGCGGCGATCCACTCCCTCCCGCCACCCTCAACCGCATCCGCGAAGCCGACGCGATTCTTCTCGGGGCCATGGGTCTGCCGTCGGTCCGTTGGCCCAACGGCGTCGAGATGACGCCCCAGATCGATCTCCGCGAACAACTCGACCTTTTCAACGGCGTGCGCCCCATCCAACTCTTTCACGAGTCGCATACCCCGCTCAAAGGCTACGGCGGCGCCACCGGCCGCCCCATCGATTTCGTCATCATCCGCGAAAACTGCGAAGGCCTCTTTTCCGAGCGCCTCACGCCCCGCCAGTCCGGCCGCGACTTCGAGACCGATACCATGAAGATCACGCGCCGAGGCGCCGAGCGTGTCTGCCGCGAAGCCTTCAAGCTCGCGCTCAAACGCCGCAAACACTGCACCCTCGTCGACAAGGCCAACGTGCTCCCGTCGATGGCATTTTTCCGCAAAATTTTCGATGAGATCGCCCGTGAATTTCCCGCTGTCACGACCGAACGCGTCTACGTCGATGCGATGGCCCTGTTCCTCGTGCAACGCCCGGAAACCTTCGATGTGATGGTGACCGAAAACATGTTCGGGGACATTCTTTCTGACCTCGGGGCCGGCATTGTCGGCGGTATGGGGATGGCCCCGTCGGCCGACGTCGGCGAAACCTACGGTGTATTCCAACCTTCACACGGCACCGCCCCCGCGATTGCCGGCCATGGTATTGCCAACCCCGTGGCCACCATTCTCTCCGTCGCGATGATGCTCGATTGGCTCGATCACCCGGAGACGATCCGTGGAGCGCGTATGGTCACCGCCGCCGTTGCCAACGTCCTCGCCGACCCCGATCACCGCACCGTCGATCTCGGCGGGAAAACTTCCACTACCCAAATGGGCAACCTCGTCTGCCAAGCACTCACATGAAGACCCCGCTGATCCTTGTTCTCGCTTCGCTCTGCTCACTCGTGGCCACCGCCGCCGAACCCGCTTGGCGCGACCTCTTCAACGGCCGCGACCTCACCGGCTGGAAAATCGTCGGCGCTACCCCCAAGGCCTCCGCCTACGTCACCAACGGCGAACTCGTCGGCCACATGATTCGCGGCACGCCCGAGCATACATTTTTCTGCACCGAAGAAGAATTCGGCGACTTCATCCTTGAGGTCGATTGCTACCAAACCGGCGGTTTCAACACCGGCGTGCTGTTTCGCTGCATCGAGACACCCGCCAATGCCAGTGTCCGCCTTCACGGCTACCAGATGAAAGTGGACCCGTCGCCCACTCGCCAATGGACCGGCGGCATCTTCGACGACTACGGCAAGAACTGGCTCTGGCTCCAAACCCTCAAGACCAACGACCGCGGTCGCACTGCTTACAAGTTCAACGAATGGGCTCGCTTCCGCATCGAGGCCATTGGCCGCGAAATCAAGATTTGGGTGAACGGCATTCCCACCGCGCATCTGCTCGACAACAAATACCCCCGCGGTCACATCGCCTTCAAAATTCACTCGTTCCCCGCCAAAGGCGATGTCGCGCAGGAAAAAAACCTGATCCGTTGGAAAAATGTCCGAATCCTGACGACCGATCTTGCCCGCCACACGCAGCCGATCGATCTCACGGCGCTTCCCGCCGACCCGACGCAGACGGTCCTCCCCAAACCCTGATCCGCAGATTGCCCGCCCCGGCCCGTCCTCCCATGTCCACGCCGCGCCTCGTCGATCTCACCTTGCCGCTCACTCCCGGCCAACGCGGCGTGTCCATGGAACCCCAATACATGTTCGAGCCCCACGGCTGGAACGCCGCCACGTGGCACCTCTACTCACACGCCGGCACCCACATGGACACCCAGATCCATTCCGAAGCCGGTCCCGAAACCATCGACACCAAACCCCTCTCGCTCTGCCTCGGTCCCGCCGTCGTCGTCAATCTCACTCCCGTCGCCCCCGGCACCCTACTCACCGTCGCGCACCTCGGTCCTGTCGCCGACAACTTCGTCGACGGCGAGAGCCTCTTACTTCGCACCGATTGGCACCTCCACGCCAACAACCCCGCCATCTACCGCGATGGACTTCCGCGCATTTCCGATGAACTCGCCGCTTGGTGCGTTGCCCGCCGCGTAAAAATCCTCGGCGTCGAACCTCCCTCCATCGCCAACGTTAACCACCTCCCCGAGGTCATCCGCATCCACCAACTCCTGCTTCGTGGCGGCGTAACCATTGTCGAAGGCCTCGCGCACCTCGATCAGCTCACCCAGCCCCGCGTTTTCTTTCACGCGCTACCGCTCAAACTCTCCGGCGGTGACGGCTGTCCCGTCCGCGCGTTCGCCTACGACTCTCCGCCCGAGACTTGGCCGCGCGCCTGATCTCCACCCCGCACCCTGCGCTGTTCGCCCCCTCCATGATTCCTAGTCGCGCCCTCGTCGTCACCGGCACCTTTCTCCTCTCCGTGCTCCTCTACGTGGACCGCGTCTGCATCTCGACTGCCAAGGGCCCGATCACCAAAGAACTCGGTCTTACCGACACCCAATTTGGCTGGGTCATGTCCGCCTTTGCCCTCGGCTACGCGCTCTTCCAAACGCCCTCGGGCATGTTGGCCGACAAGATCGGTGGCCGCAAAATCCTCGCGGCCATCGTCGCCGTTTGGTCGGTCTTTACTGGCCTCACCGCACTCGCTTGGAACTACTCATCGCTCCTCGTGATTCGATTCCTCTTTGGCGCAGGTGAGGCCGGCGCATTCCCCGGCATGGCCCGCGCCGTGTATTCTTGGATACCGACGCGCGAGCGCGGTCTCGTCAAAGGCATCAATTTCTCCGGATCGCGCCTCGGCGCCGCCTTCGCCCTCCCGGTCCTCGCGACGGCCATCGACTCTCTCGGCTGGAAGCAGACGTTCGTGATTTTGATGGTCATCGGCTGTGTCTGGTCGGTCGCCTGGTGGCTCTGGTTCCGCGACGACCCTGCCGACCATCCCAACATGTCGCCGGAGGAACTCGCCTACATCATCGCGAACCGCCAGTCCGGCGCCGACACCACTCCGCCCGGCAAGATGCCCATTCTGCACATGCTGCGTTCGTCGGGCCTCTGGCTGATGATGACCCAGTATCTCTTCGCCAATTTCACCACATTTTTCTGCCTCACGTGGCTCTACCCGCACGTGAAAAAAACCTATGATCTTAACTCCGCTGATGCCGGCCTCTACAGCATGGTGCCGCTCCTCTGCGGCGCGCTGGGCAACGTGATCTCCGGCTGGCTCGTCGATCGTATCTACGCCACCGGCCGTCACGCCCTCTCGCGTAAACTTCCCGCCATCGTCGGCTTCCTCCTCACCGCCATCGGCATGGTCATGAGCGTGCAACAGTCCGCGGTCGGCCCCGCCATCTTCTGGCTCTCCCTCGCCGTGTTCGGCGTCGACATGATCCTCAGCCCGTCGTGGTCCTTCTGCATCGACATCGGGCAAAAGCACGCCGGCCAGGTCTCCGGCACCATGAACATGGCCGGCAACATCGGCTCGGCCATTATTGGTCCCGCCTTCCCCTTCCTCCTCGCGTGGACCGGCAGCGCCAACGTCTTTTTCTATATCATCGCGGGTTGCAGCCTCCTCGCCGCTGCGTGCTGGGCGTTCGCCGACTCGACGAAAAAAATCTCCGAAGTCCCATGAAAAAACTCCGTGGTGTCTGTCTCGGCGCCGGCTACTTCAGCCGCTTCCAATACGAAGCGTGGGCCCGCCTCCCGGAGGTCGAGATCGTCGCCCTCGCCAACCGCTCCGTCGAAAAGGCCCGTGAAGCCGCCGCGCTCCACCGCATACCACGCGCCTACGCGTGGACCGATCTCACTACGATGTTCGACCGCGAAAAGCCGGACTTCGTCGACATCATCACGCCGCCCGAGACGCACCTTGAAGTCGTCAAACTCGCCGCTGCACGCGGCATCGCGATCATTTGCCAGAAGCCCATCGCGCCCACCTTCGCCGAATGCGTCGCCGTCGTCGACACCGCCCGCCGCGCCGGCGTGCGCCTGATGATCCACGAAAACTTTCGCTGGCAACCGTGGTATCGCGAGATGCGCCGCCTCCTCGATGCCGGCACGCTCGGCGAACTCTTCTCCATCAACATCCACACTCGCCTTGGTGACGGCTGGCAAGACGACGCCTACCTCGCCCGCCAGCCATTCTTCCGCACCTACCCGCGCCTCTTCTGCTACGAAACCGGCGTCCACTTTCTCGATACGTTTCGCTACCTCGGCGGCGAAATCTCCTCCGTCTACACGCGTTTCCAAAAACGCAATCCCGCGATCCTCGGCGAAGACGCCGCCCAGATCGTCTGTGGTTTCGCGAGCGGCGCGACTGCGATCCTCGACGCCTCGCGCTACAACGAATCCGACTCCACCAACCCGCGCTACACCTTCGGCCTCGTCCGCCTCGATGGCAGCAAGGGCCACGTCGAGCTCGACCTAGAGGGCAACCTCTCGCTCAAACCGCTCGGTCAGCCCACGCGCTTGCTCGACTACGCTCACACGCGCGAAGGCTTCGCCGGCGACTGTGTCTACGCCATCCAGCGTCACTTCGTCGATTGCATGACGAGCGGCGCGCCCTTCGAAAACACCGGCGAGGACTACCTAAAATCTACCGCGCTGATGGAAGCCTGCTACCACTCTCAGGCGAGCGGTCAGGTGGTCCACCTCTCCTCCTGACATGAAACACCAGGGTCTCGATCACCTCGCCATCGTCGTCCCCTCCACCGAGGAGGCACTCACCGTCTGGCGCGACAAACTCGGCTTCGCCGTCATCTGCTCCGAAATCGTCAACGGCGGCGCGGTTCGCCTCACCCACCTCGACCTCAGCAACACCCACCTCCAACTCGTCGAGCCCCTTACCCCCGATCATCCCCTGCAAGGCTGGCTCGCGAAAAACGGCCCCGGCCTCCATCATTTCTGTTTCAAGGTGGACAACGTCTCCGCCGCCCACGCGGAACTCACCGCCGCCGGCCTCGCCACTCAATCGCCGCCGCCGCATCAGGGCACACAGGGGAAACGCGCACTCTTCCTCGTGAAGTCCGCCACCCAGAATGTTCAGGTCGAAGTCACCGGTGCCTGATTCCCCTATCGTCTCCAAGAGCGCGACGTTTGCCGCGCTCCCTCCCGTCTGGCCGGCCGATCTGCTCCCGGCCAACGCCATCGCTGCATCCGCATCGGGCCGCACGCTCGTCGTCCTCGACGATGATCCCACCGGCACGCAGACCGTGCGCGACATCGCCGTCGTCACCACGTGGGACGCGGCGACGCTCACCGCCGAGCTCACCGCCGCGCCCGCCTGTTTCTACATCCTCACCAATTCTCGCAGCCTCACTGCGCCGGCCTCGCGCGCCCTCCACCTCGAGCTGGCGGCGAATCTCCGCGCAGCCTCCGCCGCCACGGGCCGCGCGTTCACCGTCGCCAGTCGCAGCGACTCCACGCTGCGCGGTTACTACCCGCTCGAAACCGATACGCTCGCTGAAATTCTCGGTCCCTTCGACGCCACCTTTATCTCACCCTACTTCGAAGCCGGTGGCCGCTACACGCTGCACGACACCCACTATGTCGCCGAGGGCGACCGCCTCGTCCCCGCAGCCGAGACGCCCTTCGCCCGCGATGCCGCCTTCGGCTACCGCCACTCTCACCTTCCGTCGTGGGTCGAAGAGAAAACCGCCGGGCGCACCCCCGCCGCCGACGTTGCCACGATCTCCCTCGAAACCCTCCGCCTCGGTGGTCCGGCCGCGGTCACCTCTCTCCTCCGAGCCCTCCCACGCGGCTCTGTCTGCGTCGTCAACGCCGCCGCGCCGCGCGACATCGAGGTCTTCGCCGCCGCCACGCTCGCAGCTGAAGCCGCCGGCGCACGATTTCTTTTCCGCACCGCCGCCGGCTTCGTCGCCGCGCGCATCGGCCGGTCGCCGCAGCACGCGCTGCTCGCGCCCGCCGCGTTCAGCCTGCCCAACGCCCACGGCGGCCTCACACTCGTCGGCTCCTACGTGCCCAAAACCAGCACCCAGCTCTCCGCCCTGCTCGCGACCTCCCCGGTCACGCCCATCGAAGTCGATGTCGGCGCCCTGCTCGATGAATCACGCCGCGAATCGACCCTCGCCGCCACGTTGATCGCACTCAACACCGCCCTCGCAACCGGCCACGACACCGTCGTCTACACCAGCCGCCAACTCGTCACAGGCTCCGACGCCGCCGCGAGCCTCTCCATCGGACGCCGTGTCTCCGACGCGCTGATCCATCTCGTGCGACATCTCGCCGTCGCCCCGCGCTACCTGATCGCAAAGGGCGGCATCACCTCCAGCGACACCGCTACGCTCGGTCTCGGCGTCCGCCGCGCCGTAGTCCTCGGCCAAGCCCTGCCCGGCGTTCCCGTTTGGCAGCTCGGCCCCGAGGCCAAATTCCCCGGCCTCGGCTACATCGTCTTCCCCGGAAACGTCGGCTCCGATTCCGCCCTCGCCGATCTCGTCCGTCTGCTTCGCCCCACCTGAAACCTCCGCCATGAAAACACTGTCTGCCCTGCTCCGCGTCGGCCCGCTTCTCGCGCCCGTCCTTGCCCTTGCCGCTGTCCCTCCGCCGCTTGCCTCCGCCGATCTTGTGTTCGCCGAACAGGGCGGGCTCGTCACCGTCGAGGCTGAGCATTTCTTCAAGCAGGAGCTCGCCGGCAAACGCGCGTGGCACCTCACCACACCCGCGGCGCACCCGAAGCTCACGCCCGACACCGACGGCACGCACGTCGCCGGCGCCAGCGGCGGCGCCTACCTCGAGGCCCTCCCCGACACCCGCTGGACCCACGACGAGAAACTGATCGCCGGCGAAAATTTCTCCGACGACCCCGGCAAGATCGCCGTGCTCTCCTACAAGGTCCGCTTCGCCACGCCGGGCCGCTACCACTTCTGGGCGCGCATCTACTCGACTGGCGGCGAGGACAACGGCCTGCACGTCGGCCTCAACGGCCAGTGGCCCGAGAGCGGCCGCCGCTGGCAGACGGTGAAGAAAAACGCGTGGCAATGGGACAGCCGCCAGCGCACCGAGCAGGTCCACGTCGGCGTGCCCGGCCAGCTCTTCCTCGATGTCCCGACGGCCGGCGAGCACGTCGTGCAGATTTCGATGCGCGAGGATGGCTTCGAAATCGACAAGTGGCTCATGACGACAGACGCGAACTACGTCCCCACGGACACCGGTCCCGCGCCGCGGGTCGCGAGTGGTCGGCTGCCTCCGGCGTTTGCCCAGCCCGCGAACTATCGGGAATCGCCGCCGCTCACGCCGCTGTCGCCGAAGCAGGCGGCTCCGAAAAAGCAAACCGCCCCGAAACAACCGGCTGCCGCCACGGCGGCCGATGCCTCTACCTCGGCCACCGTGCTCGCCTCCGCCATCAACCTCGCCGGCACCGGCTTCTACCTCGACCAAGGCAAGTGGGCCGCGATCAACCCCACCGAGCGCAAGGAAGCCTCGGTCAAGTTCCCAGTGCCCGCCCGCAACGGCGTCTACAGCGTGCAGCTCCACACCGTCGGCGAAAACGACGGCTCGTCGACCTACGAGGTCTATCTCGCCGACAAACTGCTCGGGCGCTACACCCCGCCTCTTTCCAACGCTCAATTCGAGGAAGGTGAGCGCTACAACGGCGGGTGGTTTGATGTCGATGTCAGCGAGGGCACGCTCGTCGAAGTGCGTGCGCGCATCGGCTCGAAGGATGGTCAGGAGTGGGCCCGCGCCCGCTGGTCCAAAGTCGTCTTTATCCCCCGCAACCCCGCCACCGTCGGCCACGGCCAGTCGCAGCTCACGCTCGCCGCCGCCCAACGCGAAAAACTATTCCGCCCCGTCCCCCGCCAAACCCCGGGCAACTCCAGCGTGCAGATCGCCGGCGAACTCCGCCAGTGGCACAAAGTGACCCTCGACCTCGCCGGCCCCTTCGCCGCCGAGACCGACACTGCGCCAAATCCGTTTACCGGATACCGTTTCAACGTGACGTTCACCCACGAGTCCGGCCAGCCCTCCTACGTGGTGCCCGGCTACTTCGCCGCCGACGGCAAAGCTGCCGAGACCTCCGCCACCGCCGGCACCGTCTGGCGCGCCCACCTCTCACCCGACAAGCCCGGCAAGTGGAACTATCGCGTGTCCTTCACCGCGGGCCCCAGCGCCGCCACCCACGGCAACGGCAAAGCACTCGCCCCCTACGACGGCCTGACGGGCTCCTTCACCGTCGGCACCACCAATAAGACCGGCGCCGATTTCCGCGCCGGCGGCCGCCTCACCTACAATGGCAGCCACTACCTCGTCGCCGCCGGCAGCGGCCAGCCCTTCCTGAAAGCCGGCGCCGACGCACCCGAGACGCTCCTCGCCTACGCCGACTTCGACGACACCCTCGCGCTCAAGAAAGAAGTCCCGCTTAAAACGTGGACACCGCACGTCGGCGACTGGCGCCAAGGCGATCCCACTTGGAAGGGCGGCAAAGGCAAAGGCCTCATCGGCGCCATGAACTACCTTGGCTCGAAGGGCGTGAATGCGGTCTCCTTCCTCACTTACAACGCCGCCGGCGACGGCGACAACATCTGGCCCTTCGTCGCTCGCAACGAGAAGCTCCACTACGACTGCTCTCGCCTCGACCAGTGGGGCATCGTCTTCGAGCACGCGCAGGCCCGCGGCGTGTTTCTCCATTTCAAGCTCCAGGAAAACGAAAGCGACGACGACCGCATCGGCGCCCAGAAGCGACCCGGCCGCGTGCCCGAATCTCTCGACGGCGGCGCCTGCGGCCCCGAACGCCGGCTCTACCTGCGCGAGCTCATCGCGCGCTTCGGCCACCTCCTCGCCCTCAACTGGAATCTCGGCGAAGAAAACACCCAGACCCCCGAGGAGCAGCGCGCCATGGCGAAGTTCATCCAGGACACTGACCCTTACGATCACCTGATCGTCATCCACAGCTTTCCCAACCAGCAGGACGAAGTCTACGGCGCCCTTCTCGGCAAGCAGTCCGTGATCACGGGCGCATCCACTCAGAACAGTTGGAAGGCCGCCCACCAGTGGACCCTCAAATGGGTCCGCGCCTCCGCCGCCGCCGGCCGCCCCTGGGTCGTTTGCAACGACGAGCAGAATCCCGCCAACCAAGGCGTGCCGCCCGATCCCGGCTATCAAGGTTTCGCCGGCCTCAACAAAGTCGGAAAACCCGTCGGCTACGATCTCCACGACATCCGCAAGAACACGCTCTGGGGCACCTTCATGGCCGGCGGCGCCGGCGTAGAATATTATTTTGGATACCAACTGCCCGAAAATGATCTCCTCCTTGAGGATTTCCGCAGCCGTGACAAATCCTGGGACTACTGCCGCATCGCCCTCGGCTTCTTCCGCGACCAAAAAATCCCGGTTGATCGGATGACCAACGCCGACGAACTCGTCGGCAACGCCGCGCACGACAACTCCGTCTACTGCCTCGCGCAGTCCGGCTCGCTCTACCTCGTCTACTTGCCGAAAGGTGGCACCTCCACGCTCGACCTCACTAAGACCGACGGCGAGTTCTCGCTTTCGTGGTTCAATCCCCGCGAAGGCGGCGCGTTGCAGCCCGCCGGAAAAGTCCGCGGCGGCGCCAGCGCCACCCTCAAGGCCCCAACTGCCGAGGACTGGCTGGCCATCATCGGGAGAAACGCGAAGTAGCCAGCGCGTTGCGACTGCATCAATCCGACGGGCCAGTCCCAACGAACTGCCCACAGTTTGGTCAATCTAGCTAATTCACGGGTTTGATACGGATTTCCGTCACCGTCGCGGTGGTCTTCGCGGGAGTTGTATACGGGTCGGTAGCTTGGCCCGGTAAGATCGCGGCGCAACTGGCTGCGCGCACGCTTTCATAGATCACGTCGAGTCGACTGCCGCGCACCAGGACTTCGTAGTGTGAGAAAACGAGTTTGAGGAGGGTGGAGTCGGCGGCGATTTCGATGTCGACGAGGAGCGCATACGGCAGGGCGCGGCGCTCCCGTGGAGTTTCTAACGAAAGAAAAACCTGCGGGGCTCGGTCCTCCCGGAAGCAGCCATGATTTTCCCGGCTCATATGCGAATACGTGCCGCCGGCGCCTCAAGCACGCCGACGCCGCGCCGGTCGGAATGATGGTCCGACGGCGAATATCCCCCTGCGCGACGTTGGCGCACCCAGCCGAGATAGCGCACCGTTTGTCGCAGCGGTTCGAGCCAGCGCGGCAACCCAGGTGGCACCACCGCATCGCGCAGGCGCGCAAACTCCAGTGCTGACATGCGCGCCTCGGAACGTAATCCGGCCGCATCAAGGAACGCCTCGCGGTCCGGCACGAAAATTCGGATGCCCTCGCGACCGCGCGTCGCCGAAACATACAACCCCTCCCGCGAATTTGCGCCGGCGAGGAAGACGTGATCGACGGTGAGTCCCTGCGCGGCGTGCGAGGTCAGGGCGTAGCCGTGGATGACCTGACGCGTCGCGAGGGTGGAGCCGTCGGCGAGCACGAGTCGTCCCGAGGCATCGACCGACTTGACGGACACCGTCGTGCCGTTCGCGAGCGCGCGGCGCTCACCCGAGCTGGCGATGGCGCGACCGATGGAGCGCAATCGCAGCCGGTCACCCGCGGCGACGGCAAGGGGGCGTTCGTCGCAGACTACCCACGTCTGCCCCGATTGTCGGGGCGACACCGAAAATTCCTCGCCTCTGCGCGAAACTACGAGCCGATCCGCTTCCCGACGCACCACGCGGAGTTCGTCGTGTTTCCGGAAATGCTTCGTCGATTTATGAACCACGAGCACGTCGCCCGGCTGATAGTTCCGCACCTGCTTTTGCTGGGCTTTGGTCCAGTTCTTAGCCACGAGCGACACAAAGGTCTGCTCGTCGCCGGAAATTTGCCGGTTCGCCCGCAGCTTGGCCCGGGCGCACGCATTCAACGCGTCAATCTCCTGCCACGTCGGAGCGACCATCAGCGCGGTTAGCGCCCGCTCTTGCACTCCTGTCATCGTGCGGACGCTCGTGGTGCGTTGCGTCGCAGCGTGCCATTCTTCGACCATGCGCCTACGCCGTTCCCCGGGATTTCCGATTTCAACGACGGCCCCCATGGCGTCGAGTTTACCCAAAGCGGAGCCGATGCGGCCAGCGGCGAGGTCTTGCGCTGCGGCCAAGTAGGCGGGGTTGGCCGATTGGCGCCGGATTTGCCGCAACTCCGCCACCGTGGCGCGGGTTTCCCGCTCCATGATTCTGGCCCCGTCGCCGGCCTCGACGCTTTTGTGTTGGGCGGAATCGCCGACCAGCAGCAGACGGGCTCCCTGTTTTTCTGCGATGCTCACGAGGTCGTTGAGCTGCCCGACGGACAGCAGGCCGTATTCATCGACGATCACGAGCTTGCCCTTGATCGAAACCTGTTGCGCCGAATCGACGAGCAGTCGCTGGACCGTGCCGGCGGCAGCGAGCGCTTCGCCCGCCGCCTTTCGCCCGGCGCGGAGCTGGTGGGCGCCGTCCTGTTGGAGCAGGCTCACGGCCTGAGTGCTCGGCGCGAAGCAGGCGACTTCGCGTGTGATCGCGGCCATGCCCTCGATCGCGTGCGCGAGGGTGGTCGTCTTACCCGTGCCGGCTCGCCCGCGAAAAATCGTCACCCGGTCGCACGAATTGAGCAATGTGGCCAAGGCACCGCGCTGTTCAGCCGAGACCGTGGACAGGGCGTCCCGTGACAAGAAGCCCAACTCACCGTATTGGGCGACGCCGGCGTTCACTTTGGCGACCAACGTGCGTTCGGCTGCGAGCGCGGCCTCGGAACTTACCTTATTGTCCGCGACCAGGAGGCCGGCCGGCGCGCGGTGGACTGCCGCCTTGATCTCGGCCAAGGAATGCTCGCCGTAGGTTTGGCGAATCACCTCGGCGGTAAACTCGCGCAAGGGCACGACTGTCTTGCGTTCAAAGAGGTGCTCGGCCGTTTGGCGGATCACGGCGTCGAGGGAATCGACCTGCGGCGCGGCTGCGGGTCTCGCCGTTCGGAGCCCGCACAGATGTTGCAGTTCATCCGCGCTCACCTGCGCTTCCTGCTGTTTCCGGACATCGTCCGGGGAAAGCTCGTAATGTTTTTTCGGTCGGTGTTCCCGAACCAGCAGGGCGATTTCGTCGCGGGAAAGTTCGCGGCCGAGTTCTGCTTCGCGAGCCGCGACGACCCGGTCGCGCTCCTTGGCGCGCTTGGAGAAACGTTCGAGCAGGGGGCGGGGGACGTCGGACAATTCAAACCCGTGCCCGCGCCGTTCGATGGCGTAGCCAAGGGCGCGAACTTCCCGGGCCATAACATTGCGGTAGACCTCGGTCAGGTAGGGCGCGTGCTCAAAGATGGCGGAGGATTCGAGGGCGGTCAGTCGCCCCGGCTGGGAACGATCCGCCGTCACGTTGAACAGGAAGACGTGGGAATGCAGATGGGGATCGAGGGCGCGACTTTCGCCGTGGCGGAAGATTGCCCCGGCCAGTTGCCCGGTCGGGACGTGGCGTTTGTTGATGCCTTGCCCGTCCTGCCGTCGCGCGAAGGTTTCCAATTCGACGAGGGCCTCGGCGACGGCGGTTTCGTGCGCGGCGATCAGGCGCTCGTCACCGCCGAGAAATGCTTGGATGGATACGGACTTCGGGGCGTTGAACGTCGCGTCGTAGCCGGCGCGGCGGTTCGTCTTCATGCGTTCCGTGAGTTGGTCGCCGGTGAGGGCGTGGTGATTGCTGGCTACGCGTGCGAACGCTTCGTCGGAAATCGCCGAGTTTACGGTCAACCCGACCGCGGCGCAGAGTTGGCCGAAGCAACGGCCTGCAACCTTCATGCCCTCGGAATAATAGTCAGCCTGACGAAGGTATTCTCCCAAGGCATGACTGAACTCCTTGGAGGGTTGAATCGTCAGCATCGTGAACCTCCCTCTTCACGACCGCCACTGTCACGACCGCTGAAAGACGAACGACGGGAACGCGCTACTCCACTACGCGACTCAGCCAAATCCAACCTGAGTGAGGAAGGAACGACCGCTTCTTTACGCGAACCAGCAATGAGCGTATTCAAATCTTCATGGCTACACGCCAAAATCAAAATAAAGCAGTGGTCAGGGACACCAACGTCTAAGCCTTTCGGCTTAGATTCGGACCAGGATGCGCCCATTGCGCGACCGGGCCGTGCCCGGTATTTTACCGGCATGCAAACGACCAACGGCCCGGCATCCGCCGGAGAACAACTTTCACTCGCCCCCGACTCGACCGGGACATCACCGGCCTTCCACGCGACGCTGCCCGATACTGCGCAAGAGGGTGGCAAAGGTTTGCCCGAGGTTTCACCGGTCGTCGGCGAACCGACCGTCGCGGGCTTCACCGGCGACGCACTGAAGTTGGCCCAACTGGTCGCGGCGGGGCGCCGTCCACGCTCCCAGCGGTTCACCGCCTTGGAGCCGTATCGCGACGTATTGATCGCCGAACGGCGGGCCGGGGCATCG
>CALRZR010000210.1:0-14038 GCA_943372705.1 Opitutus sp. GAS368 | reverse complement strand
CGACGATCGCCCCATCGACTGGCCCACCGCAATTGTGCGCGCGCTCAGTTGCTTCCTCTCGCTGGCGGTCGGCGGGCTCGGTTTCCTGTGGGTTATCTTCGATGCCGACCGCCAATCCTGGCACGACAAGATCGCCGGCACGACCGTCGTGCGCACACCGAAGGGCATGTCGTTGCTGTGAGGTGTTGACGGGTGCGGTGGCAGGCGGGGCGACCGTGCGTATACGCCAGTATACGTATAGGTGAAAACGGGCGGCTCGGGCAAAGTGGGGCTGCTTCCCCCCTTCTGACTTCCGATGTCCTTCCTAAATCCGCTGCGTTCCCCACGTATTTTCACCTTCTGCTGCCTCGCGGGATTTTCTCCCCTCATCGCGCAAACGTGGAACGGCGCCGGGGCCAACAACAATTTCTCGACGCCCGCCAATTGGGCGCTCGGTTCCGCTCCGGCGAATAACGGCACGGCGAGCGCGACGCTTAGTGGTGTTACCCGCACAACCCCCGTGCTTGATGCGGACTACTCGCTCGCCTCACTGCTCATCGGCTCCACCGGCTTCACGCTCGACGGCTCCGCGACGCTCACGCTCGGCACCAGCCTGCTCAAGACCAACACGAACTTCATGAGCTTCACGGCGAATGTCCCGATCGTCCTCGGCGGTAACGTCAGCGTCGGCGGCACCGGGACGCAGGGCGACACCAAGCTGAACGGCGGAATCTCCGGTCCGTATGGGCTGACCTTCTCCGGCGGCTCCCTGTTTCTCGGCGGTGCCAACACTTTCAGCGGCGATCTCCAGATCAACTCCGGCGGCGTCTACCTCGGAACATCGAACACCGTCGCGGCTGGTTCGCTCACGAGCAATGTCGTTTTGGGCACTGGCGCCTCCTTCAGCGTCTACCGGCAGGGCAACGTCTCCATCGACCAAGTCATCTCCGGCACGGGCAGCGCCTTCAACGCATTCTCGGTCTCGGGTGCGACCAGTTCGCGAGATTCGACGACCGTCACCCTCACTCGCCAAAACACCTACACCGGCGGCACCAGCGTCACGGGCACATTGGTCATCGGTGTCGCCAACGCCCTGCCCGCCGCCACGAAACTCTCCCTGAGCAGCTTCGGCACGATCAAGCTCCTCGCCGATCAGACCGTGGGAAACAACAGCGGTGGCACCGGCAGCCTCATCGACGTCGGCAGCGGCACCACGTTTACCGCCAACCTCACGGCCAACTCCACCACCGGTGGCACCACCGGGGCCGGCAGCGTCGCTCTCACCGGGGCCTACGATCTGCAAACTTACGATGCGTGGGGCCACACCGGCGGCACGACGATTACCGACACCAATCTCATTATCGGCAACGGCAACTCTTTCGGAGGCCTCGTGGGCGACGTCGTCAACAACGGCCGCGTGACTTTCAACAAAAACAACGCCACCACCTACGCCGGCAATATGTCCGGCACCGGCACGCTCACTAAAATCGCCACCGGCATGCTCACCCTCACCGGAAATTCTACGCAGGCGAATACGACCGTCACGCAGGGCGTGCTCGCGATCGGCTCCGGCGGCACTTCCGGTAGCATCTCCGGCAACATCGCGCTCAGCAGCGGCACCACGCTCAATTTCAACCGCAGCGACAACTCCTCCTACGGCGGAGTCATCTCGGGCAGCGGCGATGTCGGGAAACTGGGCGGCGGCCAGCTCACGTTGAGCAACACCAACACCTTCGCCGGCAATGTCACCGTGTCCGCCGGCCGGCTCATCGCCGCCGCCACGAATGCCCTCGGTGACACGCATGTCAGCGTCAACAGTGGCACCCTGGAGATCGGCGCCAGCCAAACGATCCGCTCGCTCACGGGCAGCTCCTCTACCGGTGTTCAGTTGAATGGCGGGTCGACCGTCACCGTCACCTCCGACTCCTCGACGCTCATTCGCTCCAGCCTCACCGGCACAGGCAACCTCGTGAAACAAGGCACCGGCGCGGTTACGTTGAGTGGCGGCGGCACGGTCGCGGGCACGATTACAGCGCAAGCCGGCACCGTCTTTGCGACGGGCACCTACGGTTCGGCCGCGCTGGCGGTTCCGAGTGGCGGCACGTTTTCCCCCGGCGCGCTGCGCACCACGGGCGCGGCGACGTTTCAAACATTGTCTCTCGCCGGCGGCAGCACGTTCACCTTTGGCATCACCAACGCCACCGGCACCGCCGGTAGTTCGAGCAACGGCTGGGATCTGCTGAGCACCACCGGCGCGGTCTCGCTGGGCGGCACCGTGGGCAATCCGATCACCCTTTCCCTTGAGTCGCTCAATGGTTCCGGCGCCTTCGGTTCGACCGCCAACTTCAACTACAACTCCAACTACAGTTGGAATTTCCTCACCGGCGCCGGCGGCATCACGGGCTTTGCGCCGGGAGCCTTCGCGTTCAACACTACCAATTTCGCGGAAACCGCGAACCTCGCCTTCACGGGCACGCTCTCGGTGAGCCAGGTGGGCAACAGCCTTTACCTCAACTATACGGCCGCCTCCGCGATTCCCGAGCCCTCGACCTATGCCGCGCTCGCCGGCGGACTCGTGCTCGCCGGGGCCGTGTGGACCCGCCGTCGCCGCGCCGTGGGGCGCACGTGATTGCGCGCAAGCGCAGGTGCCGTGGCCAATTTTACGGTGTGGGCGGGACCGGGCGAGTCGACGCCCACGCGCGGGCGGCGGCCGGATCGTTGGTCAGCCACTCGCGGTAGGCGGCGAGCACGATGTCGTTGCGCGTCGGAATTTGCGTCAGTCCCTCCGCCCACGTGAGGGCCGCTGTGGGGTCTTGGCGCACGAGATAGGGAACCAGCACGGCGGCGGCTTTGGCTTGGGCCGCCGTGTCGGCGAGCGTGCCGATGTAACGTTGCGCGGCGGGGAGATCCTGCACCGCCCAGTTGGAAATCACGTCGCCGAGGAGAGCGCCGCGCTCGGAGCCGGAGCCCGGCGTGCTGGAGAGAGTCCACGCGGCGGCGGCAGCGGGGTCTTGGCGCGCCCACGTGGCCAGGGCGCCGGCGAGCGCGCGCTCCTGCGTGGCGCCTTCGGGAAGCGTCACCGCCCACTCGAGCGCGGCCACCGGCGACGCGAGGGTGAGGGCCGCCGCGACGCGTTCGGCGGCGGCGGCGCGGGCTTCGCCGGCGGGGAGCGCGGCGAGGGCGGCTTGCGCGGCGACGCGGTCGCGCTGCGTCCAGATTTCCAAAATGTTGGCGGTCGCGAGCGCAGCGGAGCCGGCGACATCCACGGGCAGCGTGGCCGCCCACGCGAGGGCGCGGTCGGGCGCGTCGTGTGCCCACGCGCGGGCGGCGGCAGCGGTGGCCAACTCGCGCGACGGCGAGGCCGGCATCCCGACGATGAGCCGTGCGGCGCCGGCGGGATCGGTGGGGATGATCTGCATCAACGCCTGATAGAGGCTGCGGTCGCGCGCCTCGCCGCCGAGGAGTTGCAGTGCGTTTTCGAAGGCCGCCAACGGATCTTTTTCCGCGAGCGAATAGAGCACGGTCTCGAGCGCGACGGCGCGCGCGGGACTATCGCCGAGCTCTTGGGCCCAACGCAGGGCGCCTGCGAGGTCGGTGCGAGCGTGGACGTCGGCGTAGGCGCGCCAGGCGGGTTCGAAACCCGGGCCGGTGGGCACGCGGGCGAGACGCTCGCGGGCGCGGGCGAGATCGGCGCGCGCGAAGAGATCGAAGAGCGAGGAAAAGAGATGCGCGTCAGACGGATCGCGCACGAGCTGCGCGGCGAGTTCGAGTGCTCGATCGGGATCGGTCGCGGCGAGTTCGAGCAGCGCGTAGAGGAGCGCCTGTGCGCGTTCGTCACCGAGCGGCAGACCGGCGACGGCCGCGAAAACGCCCTCGCGGTCGAGCGGGAACCAGTGGCGCCAAAAATCCGCGAGGAGGCGGGAGCGTTCGCCGGGATCGGGGAGAGCGAGGAGGCGGGCGAGCTCGGCGGCGAGCGCGGCGGGGACGCGGGGCGATACGGCGGGCGCGGCGGAAGTGACTGAGGGTGGAACCGCTAATTCGCGCTGATTTTTCTTAGGCGAGGAGGCGGGCGGGGGTGTGCGCGCCTCGCCTGATCGGCGAGGCGCGGGGGTGCTGGTGAGCCAAAGGGCGAGAGCTGCCGCGGCGACGAGTGCGAGGAAGATGGTGGTGAGCGTGCGGCGCGACATGAGGGAGTGAAAAATGAAACACCGCGCGTCCGGAGGCGCGCGGTGGAAAAGCGACGGAGGCTTGGCGTGAGTTGGTCCCGCCTTTCACGAGGCGGGTGCGCGCAGGGGCGCCGGCTTAGTTGGTGCCGGTGTCTTTGTCGTTGAGGAGCGTAGTGCGCGCGGTGGAGTTCAACGCCGTGAAGAACGAGAGGCCGGTGCTGCCCTGCAGCGAGCTGGCGGTGGTGATGTAGGTGGTCCACGGCGTGGTGCGGATACCCGCGACATTGGGCACGCGCAGCGCGATCACGCGGGTGCCGGCGGGGTTGGCGTTGATCTTGGTGATCGGGGAGCCGGAACCGGCGGGCACGAGAATCGCAATTTTCCAGTTGTGGGTGGGCACGGTGACGGCGTTGGTGCCGATCGAGCCCGCGGAGCCGTAGCCGCCGGACATAATGAGCACTTCGCGGCCGGTGCTGTTGGTGAGATTGCGGCAGTAGGTCTCGAAGTTGGCCCAGATGCCCTGATTGTTGTCGGGCTTCTGCGGCTGGATGTTGGTGAGGATGAAAGTCTGTTTACAGTGGTCGAGCGTGACGTTGCGGTCGGCGTTCGGGCACATGTGACCGCGGTCGTAGCCGCTGTTGGTGTAGTCGGCGTGGGTCACGCGCTTCATGCCAGCGGGCAGGGAGGTATCGGTGATAAAATTACCGTCGTAGCGGCCGCTGCCCTGATCGCCGGAAGTGAGGCTCCAGGAGACCCACTTCGGAATGCCGGTGGAGCTGGTGTAGCCGAGGGCGTATTGCGGGCGCTGGATGAGGTAGTTGCTGGCGCTGGTGCCGGCGGCGCTCGGGTTGCCGAGCACCATCTGGTAGCTGGTGATGATGTGGGCGAACGAAGACGCGGCGGTGGCCGCGAAGAGGCAGGCGATGCTGGCGAGGCGGGGCAGTTTCATTATTGGCGTTGGTTTTATTCGTGGGTGGGACGGGTGGGACTACACGGAAAAATAATCACAGTGGTGAGCACGATCCCTGCCTGCGCGACGGGCGCGGCACGAAAAATTTGCGAGTGTGCGCTGGAGAGTCGGGGGATCGACATATCACCTGCATTGCAGCATCGGGGCGAGCAAGCCGACCACCGCGCGCTCCGTCAATGCGCGAGCCGTTACAATTGCGGGACGACGATTGAAACGCCGCCGCTGCTTCGGCGATCAGCGGCGGATCGAAACTTTCTTCATCACCAGCGGCGTGACCGGCTTGCTCTTGCCGCCCATCCCGTAGGTCGTGGGCACTTCGGCGAGGGCGTCCACGACTTCGAGGCCCTTGGTGACCCTGCCGAAGATCGGGTAGTTCGGGGCCAGCGGGTAGTCTTTGTGCAGAATGAAAAACTGGCTGGCGTTGGTGTTCGGGCCGGCGTTGGCCATCGCAACGATGCCGCGTTTGTAGCCGAGACCATTTTGGTAAAGCGGGGAGTTCTTCACGATCTCGTCGTCAAACTTTCCGCCCCACGCGCTCTCGCCGCCGCGGCCGTCGCCGAGCGGATCGCCACCCTGAATCATGAAGTCTTTCACGATGCGGTGAAACGTGAGGCCGTTGTAGTAGCCGCGCTCGGCGAGCAGACGGAAGTTTTCGGTGGTCTTCGGCGCGTCGCCTGTGAGCAACTCGAACTCGACGATACCTTTTTCCGTCTCGATCACCGCATAAACCGGCGCTGGCGGCGGCGTGGGGGCGGCGGCAGGCGCGGCGGATTTTTCGGATTTGCCGCAGCCGGCCAACAGCAAGGCGACGGCGAGCAAACTGAGGGAGCGAACCATGGCAGGGAAAGCGGGGGCGAAGAGCATCCCGCACTTCTTGGAAGCGCGCGCGCCGAGTCAAGGCGGCGGGCGCTTGCGGCGCGCCGCAAAATCGCGCCTCCTCGCGGGAACTCACGGCGACTGCCGTCACCACCCCATGAAACGCATTTTCTCCCTCGGTCTCGTCTGTTCGGTGTGGTTGGTCGGCGGTGCCGCCGGTCTCCTGAAAAACGCGGCGGCGGCGGAGGTCACGGTCGCCACGTTGCCCATGGGCAGCGCGCCCGCGCCGCTCGATGCGGCGTGGTTTCCGAGCCGACTCCATGCGTTCGTCTGGAGGAATTGGTCGCTCGTGCCGGCGGCGCGTCTTGCGGCGGTCGTGGGGGCGAAGCCGGACGACATCGTGCGCGTGGGGCGCAGCATGGGGTTGCCGACGCCGCGCGGGCTCAGCGAGACGCAGCGTCGGCGCGCAGCGCTCACGATCATCCGGCGCAACTGGCATCTGCTGCCCTACGACCAGATGCTCACCCTGCTCGAGTGGACGGCCGAGGAACTCGCCTACGCGCTGCGCGAGGATGATTTTCTGTTTCACAAACTCGGCCTGCTGAAACCGAAATCGGAGCCGTTGCGCTGGGCGGAGCCGACGGCGGCTGAAGCCGCGCGCGCGGCGGAAATCGCAGCCGTGGTGCGCGAACATTTTCCGACGGGCGATCTGGAGGGGAGTGATCCGCTCTTCTCGTTTGTCGAGAAACTCAGTGCGCCGCTCGCCGCGGTGCCGGACGCGCCGCGCCGGGAGATGGGCGAAGTCCCACTGCGGCTCGGGTATTCGTATTTCGCACTCTACGGCGATCCGCTGATGGACCCGGCGCTCGATCCCTATCCCGACGGCTACCTCGCGCGCCTCGCGGCGTCGGGCGTGAATGCCGTGTGGCTGCAAGCTGTGCTCGCGCGCCTCGCGCCGCTCCCGTGGGCGAAGGAGGCCGGGATCGAGCAACGCCGCGCTGCGCTCCGTGACCTCGTGGCTCGCGCTGCGCGCCACGGCGTGAAGATTTTCCTCTACCTCAACGAGCCGCGCGCGCTGCCGCCGGCCTCGCCGGTGTTTGCCGAGCATCCGGATTGGCGCGGTGTGCCGGCGGAGGGATTCAACGCGCTCTGCACGACTGCGGCGGGCGTGCGCGACGGGTTGCGCGAGGGTGTCGCGGATTTGTGCCGCGCCGTGCCGGACCTCGGCGGATTTTTTGCGATCTCGGCTTCGGAGAATCTCACCAACTGCTGGTCGAAGGGTCGCGGGGCCGATTGCCCCCACTGCAAAGACCGCAAGCCCGCGACGGTGATTGCGGAGGTGATCGCGACGTTTCACGAGGGCATCCGCGCGGGGGGCGGCCAGCAGCGCCTCGTCGCGTGGGATTGGGGCTGGGCCGATGCATGGGCGACCGACGCGATCGCGCAACTGCCGGCGGGCGTGACGCTGATGAGTGTGAGCGAATGGAGCCTGCCCCTCGAACGCGGCGGTATCAAAGCGACCGTGGGCGAGTATTGTCTCAGCGCGATCGGCCCGGGGCCGCGGGCGTTGAAACACTGGGCGGCGGCGCGAGCCCGCGGGCTGCCTATTGCGGCAAAACTCCAACTCGGCACGACGTGGGAATGCTCCGCGGTGCCGTTCATCCCCGCGCTCGACAACGTCGCGCAACACCTCGCGGGCGTGCGCGCCGCGGGCGTCGAAAATTTGATGCTCGGTTGGACCCTCGGCGGGCATCCGTCGCCGAACATCGCGGCGGTCGGCGAAATCTTCTCCGGCGGTTCGCTCGCCACGCTCGCGGCCCGGCGTCACGGCGCGGCACAGGCGGCTGAGGCGGTGAAATTTTGGCAGGAGTGCAGCGCGGCGTTTCGCGAATTTCCCTTCCACGGGAGCGTCGTGTATCGCGCGCCGCTTCAGACCGGGCCGGCGAATCCGCTCTGGGTCGCGCCGACCGGCTACAAGTCGACGATGGTCGGCTTCCCCTACGACGACGTCGATGGCTGGCGCGCGGTCTACCCGGCGCCGGTGTTTGCCGGGCAGTTGGAAAAAGTCGCGACGGGTTTCGATGCGGCGATTGCGCACTTGCGCGCAGCGCGACCGCAGCCGGCGGAGGCATTGGCGGAAGAGGTGCGGTTTGCCGAGGTGGCGGCGATTCATTTCGCGAGTGCGGCGGAGCAAACACGCTTCGTGCTCGCGCGGCGCGCCGGCGATGTCGCGGCGATGTCGCGTGGTCTCGCCGCCGAAACGCGCCTCGCCACGCGTCTCCACGCGCTGCAAAGCCGCGACTCGCGCCTCGGTTTCGAAGCGTCCAACCAATACTACTACGTGCCGCTCGATCTCGTGGAAAAGGTCGTCAACTGCCGCTGGGTCGCGGAGAAAATTGCGCCGGTGACGAACCCGAAGATGCAAGACCTCTCCCTGAATTTCGAAACACCGACCGACGCCGCGTTGCAGCGCCAGATCGAGGCGATCGCTGCGCGCCTGCGCGCCAAGCACGGACTCGCGCCCGAGCAGGCGGCGGTGGGCGTGCTCGATTTGCGCACCGGGCGGTTCGCGGCGGTGCGGCCCGATGCGATCGACTACGCGGCGAGCGTGCCGAAGATCGCGATTCTCCTCGCGTGGTTTCAGTCTCACCCCGAGGCCGTGGCCGCGCTCGATGCGGCGACGCGCCGCGAGCTCGGCAAGATGATCAAGGTTTCCGACAACGAGCTGGCCACGAAGTTTTCCACCCAGCTCGGCATCGCGCGCGTGCAGGAAGTGCTCGGCTCCTACGGGTTCTACGATGCGACCCGCGGTGGCGGACTTTGGTTCGGCAAGCACTACGGCAAAGGCAGCGAGCGTGTCGCAGATCCGGTGGGCGGGCATTCGCATGCGGCGACGGTGCGGCAGTTGTTGCGCTTTTACCTGCTGCTGGAGCAGGGAAAACTGGTGTCGCCGGCCGCGTCGGCGGTGATGCGCGAGATCTTCGCGTCACCGGAGATCGCGCATCTCAACGACCGCTTTGTGAAAGGCCTCGCGGGTCGCGGGGTCGAGGTGCGACGCAAATCCGGTTGGTGGGAAACCTGGTCGCACGACACCGCCGTCGTCACCGGCCCGGGCCGCCACTACGTGCTTGTCGCGATGACGCACCACTCGAAAGGCGCCGCCTACCTCGAGGAATTCGCGGCGGCAGTGGACGACGTGCTGATCGGCCGCACGGAGACCGCGCCGTAACCGGCGCGGCTACGAAGGAGCCCGGAGCGCGAATTTGCCCGTAAATTTCACACTCGCTCGGAGGACAGCCGCACGATGTTCGCGTGAATACCCAAGGCCTCTCCCACAGATTCAGGATCCCACAGAGGTAAATCTGCGGATTCCTGAATCTGCGGGAATTTTCTTCATGAAATTTTCGGGTTACGGGCGGATTTCGATGCGGGCGTCGCGGGTGACGACTCGGAAAATTTCCTCGATCTCGGGGTTGGTGAGGGCCACGCAGCCGGCGGTCCAGTCGCGGAGGCGGTGCGTGCGGCCGAAGAGGCCGAAGCCGTTCGGGAGGCCGTGCACCATGATGTCGGAGCCGGCAGAATAGCCGGCTTGCTTGGCGCGCGCGATGTCGGCGGGTTCCGGATACGAGACACGCAGGGCGAGGTGGTAGGAGCTGTCCGCCTTGTGCTCGGTGATGCGGAACGCGCCTTCGGGGGTCTTCTTGTCGCCCTCGCGTTCCTTCGGCCCCGCGGGAACGAGGCCGAGCGATACCGGGTAGCTGCGCAGCGCGGTCTCGCCGCGGTAGAGCGTGAGGCGCCGCGCGGCTTTCTCGACGAGGATGCGATCGGCGGTCGTGCCGGGAGGCAGCGACTCGATGGGCCAGTGCGCCCAGGCGGCGAGCCCGACGACGAGAGCGAGCAGAACGAAAAGGAGACGGCGTAGCATGAGAGCGGGGATGACGCGACGGCGGACGCGGGCGAAGATGGACGCGGGCGCGATTATTTTTTCGGGCCCTTGCCGCCGCTGTTCACGAATTCTTCGCGGGAGACGAAACCGTCTTTATCGGTGTCAAAGGTCGGGAACCGTTTCGGGGCTTCGGCGGGGTCGGGTTGGCCGTCGAGAAATTCTTCGAGGGTGAGTTTGCCATCTTTGTTTTTGTCGCGGCGGTCGAACATCGCGTGGCGGTCTTGTTTGCCTTTGGCGGGCGCGGCCGTGGCGGTGGATTTGGTGGCGGCGGTAGTGCTCGTGGGGGCGGCGGTGGGTTTGATCTGCGGTTTGGCTTCGGGGTGCGTGGCGAGGAGGGCGCGGAGTTCGGTGACGACGGCGGGGCGGGCGGTGGCGAGATTTTTGTTTTCGCCGGGATCGTCGCGGTAGTCGTAGAGCTCAAACTCGGCGGTCGCGGAATCGCCGCCGGGGGCTTTCCATTCGACGAGGCGGTAGCGCTCGGTGCGGATCGCGCGGCCGAGGCGTTGGCCGCGGGGATAGACGTGGATCACGTGATCGCGGTGCGCGGCCGCAGGGGTTGTGAGCAACGTGGCGAAGCTGCGGCCGTCGAGGCCGGCGGGTGCGGGGAGACCGGCGAGGGCGGCGAGCGTGGGATAAATATCGACGGTTTCGACGAGGGCGGAGGTCGCGGTGCCGGTGCGGCCGGGGACGGCGACGAGCAGGGGAACGCGGGCGGCTTCCTCGTAGTTGGTATGCTTACACCACATGCCGTGGTCGCCGAGGTGCCAGCCGTGATCGCCCCAGAGGACGACGATGGTGTTTTTCGCGAGACCGGTTTCGTCGAGGGCGGCGAGCACGCGGCCGAGTTGGGCGTCCATGTAGCTCGTCGCGGCGTAGTAACCGTGGATGAGGCGGCGGGTGAGTTTGTCGTCGAGGGGCGCGGAGCCGGCGGGGATGCCGGCGTAGTTGCGGAGCTCGCCGCCGAATTGCGGGGCATAGTCGGGCGCGCCGTCGGGCGCGGTGAGGCGGGCGGGCTGGGGGAGTTTGGCGGCGTCGTGGAGATCCCAATATTTTTTCGGCGCGACGAAGGGCAGGTGGGGTTTCAGGAAACCGACGCCCATGAAGAACGGTTCGCGTGAGGCGGCGGCGGCTTTGAGGCGGGTAACGGCTTCGGCGGCGATCTGGCCGTCGGCGTAGAAGTCGTCGGGCACGTCGGCGGATTCGACGGCGGCGCCGTTGGCTTTCTTGGTGGCTTTGCCGGGGGCTTTTTTCTTCGGCGCGGCGTCGGCGGGACCGTCGTTGGCGGCGAGCGCGTATTGCGGGGCCTTGGGGCGGAAGTGTGGGACGGTCCACGAGGCGGTGTCCTCGAAGTTGCCGTGACCGACGTGGAAGAGTTTGCCCATGGCCTCCGTTTTGTAGCCGTGGGCGCGGAAATATTGCGGGAGCGTGACGGCGTCGGGGCGCGAGGCGCGGAAATTGGTGGGGAGATCGTAGATGCCGAGCGTCTGTGGGCGGAGGCTCGCGAGGAGGGCGTTGCGGGAGGGTGAGCAGACGGCCTGGTTGCAGTAAGCGCGGTCGAGGCGGAGCGCGCGGGCGGCGAGGCGGTCGATGTTCGGCGTTTTCGCGGCGGTGTCGCCGTAGGCGCCGAGGACGGGTTTGAGGTCGTCGACGCAGATGAGGAGGACGTTGGGTTTGGAGGCGGGCGCGGCGGCGGCCGCGAAGAGCGCGGCGGGCGCGGCGAACAAGGCGACGAGGAGGAGGCGGGCGGTGTTCATTTCGTTTCGGAGAACTATTTTTTCACGATTCACTCGGGCTGCCATCGGTCGGCTTTATCGGCTGGTCCGTTGAGATCGATCTTGGCGGCGCGGGTAGACGCGAAAACGTGATCGGGCCGCACCTCTAAACCGAGCTTTTCTTTGGAAAACGTGATCGGTGGCCGCGCGTTTCTCCCGCTTCACCGGCACCCCGCCGACGGGTTCGTCTGATTGCGTTCGGCTGGGCCTCGTGACCATTTGGATCGACCTCAAACCCGAAAGCTAAACCCCGTCCCGCTCCTCCTCGCCTCGCGATCAGTCAAGAGTCAAGACATGACGTCTTCAGGCTGCCGTTTATGCGGGCGCTGCACCAGTTGCCCGAAGATTACGCGGAGTTTTCGATGCCGTCGTTGCAGATTCTCCGGCGTCCGTAGCACGCGCCCAAGGCGCGGCGGGCGGGGAGAAATGGCGAATTGGCCAGATCGCGGGCGGACAACGTCGGGCAGTTTTGCGTCAGTGCGATAGGGGCGGTGGGCGAAACATCGTCATCGGCCAGGCGGGGGACCACGCGGGCGAGAGGTGCGAATTGGTATAGCGTTTCGCAATGGGAACCATTGCGACGGAGTTGCTGGAGACAAAACGAAATGCGCCCTTTGGTTGGCCGCGGCCCCGGGCCAGCTGGGCGGCGGTGCGTTGCAGACGGGTGAAGCGTTGCCACGGAGTCTTCTGCAACGTCCCAATGGTTTTGACGGTTTGCTTCTCCACGGGCGCAAACTCGCGCGAGCGGCCTGAGGGGTCAAGTGCGGCACCGGGGGCTGGCGGCATGGCGCTCGGATACCCCGCTGAAGATCGGTAGGGTAGGTGGGCCGGCGGGGGCAGGGAGAATGCGGGCGTGGGTGCGGCGGAGGAGAGAAAGCGCGTTGAGGTCGACGCGCTCCACCTCGGAGGGCGGTGAGTAGGCGGATTCGGCTGGGAACGCCACCGGCCGGCACGTGAGCGCGCTCAGGGGGCGCTGGGCGCGGCGGGGGCGGCCGGGGTGGCTGCGGCGGGTCGCTCCGGTGGTGGGCGAGTGAGCTTGTGGCGGTTGAGGTGGGCTTCCTGCGTGGATTTCGCGCGCTGAGCGAATTCCTCGAAGGGCAGGCCGGAGGTGTCGGCGATGAGTTGGGTGAGCAAGGTGCGGCCGCTGGTCTTTTCCTTGGCGTCTTTCTGCGCGGCGAGCGTGCGGCGGAGGCCCTCGACGAAGGTGGCGCCGTGCCGTTGGTAGGCATCGATGAGCACGTAGCGGAAGCCGGAGGAATTGGTGAGCGAGAGGCGGGCGTCGGTTTCCGGGCGGTCGGGGGCGGACCGTTTCTCGCCGGAATTCCAGTTGAGCAGGTCGAGGCCGACGCCGAGCACGCGCGGGCTCTCGCCGAGCCGCTTGTTCAGCATGTGGAGGGCGTAGATCTCGTCGGCGCCCTGGAGCTTGATGGTGACGACGTCGGAGAGAAAGCGGGCGAGGACCTCGTCGAACCAGGCGCGGTCGTTGAGGCGGAGGCGCTGGGCCTGCACGTGATCCTGGCAGTCTTTGAGGAAGCCGCCGCGGAAGCGGACGTCGCGGCGGGCGACCCAGCTGAAGGGATCGTAGATGAAATACAGGTTGGCGATGAAGGTCTCCTGGAGGCGACGGAGGTCGGGGGCGCCGGTGCCGGTGTCGGAGTAGAAAATCGGGTAGGTGAGGCTGACCTCGCGGAAGGCGTTGGAGGGGACGTTGAGCGGGAGGCCGCGCTCGATGAAATGAAAGCCGCGGTGGGTATCGAGGTTGAGGCCCTGGATCTTTTCGGTCTGGAACGAGCCGTCGAGGCGGCCCGGGTTGTTATTGAAGAATACGTCCCAGCGGTCGGTGATGCGTCGTTCCCAGCGGGCGAGGTCGGGGTTGAAATGGATGTCGGCGGCGTATTTCGACGCGGGTTTCTTGGGCGCCATCTCGCGGAGGCGGTCGAGATCCCAGACGACGAGGGCTTTGATCTTGAAAAACGGTTCGCGGAAGAGGCGGGTGATGATGGCGCGCTCGCGACGGAGCCAGACGGATTGGTCGAGGGCGAAGCGGCCGAAGCCGAAGGAGGCGGAGAGCTCGCCCATCTCGCGCTCGAATTCGCGGCCGAGTTTCATGCGGAACTCGAGGTGCTTCACTTCGTCGAGGACGAGTTTCTTGTGGTAGCCGAGCAGCAGTTTGTTGAAGGACTGGGCGAACTTGATGACGGTGACGTGGGTGCCCTCGTAGGCTTGGCCGGTGAAGCCGTCGATGAGCGGGATGTTGCCGTTGTAGGCGGCGACGTTGAACGGCTCCATTTTGACCACGCCGTCGCCGGCCGGCTCCTGGGCGCGGAGGCCGCCGGACAACGCAGGCGATGGCGCGACCAGGCACGCGAACGCGAACAACGCTGGGAGC
>CALRZR010000209.1:0-14103 GCA_943372705.1 Opitutus sp. GAS368 | reverse complement strand
GATCCTGGAAAAAGCCGGGTGCGGGGGCGTCGGGGTGGTAGATCGCTTGCAACGGGTAGACGATGGGCGCGAGGGCCGCGGCGGTGACGGCGAGGCCGGGCGGCGGGGCGACGTGCAGCTCGTGCACGGCGAGGTGCGAGACGAGCCGGCGGAAGTTCTCCGTCGACGGCACGGCGAAGTAGGCGTCGAGCGTGGATTCGGAAACAGCGGGCGGTTTGGCGCGGACGAAGAGCACGCGGACACCGGAGGCGCGAGCGGCGTCGAGGGCGGCTGTGGTTGCGGCGGCGAGATCAGTGGAAGCGTCGACGACGACGAGGTCGGCCTTGAGATCGGTGGGCGCCGCTCCGCTGGGCACGACCTCGACGGTGAGGCGGCCGGACCACGGGGCGGCGGCGGCGCGCAATTCCGGCGTGGGGTCGAACTCTCCGCCGACGGTGAGAAACACGAGGCGCGCGGGTGCGGCAAACGCGGAGGCGGCGAAGGCAACGGCGAGGAGGAGCAGACGGGAGAAAAGGTTCATGGCTTGGCGGTGGATTCGGGGACGTAGACGACCTGGCCGTTGGCGAGGCGGTAGGCGGTGCCGAGGCGGGTGCCCTGGCCGGAAAGAGTCTTGTCGGAGACCTTCTGCACTTTGATTTCGGCGCCCTGCTTGGAGATGATCTCGGTGGAGCCGTCGGCGGCGGTTTTCACGAGGGTGACGTTGGAGTTCTTGTCGAGCATCGCGCCGGATGAGAAGAGGGCGAAAAGCGCGATGAGCAGGGCGACGATGAAGGCGACCGAGACGTCAAAGAGATTGGCGAGGCCGGCGAGCGGATCCTCGTCCTCGCCGGGGGCGGCGCCGTGCGGGGAGATGCGATGATGGCGGACGAAGCGCATGGTCAGGAATTTTCGATTCTCGATTTTTGATTTTCGATTCGCGGCAGGAGGCGCTCGGCGTGGAAGGCGAGTGCTTCGGTGTCGGCGCGGACCCACGACTCGCGGGCGGCGGCGAGGAGGTAGGCGGTGACGCTGATCGTCAGGCCGATGACGGTGGCGGCGAAGGCGGTGACCATGTTACTGGCGAGCGCGGGGAGGTTGCCGTCGGCGAGGCCTTGGAGGGCGTCGGCCATCGGGATGAGTGTGCCCATGAGCCCGAGCGACGGGCCGACGCGCACGGCGAGACGGAGGCGGCCGAGCGAACGCCAGCGGCGGCGCTCGGCGGCCTGGAGAATTTCCTCGAGCTGGAGTTCCAGATGCTCGGCGGGTGCGAGGCGGGCCGCGGAGTCGAGGGCGGCGCGGTCTCGCGCGAGGGAAAAACGCTGACCACCGCGGCGGTCCCACGCCTCGCGGGCGAAGGTGCCGCAGGCGACTAGCATGGCGGCGACGAGGCCCAGCAGGCCGGCCAGCACGGGCCAGACGAGGACGCCGGCGATGGCGTGGAAGATTTCGCGGAGGTGGTCGACGGAGTTCATGGGGCGCGGCTCAGAAGCTGAAGCGGTAGCGGGCGTAGAGGGCGCGGCCTTGGAACGGGTAGTCGTTCTTCTCGTAGTAGTATTTATCGAGCGCGTTATCGACCTGGAGGGTGACCTCGTGGGCGGCGTTGAACTTCCATCCGGCGTCGAGATCCCACACGACGAAGCTCGGGTAGGTGAAGAGGCCGCCTTTGCCGGCGGTGAAGACGAGGAGGCGGGAGTTGTCCTGATCGATCATACCGCGGACGTGGCGGGCGACGAGGCGGGCGCGGAAGTGACGGTGATCGTCGTAGGCGAGGGCGACGTTGATTTTGGCGCGGGCGACGTTGCGCAAAGGGCTGGGGCCGGCGGGGAGGACTTGTTCGCGGCGGTCGAAGTAGGTGGCGCTGGTCGTCGCGACCCACGTGCGGGTGGGAGCAGACCAGAGGCGGCCGAGGTCGCCCTCGAGCGTGGCCTCGAAGCCGGACGCAGTGGCGGTGGAGGCGTTGACCCACACGGTCTCGCGCAAGGTGGGCGTGTTGACGGTAAAGAAGGACTCGATCTTGTCGGATACCTCGGTGCGGAACCAGGTGAGATCGGCGCCCCAAGCGGCTGATTCGTAGCCGAGGCCCAGATCGTAGGTGCGGCTCGATTCGGGCTTGAGGTTGGGGTTGCCCGCGCGGCGGCGGCGTTGGCCGGAAACCGTTTCGTCGCTGAGGCCGGCGAGTTGGTCGCCGAGCGGGGCAACGAAACCGTCGCCGGCACTGGCGTGGAGGCGGATGGGGGCGGTGGCGGACGGTTTGAAGACGACGCCGGCGCGGGGATTGGTGGTGGTGAAGGCGGACGAGCCCTCGAAAACGGCGGGCAGGAGCGGAGTGGCGCGAATGGTGTTGGTCGCGCGGTCGCGGCGGGCGCCGACGCTGAGGATGAGACGTTCGTCGAGGTATTTGGCGGTGGCCTCGGCGAAGAGACCGACGGTTTCGCGGGCGTCGTCGGGCGAAGAAGGACGGGTTCGCAGGCCGGTGGCCGCGTAGGTCTTGCCGTTGTTTTTCACCAGCTCGTAGTCGAGGCCGTAGGTGAGCGTGTAGGCGGGAGAGATCGTCCACGCATCCTGCAATTGGGCGCCGCGAAACGTGGTGGAGCGGATGCTCGCGCGGTAGGCGGGTATGCCGCCGGTCTCAGCGCGGCGGACGGCGTATTCGCGGGTGCCGTGGACGACGAGCTGGGCGGCGTGGGCGCCGAGACGGCCGAGGAGTCGGAGGTCGGCACCGGCGACTTCGAAGTTATTGGAAGCTTGGGCGGCGGTGAGATCGGACTCGGGGCCGGGGGACTCGATATCGTGGCCGTTGAAGCCGTGGAGACGGAGTTCCGCGCGCCACGCGGGGGCGAGTTGCCAGCCGAGGCGGCCGTAGGCGGAGCGATTATTAAAGGCGGTGTTGGGGCGTTCGGCGCCGCCGCCCTGGCGAAATGCGCCGATGGTCTTTTCCTGTCGGCCGAGCGTGAAGTTGTCGAACTGGCTGCGCTCGGTGTAGGCGAGATCGAAGTCGAGTCCGCGGGCGAAGGAGCCGCCGTAGCGAACATCGGCGAGCAGCGTGGAGAAACTGCCGCCGCCGAGCATCACGCTGCCGGCGAGGGGGCCGCGGGAATCGCGGCTGATGAAATTGACGACTCCGCCCATCGCGGAGGAACCGTAGAGCGCGGAGGAGGAGCCCTTGAGGACCTCGACGCGGCCGACACCGGCGGCGGGGAGATTGCCGAGGCTGGTGGTGCCGGAGGCGCGGCCGTCGACGAGGACGAGCACGCGCTGGTTGGTGCCGGAGAATTCCGGACGAAAACCGCGCAGGCCGATGCCGGCTAAGCCGCCGGGATATTCGATGAGGTCGACGGAGGCGTTTTTCTTGATGAGGTCGGTGAGGTAGGTGCCGGGCGTGCGTTCGAGTTCGCGCGTAGTGACGACCTCGACGCGTGGGGCGATGTCGGTGATGGCCTGCTCGATACGGCCGGCGGTGATGACGAGATTGTCGAGCCGGGTCGGCCCGCCGGGCGCGGCGGCCGGCTTGGTCTGGGCGCGTGCTGCCGAAACAGCGAGGGCGCCGCAGGTAAGAACGAGCGAAAAGGACGGGAGAACGCCGCGAGAGGCGGCACGGAAGACGGAAAGAGAAAGGGACATGGTTGGACTGAGTGAGGTGAACGGGTGCGCGCGCGCTGTCTGCGCGAGCGATAGCGGCACGCGAAAACAAGCGGGAGCAGAGGGACGGAGGACGACGCGGCCGCGCGGGGACGCTGTCGGTTAGCGGATGACCAACTTACTCAGACCAACGGAGGGCCACAGCCGGGGGGCAGGGTGTGGGCGGGCGCGCTGGGCGCGCAGAAAAGGGCTGGGCGAAATGGGGCCGCGCGGAGCGCGACGGGTTCGCGGGAGAGCAGGATTGGGGCGACGAGGAGCGCGGCTTGGCTCTGGGAAAACTGCGTGACGACGCAAAGCTCGTCGTTGTCGGAATCGGGAAGCGCCGGGGCGGGTTCGCCGTGAGAGTGGTTGTGCTCGGCGGGGCAAGTCGCGGCGGCGGCGGGCGCGTGATGCGCGGCGTGCTCGGCGGCGTGGAGCAGGGCGTGCCACTGCGGGCTCGCGGCGAGAATCGTCAGCAACAGCACCAACGCCGAGCTCGCCAGCGCGGTGAGGCGCGTGAAGAGCGGAAGGCTGGTGTGGCGACGTGACATGGCGGCGGAAGTGAAAGGACGGAGAGTAGCAGAGTCGTCAAGTGCGGGGAGGGCGATGCCTGGGCGAAGGTAAAATTGGGTCACGCCTCGACGGGCGGAGATTTTTGGCCGAGGGTCCGGCATGATTCACGAAATCGACGAGAACGGGCAGGCGAAGGCCTCGGAATCGGGAGGTTGGCGTCTGGAGCACACGTATGCGCAATTGCCGAGTGTGCTGCACGTGGCGGTCAGTCCGACGGCGGTGCAGGCGCCGCGGCGCGTGGTGTTGAACGAAAAACTGGCGGCGGAGCTGGGTCTGGCGGTGGGGAACGACGAAGGTGCGCGGGCGACGTGGGCGGAATTTCTATCGGGAAACGTGCTGCCGCCGGGCGCGGCGCCGCTGGCGCAGGCTTACGCGGGACACCAATACGGACATTTTACGACGCTCGGCGATGGACGGGCGATTTTGTTGGGCGAACAGATCACGCCGCGAGCGGAGCGCTTCGATGTGCAGCTCAAGGGCTCGGGTCCGACGCCGTTTTCGCGGCGCGGTGACGGGCGGGCGACGCTCGGCGCGATGTTGCGCGAATACGTGATCAGCGAAGCGATGCACGCGCTGGGCATTCCGACGACGCGAAGTCTGGCGGTCGTGGCGACGGGCGAAGAGGTGTGGCGTCAAGACGGGGCGCGGCCGGGCGCGGTGCTCACAAGGGTGGCGGCGAGCCACATCCGCGTGGGGACGTTTGCGTGGGTGGCCGCGCGGCGGGATGAAGCGGCGTTGCGCGCACTGGTGGCGTATACGTTGCAGCGACACTTTCCGGAGTTGGTCGCGGCGGAGAATCCGGCGCTCGCGCTGCTCGGCGGGGTGATTGAGCGGCAGGCGCAGTTGATCGCGCAATGGATGGGCGTGGGGTTTGTGCACGGAGTGATGAACACGGACAATATGGCGCTCTCGGGCGAGACGATCGACTACGGCCCCTGTGCTTTCATGGAGGCGTATGATCCGGCAACCGTTTTCAGCTCAATCGATCGCAACGGGCGCTATGCCTATGGGAATCAGCCGCATATCGCGCAGTGGAATATCGCGCGGTTCGCGGAGGCGTTGTTGTTGGTGCTGCACCCGCAGGAGGAGACGGCGATCGCGCTCGCCAACGAGGCGATCGGTGGGTTCGGAAAGAGTTTTGAGCTTCACTGGCTCGCGGGCATGCGGCGCAAGCTCGGGCTATTTAACGAGGAGCCGGAAGATCTGGCCTTGGTCGAGGCGCTGTTAACGTGGATGCACGCGGCGAAAGCGGATTTTACGAACACTTGGGCTGAGCTGGAAACGGTGGGGGTGACGGAGGCGGGACGGGCGAGTGAATTTCAGGAATGGCTGGTGCGCTGGCAGGCGCGGCTCGCGCGGCAACCGCAGTCGGCGGAGGAGGTGCAGCGACTGCGACGCGCGAATTGTCCGGTGGTGATTCCGCGGAATCATCGCGTTGAGGAGGCGCTCACGGCGGCGGACACGGGGGATTTGGGTGTGATGGAGCGGCTGCTGGAGGTGTTGGCGGCGCCGTTCGATCACGAACGGGCGCGGGCGACGGATGCGGCGGAATATCGAAAGCCGGCGCCGGGTGGCGGCGCGGGGTATCGGACGTTTTGCGGGACGTAGGTGAATCGCAGGGAAACGGGGATGAGAGGTGGACCACAGAGGACAGGGAGCGCTGACACAGAGGACACGGAGCAAGACAGCGTGGTGGACTGGGGAACGGTGTGCCCGCTGCCTGGAGGTAAGATGGTCATGGAAAAATGGAATGCGCGAGGCTTGGGGTGCGCGAATGTCTCGCGTGGCAGCGGTCGATTGCGGCAAGGTGGTTTGACGGCGGGCGGCCGAATGGGCGGCCTGCCGGATTTTTCGCAGGTGTATCACCACAAACAAAAACAATCCCATGATCTCCACCCCGTCTGAATCACGTCGTTCGTTTCTGAAATCTGCCGCCGCACTCGGTGCGTTGGCCGCGATGCCGCCGCTGACTCGCGCGGCGAATGCGGGAAAGAAAGTGCCGTTCAAAATTTCGCTGGCGCAGTGGTCGCTGAACAAGCGCTTCCTGAAACGCCCGGGCGCGGAGCCGTTGGACAACCTCGAGTTTGCGAAGATCGCGCGGTCCGTCGGGATCGACGGACTCGAATACGTGAATCAGATGTTCAAGGACAAGGCCAAGGACGAGGCTTACCTCGGGGAGATGAAAAAACGCGCGGCGGGCGAGGGCGTGAAGAGTTTGCTCATCATGTGCGACGGCGAAGGTTCGCTCGGGGCGCCGCAGGAACCGGCGCGGGCGAAGACGGTGGAGAACCATTTGAAGTGGCTGGATGCGGCGGCGTTTCTCGGGTGCCACAGCATCCGCGTGAATGCGGCGAGCGATGTGAAATTGTCGCCTGATGAGCAGGCGAAACTCGCGGCGGACGGGCTGCACCGGCTGTGCGTCGAGGGCGACAAGCGCGGGCTGTGGGTGGTGGTGGAAAACCACGGCGGCTGGTCGTCGAACGGCAAGTGGCTCACGCAGGTGATGAAGTTGGCCGATCACAAACGCGTCGGAATTTTGCCGGACTTCGGGAATTTCTACACGGACAGGAACAAGTCGGAGCTCTACAATCCGTATCAGGGTCTGCGCGAATTCATGCCCTGGGTGAAGGAAGCGGTGAGCGCGAAGTCGTGGGATTGGGACACGGGTGCGGGCAAGTTTTACACCGAAGACCGGCGCGAGAAGATCGAGATGACGCTCGATTTCGAACGCATGATGCGGATCGTGGTCGCGGCGGGTTACAGCGGCTACGTGGGCATCGAATACGAGGGCGCGAAGCACTCGGAGATCGACGGCATCAAGCGCACGAAACAGGCGCTGGATGAGATTGCCGCGCTGCTCGGGTAAGGTGCGGCGAGGACGCGCAGGGGGACTGGACGGCTGGATGGCCGCACGCGAATGCGTGCGGCTACGGGATCACGCGAGGCGCGGGTGACAATGGCGACCGCACGTCAAGACGTGTGGCTACCAGATCAGGTGAGGCGCGTGAAGGCGACCGCACGCTAACGCGTGCGGCTACGGGATGTGTGATGTGCTGCGCGGCGGGTGCGACCGCACGTCAAGACGTGCGGCTGCCGGATCAGGTGAGGCGCGGGTGAGGGTGACCGCACGCTGACGCGTGCGGCTACGAGGTGCGTGACGCCTGCGCGGTGGCGTAGCCGCAGGTCAAGGCGTGCGGCTGCCGGATCAGGTGCCGGGATTATTGCGGGATCACCGGGGTGCCGTCGGGGGTGAGTTCGGTGACTTCGTAACCGAAGTGGGCGATGGCGGGGAGGATTTTGGTTTTGTCGCCGACGAGGAGGATGTTCACGGCGTCGGTCTTGATCCACTTCGCGGCGAGGCGGTCGATCTCGGCCTTCGGCATCGTCGCGAGAATTTTGTTCTGCGTGTCGACGAAGTCGGCGGGGAGATCGTAGTCCATGATGCGGCGGATGAAGCCGGCTTTTTGGAGGGGCGTTTCGTAGAGGAGCGCGTCGCGTTGGCCGAGGGCGCTCTGGGTGAAGGAGAGTTCGTCGGCGGTGATGCCGGACTTGGCGTAGGTGGTGAGCTCTTTGAGGATTTCGGTGAGGGCGCCGCCGGTGGCGTCGGCGCGGATGCCGGAGCTGAAGGTGAAGTTGCCGGAGTATTTGCTGGCGGTGAAGCCGGAGCGGGCGCCGTAGGTCCAGGCTTTGTCTTCGCGGAGATTCAGGTTGAGGCGGCTGCTGAAGGCGCCACCGAGGATGTAGTTCATCAGGCCGGCGCGGTAGAACTCGCCGGTGACGTCGTATTTGAGACCGGTGACGTAGCCGACGCGGAATTCGGTCTGAGCGGCCTTGGGAACGTCGACGACATAGACGCGGGTTTTGGCGACGGCGGGCGCGGCGGGGACGGCGGGGAGCTTTACGTCGCGGGCGGGGAGTTTGGCGAGGAATCCGAGGCGGCCGGTGATGTCGGCCTGCGTGATGTCGCCCACGACGACGAGTTTGGCGCCGCGCGCGGTGAGGAAGCGGGCGTGGTAAGCTTCGACGTCGGCGAGGGTGAGGGCGCGGACGGTTTCTTCGGTGCCGCTCGGGTTGACGCCGAGGACGCTGGAGGGGCCGTGGTTGATTTTGGCGAATACTTCGGTGGCGACGAGAGCGGGTTGGGCTTTGCGGGCTTTGAAGCTCTCGAGCGTTTGACGCTTGAGGCGTTCGAAGGCGGCGGCGGTGAACTTCGGACGGAGGAGACGCTCCTCGAGGAGGGGGAGCGTCTTGTCCAAATTCTTCGTGAGGGTTTGGACGCTGAAGTTGATGTCGTCGAAATCGGCGCCGACGGAGACGGAGCTGCCGAGGGTTTGGAGGAGCTGCTGCATCTGCTCGGCAGTGTGGTCCTGGGTGTCCTCGTTCATCATCGCGGCGTAGAGCTGCGCGAGGCCGGCTTTGGCGGGGGTGTCGGCGAGGCCGAGTTGGCCGCCGGGGATGGAAAGCGTGAGGGCGACGGTGGGGAGTTCGCGGGAGGCGGCGCCGATGACGTCGACGCCGGAGGGAAGTTTGGTGCGCCAGAAGGGCGGGACTTTGACGACGGGGTTGGGGCCGTTGCCGGGGAGTTTGCTGCGGTCGAAGGTGTCGGTGGGCTTGGTGTATTTCAGGCCGGCGTAGCCGTAGTCGGGCGCGCGATACGCGGAGGAATCGGGCGTGTAGTCGGCGGGGGCGACGACGTTGTCGGGGGCGGATTTGAGGACGATGCTGAGGATGACGGCGGGTTTGCCCTTGAGATATTTTTCGTAGACGCGCCGGACATCGGCCTTGGTGACGGAGGTGTAGCGGCGGAGCTCGACGCCGATGCGGTTGGGGGTGCCGGTGTAGGTCTGCCAGGCGGCGAGGGAGCGGACTTTGCCGGAGACGCTTTGGAGGCCGTTGATGAGCTGGGCCTCGATGGAGCCGGTGAATTTGGCGATGTCTTCATCGGTGACGCCGCGGGTGTCGAACGTGGCGAGGGCTGCGTCGACGAGTTTCTTGGTGGCGGCGAGCGAGGTGCCGGGCGCAGGAGTAACACTGAAGATGAATTCGCCGGAGAGTTCGGCGGTGCTGCTGAACGCGGAGGCGCTGAGGGCTTTTTGGGTCTTGGTGAGCTGCTGGTAGAGGATGGAGTTTTTGCCCTGGCCGAGAATTTGAGCGAGGCAGTCGAGGGCGACTTCGTCGGGGTGATTTTCGGGGACGGAGGGGAACGTGATCGAGAGCTGGGGCAGGCGGGCGTAATTGTCGACGAGGGTGACGTGGCGGTCGCGGTCGAGGACTGGCGCGGGGAGTTTCGTCGGCGTGACGGCGGGGCCGCGCGGGATGGTGCCGAAGTATTTTTCAACGAGCGCGACGACGGCGGCGGTGTCGACATCGCCACCGATGGTGAGGGTGGCGTTGTTGGGACCATACCAGCGGAGGAAAAAGTTTTTCAGGTCGTCGACGGTGACGCGGTTGAGGTCTTCGACGTAGCCGATGGTGAGCCACGAATACGGGTGGCCGTAGGGATAAAGGGCTTTGGCGGTGACTTCGCGGGCGAGGCCGTAGGGGCGGTTGTCGTAGTTTTGGCCGCGCTCGTTTTTGACGGTGCCGCGTTGGACTTCGAATTTCTGCTGGGTGACGGCGTCGAGGAGGAAGCCCATGCGGTCGGCTTCGAGCCAGAGCATCTTCTCGAGCTGGTTGCTGGGGACGGTCTGGTAGTAGTTGGTGCGGTCGCGGTTGGTGGAGCCGTTGAGCGTGCCGCCGGCGGCGGTGACGATCTTGAAATGCTGGTCGTCGCCGACGTGGTCGCTGCCCTGAAACATCATGTGTTCGAAGAAGTGGGCGAAGCCGGACTTGCCGATTTCCTCGCGGGCGGAGCCAACGTGGTAGGTGACATCGACGTGGACGACGGGGTCGCTGTGGTCTTCGTGGACGACGAGCGTGAGGCCGTTGGCGAGGACGTATTTGGCGTAGGGGATGACGATCTGGCCGGAGGCGGCGGGGGCGACGGTTTCGACGAGACGCGGGGCGGCGGGCGCGAGCGTGGCGGCGAATAGGAAGAGGGAGAGAAGGAGGGACGGAGAGAAGGGGAGACGGAGGCGGTGGGAGGGCATGGTGGGTGGGGGATGGGTGGAAGAGCGGCCGGGAAACGACTCCTTACGAGCTGGCGCGCCGGCGGTCAGGGGTTCGCGGTGAGAACGGAGGCCGCGGCTGCGGCGACGATGCCGTCTTCGGAGGATTTCGCGCCGCTGATGCCGATGGCTCCAACGATAGCGCCGTTTACCACGAGGGGAATGCCGCCCTCGATGGCGACGACTCCAGGGAGGGAGAGGGCGGCGTTGCGGCCGCTGGCGATCATGTCTTCAAAAACTTTGGTGGAGCGTTTGAAGTTGAGGGCGGTCTTTGCCTTTTCCTGTGCGACCACGATGCTGCCGAGCTGCGTGCCGTCCATGCGGGCGAGGTGGAGCAAGTTGCCGCCGTCGTCGACGATGGCGATGACCATGGTCCATTTGTTTTTCGCGGCTTCGGCTTCGGCCTTGGCGGAGATTTTTTTCGCGAGTTCGAGGGTGAGCGTGGACTTCGTGGCGAGTTGGGCGTGGAGGGGGAGGGCGAGAGCGGCGAGGAGCGCGAAGGCGAGGAGGAGGAGGTGGTGGCGGGTGGATTTCATGGGGGAAAGGGGCTGACGAAAGAAAAAGATTAAGAGGAAAGAGAATGAGGGGTGCGTCAGAGGGTGGGCACGTCTTCGATGCGTTCGACGCGGATGCGGCGGATGCGGTCGGCGGTGACTTCGGTGGCGGTGAGGCGGTATTCGCCGAAGATGAAGGCTTCGTCGCGGCGAGGGGGGCGGCCGAGGTGGCGCGTCATCCAGGAGGCGACGCTTTCGCGGGGAAGCCACTCGAAGGACCAGCCGGTTTCGGCCTGAAGTTCGCGCATGGTGAAGGAGCCGGCGACGACGATGGAAAAGGTGGTGCGGTCGTAGATGGGGCCGGAGCCAAGGTCGAATTCGTCGCGGATGTCGCCGACGATCTCCTCGAGGACGTCTTCGAAGGTGACGATGCCGGCGAGGCGTTGGTCGGCGTCGAGGACGACGGCGAGGTGGCTGCGGCCGGAGCGGAATTTCTCCATCATGATGGGGAGCTTGGTGGTGAGCTCGAATTTCAGGATGGGGCGGACGAGGGGTTCGAAGGAGGCGTCGGGGCCGAGGGCCTGGAGTTGCCAGAGCCATTCGCGGACGAGGAGGAGGCCGCGGATATCGTCGATAGTGCCGGAGCAGACAGGGAAGCGGCTGTGGCCGTTGGTCTGAGCGATGCGGAGGTTGTCGGTGTTGGATTTATCGAGCCAGAGGGCGACGACCTGGTCGCGGGGGAGGAGGATCTGCTGGGCGGTCGTCTCGCGGACGCGGAGAGACTGCACCATGAGTTTGTTGATGAGGGCGTCGCCGGGGTGGGAGTGTTTGGCGTGGCTGAAAACGTATTCGAGCTCCTCGGCGCTGAAGGCGTGTTCGCCCTCGGAGGTGGGGCCGAGACCGAGCCAGCGGAGGAGGCGGTTGGCGGATTCGTTGAGGAGCCAGATGAGCGGGTAGAACGCGAAATAGAAGATCATCAACGGCGCGGCGGCCCAGAGGGTGACGGGCTTGGCGCGTTGGATCGCGAGCATCTTGGGGCCCTGTTCGCCGAAGACGATGTGGAGAAACGTGATCGAGACGAAGGCGACGATGAAGGCGATCGAGTGGATCGTGGTGGGGTCGGTGATGCCCCAGTGCGCGAGGAGCGGAGTGATGCGTTTGGCGACGAAGGGTTCGCCGACCCAACCGAGGCCGAGGCTGGCGAGGGTGATGCCGAGTTGCGTAGCGGAGAGAGCGGCGTCGAGGCGGTCGAGCGCCATGAGGGCGAACTTGATGCGCCAGCCGCCGGTCTTGGCGAGGGGGCGGAGCTGGCTGGCGCGGACCTTGACGAGGGCGAATTCGGCGGCGACGAAAAAGCCGTTGGCGGCGACGAGGGCGAGAACGACAAAGGTCTCGAAGGCGATGCCGAGGAAGGTGGACATTTAGTTTCGGTCGGCAGCGTAGGGGTGGGAGCGGGACTGGCCAGCTTTGGATTTTTTTGGGGGGCGGGCGGAGCGGAGGGATTGGTGACTGACGAAAGTGAAAGATTAAGAGGAAAGAGAAAGGTCGGGGGGTGGGTTTGAGAGGGGGAGGAGGAGCACTTTGTCGACGCGCGGGCCGTCGAGGTCGATCACTTCGACCAGGTAGCCGTGATAAGGGAAGGACTCGCCTTCGGCGGGGAGGCGGCCGAGGTGTTTCACGATGAAGCCGGCGAAGGTCGCGTAGTCGCGGTCGGCGCCGGTGTGCAGCGGGAAATCGGTGACGACGCGTTCGAACTCGGCGGCGTCGAGGGCGCCGTCGACCAGCCAGCGGCCGTCGTCGCGGCGGATGGCCTTGGGCTGGAGGCGGTCGCCGAGCGAGGGGAGCTGGCCGACGATGGCCTCCATGATGTTGTGGAGGGAGATGAGGCCGGCGGTGGCGCCGGTGGCGTCGGTGACGAGGGCGACGTGTTTGCCGGATTGTTTGAAGCGCTCGAGGAGGGCGGTGGCGGAGAGCGTCTCGGGGACGGTGAGCGCGGGAGTGGTGAGGTCGCGGACGTTGACGGCGGCGCCGGCGGCGAGGTTGGCGTAGATGGATTTGACGGTGACGAAGCCGACGATGCGGTCGCGGGTGCCTTCGTAGACGGGAAACGTGGAATGGGCGCTGACGACGATGCGGTGCCAGATGGTTTCGTGGGAATCGGTGACGTTGATCCAGATGATTTTTGCGCGGGGCGTCATGAGATCGCGGATGGGCACGCGGTCGAAGGCCATGACGCTCTCGATCATGGCGGGCTCTTTGGGGTGGAAGACGCCGGCGCGGGTGCCCTCGCGGACGAGGAGGCGGATCTCCTCTTCGGTGATCTGGGCTTCGGCCGTGGGTTTGATGCGAAAGAGGGCGAGGAGGAGATCGGTGGAGCGGCCGAGCAGGGTCACAAGCGGCGCGCCGAGTCGGGAAAGCCGATACATGGGGCCGGCGAGGACGCGGGCGACGCCTTCGGGATTGCCGAGGCCGATGCGCTTCGGGACGAGTTCACCGATCACGAGGGTGAAATAGGTGAGAGCGACGACGACGAGGGCGAAGGCGACGTTTTCGGCGTAGGGGGCGACGAGGGGGAAATCGCGGAGGACGATGGCGAGTTCTTTGGAGACGGAGGCGCCGCTGAAGGCGGCGGCGAGGACGCCGACGAGGGTGATGCCGACCTGCACGGTGGCGAGAAAGGTGTTGGGGGATTCAGCGAGGGAGAGGGCGAGGCGGGCGCGGGTGTCGCCGGCGTCGGCGAGGGCGCGGAGGCGGGCTTTGCGCGAAGAGACGATGGCGATCTCGGCCATGGAGAAGAGGCCGTTGGCGAGCAGGAGGGCGAAGATGATCGCGAGCTCGAAGAGGACGGAGGTCATGCGTGCGGAGGGAGGGCGGAAGAGGGAGAGACTCGGAGAGGGGTGGAAGGAGAGAAGGAGAGAGTGGGAAAACGGAAGAGATCGACGAGGAGTGGGAATGTGCGCGGGGTGGCGGGGATTCCAAGTTGTAAGGTGAGAACGGGCGGAGTGGAGTCGCGGAGTGGAGAAAATTGGCAACGCCAGTGGAGAGCGGAATCACGAGGCGGGCGACCCGTGTCGCGAGGGAGCGACGCGGCCGACGTTTGGGGAGGCGGCGGGGTTTTGGGCGAAATTGGGGTGGGTGAGTTTCGGGGGGCCGACGGGGCAGATCGCGATGATGCACGCGGAGCTCGTGGAGAAGAAGCGGTGGATCGGGGAGGAGCGGTTTTTGCACGCGTTGAATTTCTGCATGCTGCTGCCGGGGCCGGAGGCGACGCAGCTCGCAATCTACTGCGGGTGGCTGCTGCACCGCACGTGGGGCGGGATCGTGGCGGGGGT
>CALRZR010000208.1:0-14158 GCA_943372705.1 Opitutus sp. GAS368 | reverse complement strand
GGTTGATCGACACACCTCCGTAGACCACCAGCGTCTTCATCGGAGGCTCGGGAAGAACACGTCCGGAATCGCGAAAGGAGTCGCCCACCTGCACGGCGAGTTCCCGGGTTGGCACCAGGACGAGCGCCCGCGCAAATCGCCCGCGTTCTCGCGCGACGCCGGCGAGTCGTTGGAGGATCGGCAGAGCAAACGCCGCCGTCTTCCCCGAGCCTGTTTGTGCCGAGGCCCAAACGTCCCCTCCTCCGAGCACCGCCGGAACGGCGGCCCTTTGAATCGGCGTGGGCTCGGCATAACCGCGCTCCGCGACCGCCCGCAATAATTGCGGCGAAAGACCTAAACGGGAAAATGGCATCCCTCAGCGATGACTGCCGTCCGCCGGAGTGGGAATCCTTTATTCGCGCTCCGTTACTTCGCAGCCAACGCCGACTCGATGGCCTTCACTACTTCAGGGGAGTCAGGCTCCGCGTCGGAATCAAAACGTTTCAATACGGTGCCGTCGCGGCCCACGAGAAATTTCCCGAAATTCCAGGCGATATTTCCCGGGAACGGGGACTGTTTGCCGGCCAATACCGTATAAATCGGGTGGCGGTTCGCCCCATTGACTTCGATTTTCTCGAACAGCGGAAAGGTAACGCGGAATGACGTGCTGCAAAAACGTTTGATCTCCGCGTTTGAACCGGGCTCCTGACCACCGAACTGGTTGCACGGAAAACCGAGCACCGTGAGTCCGCGTGGCTGATATTTCTTAAAGGTGGTTTCGAGCGCGCTATATTGCGACGTGTAACCGCATTCCGAGGCCACGTTGACGATAAGCAATACCCGGCCCTTGTAGGGTGCCAACGAGGTCGCTTGGCCGTCGATATCCCTGACGGGAATTTCGAAAATAGACTCGGCCCGTAGGGAGGTGAAGGACATCGCAATCAGCAATATTGGGCCGAGAAGGAATCTCATCCAGCCAAGTGATGCCCCCGGATAGCGGAGTCAAACGCTCCGCGTTCTTCGGCAGGGTCAGGCGGCGTCTTGGTTGGGCTCGGACTTCGTCGCAGTCCGCAGCGTCGGTTTTCTCCGGCCGGCGACGACCCCCGCATCGATCACGACCTCCGTCACGTCGTCGCGTTGGGGCAGCTCATACATTACCTCGAGCATGAGATTCTCCATAATCGAACGAAGGGCCCGCGCCCCGGTTTTCAGCTCGATGGCCTTGGCGGCAATCGCCTTCACGGCGTCGGGCGTGAACTTCAGACGCACTCCATCCATCGCGAAGAGCTTCGAATACTGTTTCACCATCGCGTTCTTCGTGCGGAGCAAAATCTTCTCCAAATCCGCAACCTGCAGCTGATCCAGCACCGAAACCACCGGCAACCGTCCGATGAACTCCGGAATCATTCCGAATCGGATGAGATCCTCGGGCGCCAGCGATTTCATCATCTGCTCCGGTTGCAACGCCGCCTCATGCTGCGCCGCCACCGCGGAGAATCCCAGACTGCGCGATCCCATCCGCCGCTGCACAATCGCGTCGAGTCCGACGAACGCGCCGCCGCAGATGAAGAGAATATTCGACGTGTTGATCTGGATGTATTCCTGATTCGGATGCTTGCGCCCGCCTTGGGGCGGCACATTGCACGTCGTGCCTTCGAGAATTTTCAGCAGCGCCTGCTGCACACCTTCACCGGACACATCACGGGTGATCGAAACGTTCTCCGTTTTCCGTCCGATCTTGTCGATCTCGTCGATGTAGATGATGCCGCACTCGGCTTTTTTCACATCGTAGTTCGCCGCTTGCAGCAGACGTAACACGACGTTCTCAACGTCTTCGCCGACATAGCCGGCCTCGGTGAGCGTGGTCGCATCAGAAATCGCGAACGGCACATCGAGAATTTTCGCGAGAGTGCGCGCCAAGAGGGTTTTTCCCGAGCCGGTCGGCCCCAACAGCATGATGTTGCTCTTCTCCACCTCGACGTCGTTGAACTCGGGCGAGAGCGCGGCCGAGTCTTTCTGCGACTGGCCCGAATCGAACATCAACCGTTTGTAGTGGTTGTAAACGGCGACCGAGAGGACCTTCTTGGCGTGATCTTGGCCGATCACATGATCGTCGAGCGTCTTCTTGATATCCGAGGGCTTGATGAGCCGCACCGTCGGCTTCGCATCCACCGCCGGCGCCTTGATTTCGCGGTCGATGATCGTCTTGCAGACGTTCACGCACGAGTCGCAAATATAGACGCCGGGACCGGCGATGATCTTTTTGACCTCGGCCTGCGATTTACCGCAGAACGAGCACAGCGTCATACGCGCGGATTTTGCCATGGAACGGAGGTTGACCTGGCGACGGATTGAGTCGAGGCCGGAGTTGCCTTAAGACGCGACGCCAAGCTCGCTTAGGCGGCGCTCGGCACGGCGATTTTCTGAACTTCGCGCGTCGATTCGACGACGTGATCGACAATCCCGTAGGCCTTGGCCTCCAAGGCACTCATGTAGTAATCACGGTCGGAATCTTTTTCGACCTGCTCGGCTGTCTTGCCGGTATGCTTGGCGATCACTTCGTTCAGGGTCTTCCGCCAACGCAGGATTTCCTTCGCCGCGATGGCGATGTCGGAAGCCTGCCCACCCGCCCCGCCGCTCGGCTGATGGATCATCACCCGGCTGTTCGGCAGCGCGAAGCGTTTGCCCTTTGTGCCCGCCGCCAAGAGCACGGTGCTCATGCTGGCTGCCATGCCGACGCAATAAGTCACCACGTCGCACTGCAGGAAATTGATCGTGTCGTAGATCGCCATCCCGCCCGTCACCACGCCGCCCGGCGAATTGATGTAGAGGTGAATGTCCTTTTTGGAGTCCTCCATCTGGAGATAGAGGAGCTGCGCAATCACCAAATTCGCGATCGTATCGTCAATCGGTGTGCCGATGAAAATAATCCGGTCCTTCAACAGGCGCGAATAGATGTCCATCGACCGCTCGCCGCGGCCCGTATTTTCGAGAACGATTGGAACGTAGTAGCTCACAAGTAGTGTGGTGTTAAGTGGCCGCTATCGACCGTGACTAGACCGTTTTCACCGTAGCCTTGGACACCAGGAAATCAACCGCCTTGTCGAAAATGATGTTCTGTTGCACGGCCCGGAGTTGCTCGCGATCGGTCGTGAGTGTCTTCACGAGTTTGTCGGGCTTCTGCTGGGTGCGCATCGATTCGCGGTAGATGAAATTGTCGATGTCGCCGCTTTCGACCGTGAGCTTCTCGGCTTCCGCAATCTTCGCGAGGATAAGCTGCATCTTCACACGATTGGTCGCAGCCTTCTTGGCGCCTTCGAAAAGCTCCTTCTTGTCCTTTTCGAACTGCTCCTGCGGCACGCCGCGGCGCATGTTCTCTTCGATGAACTGGCGCAGCACGCCCTGCGTCTCGGACTCAACCAGCGACTCCGGCACGGGGAAATCGACTTTGGCGGCCAATGCTTCGGTTACCTGGCGGCGTTGCGCGGCACGATTTTGATATTCTTTCTGGCCTTTTAGATTTGCGCGAACCTGCGCCTGAAGTCCGGCGAGATCGTCGACCTGTTGGGCTTTGAAAAACTCCGCATCGAGGGCAGGCAGCACGCGTTCACGCACTTCCTGGATTTCGACTTTGTAAACGGCGGTCTTGCCGGCGAGCGCCGGCACCGCCGCAAACTCGGCCGGAAACGTGATCGTGACGTCCTTTTTATCGCCGGCCTTCAGTCCGGCCAGTTCTTTGCCAAGGCCCGGAATGACACCTTCGTTGGTGCCCTCAACCTCTTCCCACGTTTGCGGGACCTTGCCGTAAATTTGTTTGTCGGGCGCGAGATCGGCAATTGGCTGGCCATCAACGGTGCCCTCGTAAGCCAACTTTACATAGTCACTCTTCTGAGCCGGACGATCAGCCGCCTTGAAATCGGCCCGTTCGCCACGCAGGCTCTCGATCACCCCGTCGACCTCCGCGTCGGTCGCGTCGACACTGGTAATCTCGGTTGGCAGATTGGTGTATTCGGGCAGCGCAAACTCCGGACGAACATCAAACGTGATCGTAATCGTGGCAGCGGCACCGACGGCGATCGTGCCTTCCTCCAAATTCACGACATTGAGGACATCGAGCTTCTCCTGCTCGAGGCTCTCACGATAGGCCTTGCCGACAACTTTCTGCTTAAACTCCTCGGCAATTTCTTTCGAGAAGCGACGCGCGATCATCGCGGCCGGAGCTTTGCCGGGACGAAAGCCGGGGATGCGCGCTTGCTTGGCAAATTCACTGACCACGGCCTGGTGTTCGGCCCCGACCTCGCTCTGGTCGAGCGTGACGACGAGGGTTTTGCGCGTGGCGGAGATGCTGTTCTGTTGGACGTTCACGGGAGTGTGTGCAGACGAGTTTTGGTTGAGAGAATTGGTCACGCTACGTCGCGAGGTGCATCGGTCAATGCCGGATTCTGCGTGCTTGCACGGCCTCGCCTGCGACCGTTACGTCGGACGCAAATGCCCAGCTTACGGCAACTTCTCGACGCGCACGCGCCGCTGCTTCTTCTCGATGCGGCGTCCTCGCGCGTGCAGGTTGGTTGGTTTCCCAACAGGGACCCGGCCTCGGCAATTTGGTCGGAGTCGGAAGAGGAAACCGGCATCGGCCTTTTCCGTTGTCTTGCCTCGCTGGGGATCGATCCCGCCACCGCGAGTTCCTTCGCTTTCTGCAGCGGGCCGGGATCGGTGCTGGGTATTCGGACCTGCGCGATGGCGCTGCGAACGTGGTATGTGTTCACGCCACGGGCCACCTTCTCCTACTGCAGTCTCGCGGTCGTGGCCCACGCACTCAGTCGCCCGGATTTATGTGTGATCGCCGATGCCCGCCGGGAACTGTGGCACCGGTTTTCTATCGGAGGCACGCTGCAACGCGTCCCTGTTGCGGAGCTCTCTGGTCCCTTGGCGATGCCGGCCGACTTTCGGCATTGGTCGAAGCCACCGGCGAACGCGGAAACGGTTCCCTACTCGCTCGACGCACTGTTGCAGAAAATACCGGACACCGACCTCTTCACCGCATCGCTCGCGCCCGATGCGTTCCTTCATGAGGAACCCAGCTACGTCACGTGGACACCAAAAATCCACCGGGCGCCGGCATCGCCGAAAGCGTCACTTTGACGATTTGCGCCAGTCGATCAGTCCCAGCTGCAACAGCTTTCGATTGTTGAAGTGATTCCACTTCAACTCGACGGCGAAATCCAAGGGCACTCCGAGCGGCGGCAGCCGTTGGGCCATTTTCCATGCGACGCCGTGCAGGCGGCGGCCGCGGCCATCGTCAAAATGAAACCGGAAGTGTTGCTCCTTAAAAATCTCCGGATGGGCACGCAGGACGACCCCGCGGACTCCGAAGACCGGCTCGGGATTGCCCTGCCCGAACGGATGCAACGAGTCCAACTCATCCATCAGACGTTCGTTGATCTGCTCCGGCATGAGCCACACCGAAATCTCCAAACGGGCTTCCGCAATATCGCCGCCGGCATGGGCTTTGACCGCCTCGGCGAATCGCGTGCGAAACGTCTCCAGGTGAATTTTAGCCAGTGATATGCCCACCGCCATCGGATGCCCACCCCAACTGCTGAGGTTTTCGCAGCAGGTGCCCAAAACCTCTACAAGATTGACGCCGTCAACGCTGCGACCGGAGCCTTTCGCCATCTCCCCTTCATTACCGAGCACCACGCAGGGACGGTTGTATTTGCGGGTGACACGTCCCGCCACAATGCCGACGACGCCTGGATGCCAGTCTTCATGAAACAAAACGATGCCGGGAAGTGAAAGAAAGTGCGCCTCAATCAGGCGGTCCGCCTCTTCGGTAATACCGCGTTCAATGTCCTGCCGCTCCCGATTGAACGAGTCCAACTGCGCCGCCGTCTCGAAACAAAACTGCTCGTCGTCACTGATCAGGAGTTCCACCGACAACGCCGCGTCCGCCAGGCGTCCACTGGCGTTGATCCGCGGGCCGAGACGAAAAGAAATATCCGTCGGCGAGAGGCCCTGCGCCGGTTTAACGCTCGCCACGTCCATCAAGGCCCGGAGACCCGGTCGTTGGGTGTCCTGCAGGATACGCAACCCGTGGCGCGCCATCACGCGGTTTTCGCCCAGCAAAGGCACCAGATCTGCCACCGTCCCCAGTGCCACCAGATCAAGGTGGTCGCGCAGCTTGATTTGAAACGCCGTCGGATGGTTCTCGGTCCGCAGTTGCTTGAGGAGGCCGTGACACAACTTGAACACCAATCCGACGGTGCAGAGGTGGCGCCAGGCCGCATCGGCATTCGTCTCGTCGGCGTCGACATGCGGGTTGATGAGGATGCCCTCGGTCAACACCCGTTCGCGCGAGCGATGGTGGTCGATCACCATCACATCGATCCCTTGCCCGCGCAGATAGGCGGCCTCTTCGTGCGAATTCGTGCCGCAATCGAGTGCGACAAACAGGTCCGGCTTTCCGCCCTCCAAAGCACGATCAATCGCACTGCGTGAAAGCCCGTAGCCATCCTCCGAACGTCGCGGCACCACGAAACGCGGTGTAAGCCCGAATCTGCGCAGAATCATCACAAGCAGCGCCGTGCTGCTCACACCATCGACGTCGTAGTCGCCGAGCACCACCACCTGTTCGCGTCGGGCGATCGCCTCCCGCAGACGCGACGCCCCGGCCTGCAGATTTTTCAGGAGAAACGGGTCGTTGATTGACGCCAGGGCAGGTTGCAGAAATGCACCCGCCGTCGCCGGATCGCGCTGTCCGGCACGGAGTAAAAGCTCCGCCAGCACCCGGCTCACGCCGGCGCCTTTGCAGAGCGCCTCGACCTCTTCAGCCGAAGGCGGCGTATGGGTCCAGCGCATGGAAGTGCTTTCCCGAGGTGGAGCGCGTTGAGCACAACGCGCCAGCGCCATCGATCAGCGCGTTGCGAACAACGCGCTCCACCCCGATCCGGTTATTCCGATGCCTTGCTGGAACCTTGCCACTCGTAGGTCGGAGCAACGTCCTGATGGGCTTCGACGTGCTTCCGGTCTCCCTTGTGCCACCAGTAGAACACTTGCGCCGCGATGAAGATCGCGGAGAAGGTCGAAGTGACGATACCGACGAGGAAAGTGAACGAAATATCGGTGAGGACACCGCCGCCGAAGATGAACAGCGCGAGGGCCGCCAGGAACGTTGTCGAAGCCGTCATGATCGTGCGGGCGAAAACCTTGTTGATCGCGAGATTCACGATGTCGCGCAACGTGCCGGTCGGGTTCAGTTTTAGCTCTTCGCGGATACGGTCGAAGACAACGACCGTTTCGTTCATGGAATAACCGACAATACACAGAATGGCGGCCACCATTGGCGCCGAGAATTGGTGCCCGAAAAGCACAAAGATACCGATCGTCATCAGGATATCGTGGAACGAAGAGAACATCGCTCCGACGCCGAATCCGAATTCAAAGCGGAACGCGATGTAGAGGAGAATGACCATCATCGAAACACCCACGGCCTTGACCGCGTTCCATTGGATCTCGGCGCCAATCGAGGCGCCGATGCGGTTTTCGCCGACCTTCTCGAATCCCGCCGCCGGGACGGCTTTTTGGAGAGCGGCCAGGAGGACGTTCGACTTACCCTCCGGAGTTTCCAGTTTGAGGGTTTCGCCGCCACCACCGATCGCGCTGATGTAGGTCACATTCACCTCGGGCAGACCGTTGGCTTTGGCGATTTCGCGAATCTTTCCCGAATCGATCTTCTGCTTGAAAACGACGCTCACCACGTCGCCGCCCGCAAAGTCGATACCGTAGATCGAGTTTCCTTTGTAAACAACCACGCCGACACCGAGGAGCACAACGAGCCAAGACCCGATAAACGCCGGCTTACCCCAGCGGATGAAGTCCACATTAATGTTCTTCAGCAGGTGGTTCATCGTGAGCTTCTTCATCCAGCCGGACTCAATCAGCATTTCCATGATCAAGTGGGCCGTCACGAGAACCGAGAAGAGCGTCGACAAAACACCGATTGCAAGCGTCACGCCGAAGCCCTTGATCGGGCCCTGGCCGAGCCAGATCATGATCGCGCAGATGATGAGCTGCACGGCGTGAGCGTCGAGAATGGTCCAGAGCGCCTTGAAGTATCCGCTCTCGTTCGAGGCCGCGAGCGTCTTGCCGGCGGCGAGTTCTTCACGCATGCGCTCGAAAATCAGGATGTTCGCATCCACGGCCATACCGATCGTGAGCACGATACCCGCGAGGCCCGGCAGGGTCATCGTGGCTCCGAAGCTGGCCATCACTCCAAGGATAATCAGGATGTTCACCGCCAGCGTAACGACGGCAACCAAACCGCCGGTGGTGTAAAAAGTGATCATGAACGCCGCGACCAGCGCCGTGCCGATGAGTGAGGCGCGCACGCCGCTGTCGACGGCGTCTTTTGCCAAAGAGGGACCAACCTCGTATTGCTCTTTGACGATGAGCGGGAGGTCGAGCGGGTTATTAAGGATATTCGCCAGATTGATCGCCTCGCGGTCGGACATGTTGCCACCGCTGATTTGCGCGGACTCGCTGTCGATCTCCTGTTTGACCGTGGGAGCCGAATAGAGTTTGCCGTCAAGAACGATGGCGAGGCGGCCCGTGCGGCCCGCCTGTTGACCGGCGTCGGAAATCGCCCGGGTCACTTCGGCGAACCGTTTGCGGCCTTCTTTGGTGAAATTCATCACAACTTCGGGTTTGCCGTAGAGGTCCGGCCGCGCGCTCGACTGCGAGATACTCTCGCCAGACATTTCGGGAATGCGGCGAACAAAGAGGTCTTCGGTGAACGTCTCCCCATTGCGGCCCTCATCGTCCAATGTGAGCACTTCGTAACCCGCTGGGACATCAACACCGGCACCGGGGGTCAGCGTCGGATGAACGATGCGGAAATCCAGGCGGGCAGGCTTCTTGACGGCATCCAGGACCTCGGGGTTGTCTTTGGTGCTGAGGCCGGGAAGCTGAATCTCGATACGATTGGCGCCGACTTGGCGGATAATCGGTTCGGCGACACCGAATGCGTCGATACGGGTGTGGATGATCTCGATCGCCTTCGTGATTTTCTCCTTACGCTGTTCGACATTCTGATCACCGATCGCCTTCTCATCGACCTCGAGGGTGAAAGCGACGCCGCCGGCCAAATCGAGGCCGAGCTGCAGACGCGCCTTCGAACGACGCAGGAGTTCGTTCAGGAGGATATTGTTGCGCTTCTCGATATTCTTGAGCGTCGCTTCGAGTCGGACCTGCGGGAAGTGCTGCGACAGATCGATCTTTCGTTCCTTGCCGATTTGTTTCAGGGCGACGAATTCGCTGGCGGCGGTGCCGGCCTTCTTGCGGGCCGCGGCTTCGTCCACGAGTTTCGCAAAGTCGGCCGATTTGACCGAAGCTTGTTCTTTCGCGAATTGGGCGAAGGAGGGCGCATCTTGCAGAGGTATCAGTTCCGAGATCCCCCACACCGCGATGGCGATGGAGAAGACGATCTTCCAGAGGTGGCGTTTGAGCATGGTTCGTTTGGGTTTATTGAAATGGGGTTGGCGGAAGCTTCATGCAATCTACCTGGCCACCTGGTGGGGGGCCGCACGAACGCCTCGCGCAAAAATTACTTTTTGTCGGTCGCGTCCTGCTTCTTGGTGACCGACTGGATGAAGCCCTTGCCGACCTCGATCTTGGTGTTGTCGGAGATGCGCACGACGAACCGGTCTTCCTTCACGTTCGTGATCACGCCGAAAATTCCACCGGTCGTAATGACTTCGTCGCCAGATTGTAACTCGGAGAGCATTTTCTCCAGCGCCTTCTGCTTCTTCCGCTGCGGCGCAATGAACAGGAAATAGAAACCACCGGCAATCAGCGCGTAGAAAACCAAAATCTGCCAACCGGCGCCTCCGCCGGGACCGGCCGCGGGCGCGGCTGCTTCGGCGAGAAATTCGGGCGCGGACATCAGTGAGGACATTTTCATCATTGCGTGTTACGTGATTTGAAAAAAGAAAACATGCATCTAACTGATTCCGCTCTCTCGAAAGCAAGCCATAACTCCCCCGTCTCCCTCGCACGTCGTTGAAAAACAAATCCTCCTCCGCCTGGTCGGCTGCCAAGTCCGAAGAACACTACGGTTTTAAGCGCTGGGGCTCCGGCCACCTCTCTGTCGACGACGAAGGTTTCGTAAATGTCCAACCCCTCGCCGATGGTCGTGGCATACGCGTGCTGGACGTCGTCGATGAAGCCCTCGGCATGGGCTTGAAGGCCCCGATGGTCATCCGGTTCCAAGACCTGCTCCGCCATCGCGTCACGCAAATCAATCAATGTTTTGCCAAGGCGATCAAAGAAGAGGGTTACAAGGGAAGCTACCGCGGCGTTTTCCCGATTAAGGTAAATCAGCTCCGCGAAGTCGTCGACGAGATCGTCGCCGCCGGCAAAGAATTCAACTACGGGCTGGAGGCCGGATCGAAACCCGAGCTCATGATCGCGCTGGCGATGCACGAGGGCACGCAGCGGCTGATCGTCTGCAACGGTTACAAGGACCACGACTACATCCGACTGGCGCTGATGGGCCGCAAGATCGGCAAGAAAATCATCATCGTCGTCGAGCAACTCGCCGAGCTCGATGACATCATCAAAATTTCCCACGAGGTCGGCGTGAAGCCGATGATCGGTTTCCGCGCTAAACTCCAGACGCGCGGCGAAGGCAAATGGGCCATGTCGTCCGGCGACAACGCGAAGTTCGGTCTCAACACCGCTGAGATTCTTTTCGCGTGCGAAAAGCTCCGCGCCGCCAAGCTCCAGTCCTGCCTGCGCCTCGTGCATTTCCACATCGGCTCGCAGGTCCCGAACATCATCACGATCAAGAACGCCGTGATCGAGGCCACGCGGTTCTACTGCCAACTTGCCAAGATGGGATTCCCGATGGGCTACCTCGATGTGGGCGGCGGCCTCGGTATCGATTACGACGGCTCGCGCACCAACTTCGAGAGCTCGATGAACTACTCGATGGAGGAATACGCCCGCGACGTCGTCTTCAACATTCGCGAAATCTGCACGTCCTCCGCGGTCGATGTCCCGGACATCGTCAGCGAGTCTGGCCGTGCTATCGTCGCTCCCCACTCGTTGCTCGTGGTGGAAGTTTTCGAGCGCATCAACAAGCGCGAATCCCTCGGCAAGCAGCATGAGCCGAAGGTGAAACACAAGGTCGTCACCGATCTCGAGGTCATGTTGAAGAACAAGACCAAGCTCGGCCGCCTAGAACGTTTCCACGATTCACTGCAAAAAAAGGAAGAGGCGTTCTCGCTCTTTAACCTCGGCTACCTCGATCTCGAAAACCGCGCCGCCGCTGAATCGCTCTATTGGCAGATCTGCGAACAGATCGCGAAAGAGGGACGCGACTCCGGCTACCAACCCGAGGAGCTCCACGATCTCAACAAGCTCCTGGCCGACCAATACGTCTGCAATTTCTCCGTCTTCCAGTCGCTCCTCGACCACTGGGCGCTCAAGCAACTCTTCCCCGTCACGCCGCTGCATCGCCTCAACGAAAAGCCGTCCGTCAACGCCATCCTCGTGGATATCACCTGCGATTCCGACGGCAAAATCTCTTCGTTCATCGATCTGCAGGACACGAAAGACTACCTCACCCTGCATCCGCTGAACAACAAGCCTTACTATCTCGGCGTCTACCTCACCGGCGCATATCAGGATATCATGGGCGATCTCCACAATCTCTTCGGCCGCGTGAATGAGGTTCACGTCTTCCTCGAAGACGACGAGCCCAACGGTTTCTACATCGAGGAGGCTCTCAGCGGCAGTCGCATCGCCGACGTGATCGAGGGCGTGCAATACCAGCAGGAGGATCTCTGCCGTAAGATGAAGGCTCAGATCGATGCCGCGACGAAGAAGGACATGGTCAAGCCCCGCGAAGGCGTTCGCCTGCTTGAGCTCTACGAAAGTCAGATGCTCAACAAGACCTACCTGAACATCGAGTCGAAGACTGCTCGAAAAAAGAAAGCCTGAGCCGCCCCGCCCGGCGCCGCGCCACACACGCTTCCGCCCGGGACCGACCACCGCATTCGCGCGCCCTCCGGTGAGGCGCGTCTGACCAGCCTTCGCCTGGCGACGTCAAACGTCGCCCGCGATCACGGGCCAATTTGCGCGCAGCACTCGCCAAACCGTGCGCGCTGGCCGCGCTTGCCCGCCCTCCTGCGCGTGAGCGATTCTGGAACCGGATAAGATATCCCGCGCGTCGACTTACGGCCGCCGTCGGCTCGAACGCCTCGCATAACCCAAGGAACACCATGAAACCGTCGCGAATCCTGATTCCCGCCCTCGCTCTCTGCTTCGGCCTGTCGCCACTCCGATCGGCCGAGAAACCCATGGCGGACCTTGTGAGGGAAAATTTCACTTTCGCCGCCGCCCAATACGGCCGGATGCTCACCGAGATTAACGGCCAATCCGGCTACCCGCGCACCGTCGAGAAGGGCGTGCGCAAGCTCGTCAGCGTCAAAGATTGGACCAGCGGCTTCTTCCCCGGCTCGCTCTGGTATCTCGCCGAGGCCACCGGCGATCCGGCCCTCCGAGCCGCCGCCATCGCCCAAAATGCCGGCATCGAGCCCGCGAAAAACAACCGCAGCACCCACGACGTCGGCTTCATTCTTTACTGCAGTTTCGGCAACGGCCTCCGCCTCGGAGGCGACGCCCGCTACCGTGACATTATGCTCACGGGCGCAGAGTCGCTCATCACGCGTTTCAATCCCAAGGTCGGCTGCATTCAATCCTGGGACAAACGGCGCGGCTGGGAATTTCCCGTGATCATCGACAACATGATGAACCTCGATCTCCTCATGTGGGCTTCCCGGGTGAGTGGTGATCCGCGGTTTCGCAACATCGCCATCACTCACGCCGACACGACCCTGAAGCACCACTTCCGCGCCGACAACAGCAGCTTCCATGTCGTCGACTACGATCCCGCCACCGGCGCAGTTCGCTCGCGCGTCACGCACCAGGGAGCCGCCGACTCTTCCGCCTGGGCCCGCGGTCAAGCGTGGGGACTTTGCGGCTACACGCTGATGTTCCGCGAAACGAAGAATCCCGCCTACCTCGCGCAGGCGCAGAAGATTGCGGCGTTCATCATGAACCACCCGCGCCTCCCCGCCGACAAAGTCCCCTACTGGGACTTCGACGCGCCCGAAATCCCCAACGCCCCGCGCGACTCTTCCGCCGCCGCCATCACGTGCTCCGCCCTCCTTGAACTCCGCACCTTCGTCCGCGCCGAGGACGCGAAACGCTACACGGCCTTCGCCGAGCAACAGCTCCGCAGCCTGTCGTCGCCTGCCTACCGCGCCAAACTCGGTGAAAACGGCTGCTTCCTGCTCATGCACGCCACGGGACACAAACCCGGCAACAGCGAGATCGATGTCCCGATTAACTACGGCGACTACTACTTCCTCGAAGCCCTGCACCGCTACCAAGCTGGCGCTGCGAAAAAATAAGCCGGCCGCTTGGCCGTCCCTTGTGGTCGACCGCTGGGAGTCTGAGCGGCGCCCCTTTCACGTGCGCCGCGCCTGCGCCCGCTGACACACGTGTCCGCACTCCACAATTGACCGTCCGCCGACCGCGGCCTTGGCTCCCTGCCCGCCCGTGACTTCCGTCATCTAATCCCATTCACTTTCACTCCTACAATGAGCCTCCAAATCAAACCCGCTAACTCCTGCGCCTTCGATCAAATCTCGCTCGGCGAAGTCATGCTCCGCCTCGATCCCGGTGAAGGTCGCATTCGCACCGCGCGCAACTTCCAAGTCTGGGAAGGCGGCGGCGAATACAACACGTCCCGCGGCCTTCGCAAATGCTTCGGCCTCAAAACCGCCGTCGTCACCGCCTTCGTCGACAACGAGGTCGGACACCTCGTCGAAGACTTCATCATGCAGGGTGGCGTCGCCACCGACTTCATCAAGTGGCGCGACGACGACGGCATCGGCCGCACCGTCCGCAACGGCCTGAACTTCACCGAGCGCGGCTTCGGCATTCGCGGCGCCGTCGGCAATCCCGACCGTGGCAATACCGCCGCCTCCCAGCTCAAGCCGGGCGACATCGATTGGGACCATATCTTCGGCAAACTCGGCGTCCGCTGGTTCCACACCGGCGGCATCTTCGCCGCCCTCTCCGCGACGACCGCCGAACTCACCGTCGAGGCCGT
>CALRZR010000207.1:0-14172 GCA_943372705.1 Opitutus sp. GAS368 | reverse complement strand
GCACGATCTCGCCCTCAAGCGCACCGTCCACACTCCCGTTGAACAGAAACCCCACTACGCGTGGCGCGATGTTCTCGCCAATGAGGCGATCGAGTTGCCCAACATCGTGCTGCTCTGCCCCCACGGCGAAGAGCGCTTTGTCCTCGCCGAGGTCGCTGACACGCTCGGCAAGGCCCTGACCAACGTCCATCTCGCCCGCGGGGAGAAGGATATCTTCACCGACACCAACCGCGCCTGGGTCGCCCGCATTTGCCGCGAGGTCGCCGGCAATCTCGCCGAGCTCTCCCGCACGCAGTCGCCCGTCCGCCTCTCGCTCAACGCCCTCTACGAGCTCATCGAGAAGACCCTCGTCGACAACAACGCCTACTTCGTCGCGAAGAGCCTCCTGCTCAACCGCGCGCGCAAAATCTCCGTCGACCGCGACGCCGCCGCGACCTCCACGCTCCGCGTGATCCGCCGCAACAATCAGGTCGTGCCGTGGAGCGAGCAGAAGGTGGAGATCGCCGTCCGCAAAACCTTCCTCTCCCTCCAGCGCGACTCCGCCCCGGCCGTCGCCATCACCCGCGCCGTCACCGAGCGCGTGCACTCCTCCAAGCAATCCTTTGTCCACATCGAGGAGATCCAGGACATGGTGCAGGAAGAGTTGATGAAGTCCGGCCACTTCAAGGTCGCCGAGGCCTATATTCTTTTCCGCGCCCAGCGCGCCGCTTCCCGTGATGCCGGCACCGATTCCGAGGCCCCGTTTGCCACGCCCGCGGCCGAGTCCGCCGCGCAGGAGACGATGATTCTCGTCAAACGCGCCAACGGTGAAAACACCTTCTGGGACGGCGCGGACCTCCGCAAACGTATCGAGTTTGCCCGCATCGGTCTCGACCTCTGCCTCTCCAACGACGAGATCGAGGCCGAGCTCCGCCGCTCCGTCTACGACCAGATTTCCCAAAAGGACCTCGATGCCACCATCGTCCTCAATTCGAAGACGCTCATCGAGAAGGATGCCGACTTCGCGAAGTTCGCCGGCCGCATCCAGCTCACCTACATCTACGAGGAAATTCTCGGCTGGGACATCAGTCGCGACGGCATCGGCGCCCTGAAGACCGCCCATCAGCGCGCCTTCAAGAAATACCTCGAGCACGGTGTCGCCATCAAGCGCCTCAACCCGCGCCTCCTCGCCTACGATCTGGCCAAGCTCTCCGCCGTCCTCGATCCGTCGTCCGACCTCGAGTTCGACTTCCTCGGCATCCAGACGATGTATGACCGCTACCTCATCATCGACAAATCGCAGAAGAACGCGAAGCGCATCGAGACCCCGCAGTTCTTCTGGATGCGCGTCGCGATGGGTCTGATGCTCGACGAGCAGGGCGACCGCGAATCTCGCGTCACCGGCCTCTACGAGCTCTACAAGAGCCGCCGCTTCTGTTCCTCGACGCCGACGCTCTTCAACTCCGGCACGCTCCACTCGCAGCTCTCGTCCTGCTATCTCTACTACGTCGACGATTCCCTCGAGGGCATCATGTATCGCGGCATCGCCGAAAACGCCTTCCTCGCGAAGTGGGCCGGCGGCCTCGGCGGCTCGTGGACCGCGGTCCGCGGCACCGGTGCCTACATCGCCGGCACCAACGGCGAGTCGCAGGGCGTCATCCCGTTCCTGAAGCTCCACAACGACCAGCTCGTCGCCGTCAACCAGGGTGGCAAACGCAAGGGCTCCGGCTGCGCCTACCTCGAGTCGTGGCACAACGACATCTTCGAGTTCCTCGAGCTGCGTAAGAACACCGGCGACGACCGCCGCCGCACGCACGACATGAACACGGCGAACTGGATTCCCGATCTCTTCATGAAGCGCATGGAGGCCCGCGGCACCTGGACGCTCTTCCGTTCCAACCAGGTCAAAGATCTCCACGAGCTCTACGGCCAAGCCTTCGAGAAGCGCTACATCGAATACGAGAAGCTCGCCGAAGAGGGCAAAATCCAGGGCCAGAAGATCGAGGCCCTCGAACTCTGGAAAAAGATGCTCTCGATGCTCTTCGAGACCGGCCACCCGTGGATCACCTTCAAGGACGCCTGCAACATCCGCTCCCCGCAGGATCACTGTGGCGTCATCCACTCGTCGAATCTCTGCACCGAGATCACGCTCAACACGAGCAACGACGAGACCGCCGTCTGCAATCTCGGCTCCGTCATCCTCGACAGCCACCTCCTCAAGGATGGTTCGCTCGATCACAAGAAGCTCCGCGAGACCATCCGCATGGCCGTTCGCGCGCTCGACAACGTGATCGACATCAACTTCTACCCGACCGAGGCCGCCAAGCGCTCCAATCTCCGCCACCGCCCCATCGGCCTCGGCGTGATGGGCCTCGCGCACGCGCTCTACATGAAGGGCATCCCCTTCGCCTCCGACGCCGCCGTCGATTTCAACGACGAGGCCATGGAAGCCATCGCCTACTACGCCTACGAAGCCTCCTCCGACATCGCGGCCGAGCGCGGCACCTACTCCACCTACAAGGGCTCGAAGTGGGACCGCGGTCTCCTCCCGCAGGACACCCTCGACCTCCTCGAGAAGGAACGCGGCGTCACCGTCGAAGTTCCCCGCGGCGGCCGCATGGATTGGGCCCCCGTCCGCGCCAAGATCGCGAAGCACGGCATGCGCAACAGCAACGTGCTCGCCATCGCGCCCACCGCGACGATTTCGAACATCACGGCCACCTCGCCCTGCATCGAGCCCACCTACAAGAACCTCTTCGTCAAATCGAACCTCTCCGGCGAGTTCATCGTGCTGAATCCCTTCCTCGTGAAGGACCTCAAGGCCCGCGGCCTCTGGGATCAGGACATGATCGATAACCTGAAGTATTTCGACGGCGAGCTGAAGGATATCGACCGCATTCCTTCCGACCTGAAGGCCCGCTACCTGACCGCCTTCGACATCGACGCCAAGTGGATCATCGATGCCGCCGCGCGCCGCCAGAAGTGGATCGACCAGGCGCAGAGCGTGAACCTCTGGATCAAGACGCCCGACCTGAAGACCCTCAGCCACATGTATCGCCAAGCGTGGCACGTGGGCCTCAAGACGACCTACTACCTCCGCAGCCTCGGCGCCTCGAACATCGAGAAAGCCACGATCGCGGTGAAGAAGGAAGTCCGCGGCGCCATCAAGGAAGGTCAGGACGGCGGCCAGAACAGTGGCGACACCGGCGGCACGCACAGCAAGGAGCAGGTGAAAGCCGATGCTGCATCAGCCGCTCAGCTCTCAGCTCTCAGCTCTCAACCGAAAAAAACCTACACCGCCGCGGAGAAGACCGCCTGCAGCATCGAGGCCATGCGCCGCGGTGAAGAGTGCGAGGCTTGCCAGTAATTATCTCTCCAAAACAAAAGCCCCGGCCGAAAGCCGGGGTTTTTTTGCGCCAATGACCGAAGTCCAAATTCACGGGTTCACGTTTGAGAAGTGGGTGTGCGATACGTTCTTCGACGGACACACCGGCAGCTACATGCGCAAATGGGATGTTTCACCCGAGGCCAACCAAGGGCCGTCGATTCCCGCTCCGTTGCGCGGGTTGCCCGTCTCGATCAAGACGGCGAAATACGGTTCGCCGATCGGCTTGGGCGATATTTTGCGTCAGAGACAAATCGATGTGCCCTTCATGATGATTGTCGGGTTCTGGCGGCAGCGAGCGCCTGCCGAGAAATGGATCGAGGATATCGGGGTGGCCTGTTTTTCGTCAGCGAGTTGGTCGAACCTGTGGGGTGATCTTAGCCTCGATCACCTGCGGTCGATTGATGTTGTCGTCAAGAATCTGGGTCTCGACCACGGCGAGGTTCGCCGGCGCGCACGCTACTGGAAGCAGACGACGGACGCGGTCGCGTCCTCTTCGTTGGTTGTGAACCCCAAGATCGATTCGAAGTCGCAGCGGCGGATTCAATGCTCGCTCCCGTTTGCCGTTTTTTGGAAAGCCGTGGGCCGGGAGTCGCGACGTCAGGATGCGCCGGAGCTTTTTGGTGTACCTTTTCCCAATCCCCTGCCTTCGTCCGCTCGCACGTTCCACGGTTGATCCGCAATTGTTGTCGACAGCCGGAAGGTGAAAAATCCGAATCAATTTTGCACGATGAAGACCAACCAAGTGATTTGTGGCGACGCGGTCGCCGAGCTGCGCCGCATCGAAGCCGGCTCCGTGCAACTCGTGGTGGCCGACCCGCCCTACTACAACGTCCTCGTCGAGCAGGATTGGGATACGCAGTGGAAGGCCGTCGAAGAATATCTGGAATGGAGCCGCGCCTGGGTGGGGGAGTGCCTGCGCGTGCTGCGGGACGACGGACTGTGCTTCATCTTCGGGCAGCCGGGCAAACGGGAGCATGTCTTCATTCACTTGATGTCGGAACTGTGCCGGCGCCATCAATTCCATGACCTGATCATTTGGGATCGGGTGGTGGGCTACAACGAGCGGCGCGACAGTTTTACTCCGGCCTACGAAATGGTGCTGGTGCTGCGCAAAGGTCCGGCTCCCAAGTTTAACAAGGGCTCCGTGCGCGAACCCTACAGCAGCGAGAAGATCGAGACCTACTTGCGCGACAAACGGTACAAAGATCGCGACGCCCGGATGAAGCATCTCCTGGCGGGCAAGTTCGCCACCAACATTCTCCGCGTGCCCAGTTTGAAGGGTTCGTCGAAGGAAAAGTGCGGCCACCCTAGCCAAAAGCCCGTCGACCTGATTGCCAAGTTGGTGTCGTGCGCGAGCGATCCCGGCGACTTGGTGTTAGATCCCTTTCTTGGATCGGGAACGACCGCCGTCGTTGCCGAAAACTTGGGACGGCGATGGCTGGGAATTGAAGTAAACCCGATCTTTGTCGAACTGGCCCGCCAACGTCTCGCCTCTGCTCGTGATCTCTTGCCAGTCACCGGAGCTGCGGAGGCGGTGGACTCAAGCGCACGCGCCAGCGCCTGATACCACCGGCTCGTGAGATTTGGACAATGGGGTCGGCGCAGGCGTGAGCAGGCGGACGCAGCCACCGCTCGTTAACACGAGCGGCTACCGCGAGCCTGCTTAAGTCCAATCTTCATCAGCTTTCGGTGTCAGATGCCGGTCTTGCGCGCTGCGTTGTTTTGGCGGCGGCGGTGGGCGATGACGCCGGTGAGGGCGAGGGTGCCGAAGATCAGGGCGTAGGTCGAGGGTTCGGGGATCGCGGAGGCCGTTATGGAATTGAGGGTGAAGCCGTTCGCGCCGCCGCTGGCGGTTTGGCCGTGGATGTTGACGTTGAAATTCGAGGAGATCGTGCCGAGGCCGGTGAGCGTGCCGGAAGAGGCGCCGAGCACGTAGCTTGAAACAGTCGCGCCGGTAAACTGCAGCGCGTAGGTGGTGTCGGTGGTCGTGAGGGAAAAGGAAAACCCGTCGGTCGGCTGCGTAGTCCAGTCCCAGGAGGCGAGGGTGGTGAGGGCGCCGGTGTTGCTGACGGCGATGAGATTGCCGCGATGGCCCGAGGCCGGACCGTAGGTGCCGTCTTCGCCGGCGTTGTTATAGAGAATCGAGAGGTAGAGGCCTTGGGTGGTGCCGTTTCTGGGATACCAGTGGTTGCCGCTGGTGCCGTTGACGCCGTAGCCGAACCACTGCCGGTTGAAACTCGAATCAAAGCCCAGCGTGCCAAAGGTCGCGGTGAGCGTGGTGGGCAGGCCCGCGGTGAAGGGGTTGAAGGCATTGGCGGAGTTGCTGCCGATGACTTGGGTGTTGTAGGCGCCGGCCTGAAAGACGAGCGCCCCGCCGGATTCAGTGACCAGTGAGGTGCCGCGAGAGGAGAAGCCGGAGCCGGTGCCGCCGGTATTGGTGCCGAGATTGCCGTCGGAAAACGTGTCGTTGATGCGCGTTTGGGCCACGCCGGACGCGGCAACGGCCGTGAAGAGGGCGGCGAGCGCCGCGAAGCGGGTGAAACGGGAGTGGGCAGTGAGCAAGAGTCGCATGGGACTCCGAACGGAAGGGCGGCCGCCGCCGTGCTCAATTCCTGTGTGACCAACAGCGCCCCGGTGTGACGAACAACCACCGGAGGCCGGCTGGTCGCTCCGCAGGGTGGGCCGGCACGTCCCGATGCCGGCAGGGGAAACGGCGCATCTTCCGAGAATGCGGGCGCAGGGACGCGCCCGCCCATCCATGGGCATGATGCCCGGGGCAGTCCCGTGTAACTTCCGGCGTCGGGCGGGGTTCTTGGGTTGGCTTCATCCGAGGCCGAAAGGCGCACCTATGAAAACACTCCTCATCCTCCTGCTGTGGGCACTGCTGCTGGCCCTGTGCTGGCCGTTGGCGTTGCTGGTCTTGATCGCGTGGCCGTTTCTGTGGTTGCTCTCAATTCCGTTTCGTATCGTGGGCGCCGTGATGGAAGCCCTGCTCGCCTTGGTGAAGACCCTGCTGTTTCTGCCGGCGCGTATGCTGGGGTATCGGGGATAATAGGGACGTGCCTCGGCTGCGCTTTGGCGTCGTCGCCGTTTGCCTCAATGTATGTGAGCTGCGAAAGCAGAGGTGGAAACGTGTGAGCTGGCGGAAACTCAATGCTGTGAGCGGTCATGCTGTGCTTTGTTTTTTCTGCGCGGTAGGCGATTTCCTCAAGGCAATGGCGGGCTGGGTGCCTCGTGGAATCCATTGCTGGGATTGGAATTCAATTGGCCGTGACCGCATCGCCGTGGTCGGGCATTGCGGTCCCCATGTGGATCATTGTTCGACTTTGTTGCGCGGCCGCGATGGCTCTGTGGCGATTCAACTCCCGGCAATTGCGCCCTGATAAAACGGGCCGAGCCAAGGGAGTGGAGTGGGCTCTCCGCCAAGACCGGTATAAGGGGCAGGTGCGCTCCACGTCGCTAGGTGTCCCCTTTCCCCATCCGGTCTATCTGCGGTTTTCGCGGGAAGGAGCGTTTGACCGCATGGCCAAGTCCGCCGGCCTCGCGCAGGAAATTCAAACCGGGGATGCGGCCTTTGATTCCGCCACCTACATTGCCAGCGATCACCCGGCTCTGGCTCGGGTCGTGCGCACCCACGCCGAAGCGCGGTGGGCGATCACGGCGCTGTTCGCCTCCGGTGCCACGGGCATCAATGCCGATGGGGAGCATCTCTGGGTGCATTTCAAGGGCGACGTCCCGCCGGGCGAAAACATCGCGCGCCTCGGGGAATTGCGTTCGGCCATGGCCACGGTGCCCGCGGGGGAGTGGGCCAGCCAGCCCGACCCGTTCTTTTGGCGGGCCTTCATCATTTCCTGTGTGGCGTGGGGCCTCGCTTTTTACGGCGTCCCGGCCTTCGTGGAATTCAAGACCGCGGGGATTCCGCTCTATTTCGATTTCATCGCGGTGGTGCAGGCGGGACTGATGACGGCGGGCGTGATTCTCGCCCTCGCGCTGACCGCGGCGTGGTATCTTCTGCGCGGGTCATCCCGGACGCATCGGGTTTTTACCGAAAGCGCCCTCGTCTTCTGTGTGGGGATTCCCCTGTCGAGTCTCGCGATCTTTTCGGATCTCAATACGACGCTCGATACGGCGCCAGCCGAGGTGCTGAGCTTGCCGGTGCTGCAGAAATTTACTTCCACGCACACGCGCAAAGGGCGGCAATATACCAAGTATCACCTCCAGCTCGCGCCGCCGACCAACGGCCGCATTCCGACGCCGGGGGTGATCGACGTGCCCGGCCACCTCTACGGTTCGGCACGAGTGCAGGGAGTGGTGGACGTCACGCTGCGGCGTGGCGCCCTCGGACAGCCGTGGATCGAGGCGCTCCGCGCGCGGTGAGGGTGAGAAGCGCCTTGGGCACGCGACACGCCCAACGCGGCGTTCACGAACGCAGGGCAATCAGATCGAACGAAGCCCCGCAGCACTCCCTAGCTTTCCTGCATGTAACACTTTCGGCGATTCGAATGAAGTGGGAGGAGCGCTGCCGTCTGAATCTGTCAATTGTTTACCCCGGGCCCCTCTTTGAGCTTTCTTTGTTTCAATTCCGCGGTTCCTGATCTTGAGTGGGCGAAAGCGCCGGCGATTGCATCGCGCTACGGCGGTGCGCAGAAGGCACAGTTGCCGTCGCCAAAATCTTGGCGAACGCTGACCGACGCTGTTGCTTGGACTGGGTCAGGTTCACTCTGCTCGGAATAAATCTCAGCCTTTGTTTCGCTTGAATACCTCTGCATTGTCTCTTTTTCACCACCGGTGTTTCTTGATCGTCGCCCTCGTCGTGTGGTTGGGCCACGCTGGTTTATCGGCCGCTGAGGCGGCCAAGACCGACGTCATTGCGTTTGAGTTCGCGCTCTATTTTACGCCGAAGCCGTCCGCTAATCCCGCGGTGGAGCTCGCGCGCCTGTTGAGAGATCGCACGCTCCGGCTGCGTATCCGCGACGCGAGCGAGGTCGGCGATGCCCTTGCTACGGTCGAGGCGAAGTGGAGTCCCCTGACCGACTATGCGCCACCCAGTGCAGACTCGCTGCGCTACACGGGCGTCGGTGTGACCCCGGACGAGGCGCCGAAGCTCGCCGAGGCCGACCGGGTTTTCATCGTGGGCTTCTCGACGTCTCGTCAGGGCGCTCTCGTGACTAATCGCTCTGCCTGCGTCTTGCTTGCGGATCTCGCGGAAGCGACCGGGGGAAAGATTTGGGACGAGGAAACCCGTCAGATGTTTTCCCTCGCGCGCTGGCGATCCGACCGCATCGATACGTGGCAGGGCGGGCTGCCGGACATGTCCAAGCAGGTAACGATGCACGCTTACGCGAACCCCGACTTGATCCGCATCATCACGCTGGGTCAGCGGAAATTTGGCCTCCCCGATCTCGTAGTGGCTGAGCTCCCGCGCCAACACTTCGGAACGGTGGGAAATTTCATCAATGCCTTCATGCAGCGCATGGTGGAGGGGCAAAAGCCGCAAGACGCTAAAATGCGCCTCACGCTCGCGGACATCCGTCATGCCGCCGCTCGGTCCCGTGCCTTGGAGAATCCGGCGAAAGGAGCGAAAGGCATGGTGCTCGTCTCCACGCAACCGACGCCGCTCGAAGATGGCGATCCGCGCAATACACTTTGGCGGCTCGATTTTCCCGAGACCAAGGCCAAGGAAACTGTCGAGCGCGCGTTGTGGGGCATGGCGGAATTGTTCGGCAGCACGGACAGTATTATCGGTGCCGCCTCAGGCGACGCCGACATGGCCGCGGCCCGTATGCGGGCCCGGCAAGCGTTCTTCGCCCAAGAGGCCCGCTTTCGCGCCGGTCTGTCGGTCGGGGAGCACCTCATGGTGAAGGGACCATTTTCCCAAGCCGGAGAAACCGAATACATGTGGGTGGAAGTCGTAAAATGGGGTCCGAAGCACGTGGAAGGCCTCCTCACGAGCGATCCCTACTATGTGAAAAAGCTCCGCGCCGGGTCCAAGGTATCCGTGCCCTTCGACGACATCTTCGACTACATCCTCTATAAGGTCGACGGCACCCAAGAAGGTAATGAGTCGGGCAAGGTCTTGGAACGGCTACAAAAGAACAAATAGGGGAATAAGGCCGAGCCGGCCGCCGGAAACGGAATTCTGTCAATTGTCCTGACCTTGGACCTCCGGCGCCCTCGGTCTGCTGTGGATTGAGGCGCTGCGCCCGCGGCGAGGGTGAAAAGCGCCATGGGACGCGACACGCCCGACCCGGCGGTGGCGAACGAGGCTCCGCGGCACTTCCTAGCTTTCCTGCGTGTATCGGGGGCCACGGAGTGGGGAAGGGCGGTGGTGGCGAAGTGATGAGCAGGCGAGGGGCGAGAGAGACTCGCGCGGGCACGTCTGGAAAAAAGTGCGCGGAGTGATGATAGGGTTGGCGCGCGCACGGTTTCGGCTACAGGTCGGGGAATCGCGTCGCGGTAGGGCGCGCGGGTCTTTTTTCCATGAAACTATTCTTCACGGTCGTGGCGTTGCTCGGGTGGGCGGTGGTGGGTGGGGCGGCCGAGGTGCCGGCGCCGGCGGACCCGCGGGCGCGGGCGTTGATCGCGGAGCTGAAGATGGAGTTTCTGCCGGGGGAATCGGGCTATTTTGGGCTCATCGGGAGATCGACGCAGCAGGTGACGTTGGCGGGGCGGTCGTTGGCGGCCCAAAGCCAGATCCACTATATGCTCACGCGGGAGTTGCCGATGAACTACCTGCATTGGCTCGCCTCGGACGATACGCACATCCTCATCGAGGGCGGACCGGTGGACTACTTTGTGTTTCATCCCGATGGGCGCGCGGAGAAGGTCACGCTCGGGCGGGATGGTGCGGCGGGTCAGCGGTTCGTGCTCGCGGTGCCGGCCGGGTGTTGGAAGGCGCTGCGCTTGCACGCAGGGGCGGGCTACGCGCTGATGGCGAATGTGCTGTCGCCGGAGTGGACGCCGGACCGGGTGAAGATCGGGGCGGGCGCGGAGTTTCTTGCGCGCTATCGGGGAAAGGCGCCGTGGGCGACGGAGACGGTGTTGCGGGAATTGATCGGGCCGAATTTCGTGAAGCCTTAGCCGGACTCATGCACTTGATCGGGTCGGATCGAGGCGATCTGGCGGCACCTTTCAGTCTGCGTCAACCGCTCCACAGGCCCTCCGGGCATGCGTCGGGCTTCCTCGACTGAAATCTGCTCACCATGTCGTGTCGCTCCTCTGCCTCCAACTGCATGAGGCCGGCTTAGCCGGACCATGCGGACAAGGGAGCGAGGGCGGGAGGCAGGTTTGTTGAAACTATTACCCGGCCCAGCCGTGTCTCTGCGTGTGCAAGGTGAAGCGCAACAATGTGGGGAGGAGCGCGCGGTCGGCGCGGGGCATCGCCTGACGACGGGGTCGGATGCTCGGGGCGCGGCGTCGGCAGGTCCGTCGTCGCGAAGGCGGGGGTGGAACTGGGTGTGGGTGTGCGGTGCGCTGGCGGTGGGCGGCGCGGTGTTTGCCCAGCGGGGCGGGGGCGGCGGGTTTTATGGCGGCGGGCAGATTTACGTGCCGGCGGGGACGAAGACGGCGCGCGAGATCGGGTCGCGCAGCACGGGGACGCCGGTGTGGGAAAACCGGGCGGGGTTTGGCGGCGATGTGTTTACGTTTGCGCGGCTGCGCTACGATGCGGCGCCGCGGCCGATGAACGGGGCGCGGGGCGGGTGGACGACGGATTGTCCGGATGCGGATCTGAATCTCTCGTATCGGCTGCAGCAGATGACGTCGCTGAAGGTCGATCCCAACGGGCGGTTTGTGCGGGCGACCGATCCGGATCTCGGGCAGTTTCCCTTTCTGTTTGCCTCGGCGCCGGGGGCGATGGGGTTGACGGAGGCGGAGGTGGTGGCGCTGCGGGGGTATCTGCAGAACGGCGGGTTTCTGCTGATGACGGATTCGTGGGGCGACGAGGCGTGGGCAAACGTGGAGCGGCTGTTTCGGACGGTGCTGCCCGGCTCACGGTTTGAGGAGCTGCCGATCGAGCATCCGCTCTACCGGAGCGTGTTTCACATCCGGCAAAAGGCGCAGGTGCCGAACATCCGGATGGGTATCAAGATTCCGGGCACGCAGATTCAACACCGCGTGATCTTCGACGCGAAGGGGAGGATCGTGGTGATGGGGCTGCACAATTCCGACGACAGCGACGGCTGGGAGCGCGAGGGGGAGGACCACGCGTATTTCAAGAACCACTCGGAGAAGGTGGCCTACCCGCTCGCGATCAATATCATCTTCTACATCATGACGCATTGAGCCGCGGCGGGTGCGGCGGTCCGGGCGGCGGCGGGGCCGGCGGCGCTGCGGGGAGGGCGGACGGGGTCAGTTGATGTCTTCGCCGCGGCGGAGTTTGCCGACGTTCTTTTCGATGGCGGCGGCGTTGACCGTATCGCCGGCGGGAATCTGTTTTTGGGCGCGCAGCAGGGCTTCGAGGGCGGCGGGGTAGTCGCCGACGGCGGAGAGACCGCGGGCGAGGCCGTAGTTCACGGGCCAAATATCGGGGTGGAGTTTGGCATTGAGCCGGAAAACCTCGAGCGCGCGGGCGGGCTTTTTCTCGGTGAGCATGCGCCGGCCGTATTGGTGGATGTTGTTGGCGGTGCCGAGGGGCAGGGCGGCGTCCATGATCCGGGCGGCTTCGGCGGTGCGGCCGAGTTTCTCGAGCACGGCGGCCTGGTGGGAGAGGGTGTTGAAATTGCGTTCGCCGATAAACGGGGCGGACACGGCGTGCTCGGCCCACGTGAGGGCGAGCGGGAGCTCGAGGTTGTTTTCGACGAGGTAGCGGGACGCGCCGACCCAGGCTTGGTAGTGAAAGCCTTTGGAGGTGGCGAGTTCGCGCTTCAGATTGGCGACGACGAGGGCGGGGGTGTCGACGGTGAGGGTGACGGGGATGCGTTTCTTTTCCCAGGCGAGGGCGAGCACGGCGCTCCGGTCGGTGACCTCGGTGAACTCGTAGGTGAGGAGTTCGCGGTGAGCGGTGTCGGTCCATTGGGTTTCGACGCGCAGGGCATCGTGGGCGGGATCGTAGAAGAAGCTGCCCCAGGCGGTGGACTCTTTGGAGAAAATGACGGTGACCCGGCCGGTGGCGTCGAGCGCCATGTGGAGACCGTAGGCGCCGGCGGCGAGGGGTTTGCCCTGCACGTGGACGGGGTCGGAAAACGTGATGACGGTATTGGAGTCGGCGCCGGCGCGCCACGGGGCGGAGGTGGCGGGGCCGAAGCCGAGGTTGTTGAACCCGTAGGGGACGAGTTGGCCCCAGATCGGTCGTCCACTGACGCTCGGGCGGCCGTAGTCGACGGAGATTTTGGTGATGCCGACGACTTGGAAGACGCCGCCGCGCGGGCTGGCGGCGGGGAGGGTGACGGATTGGGCGGCGGCGGTGGCGGCCAGGACGACGGCGGCGAAGAGGGCGAGGGTGCGCATGGCGTGGGGGAGTGAGGTGGGAGCGAACTCAGCGAACCCGGGAGAAAACCTCAAGCATGCGACGATGAGACGGACGGTTTCTGCGCCCGGCGGGGTGGGGCGAGCGGCAGGCGTGGGCGCGGGTGGGGAGGGGCGTCGATTCGCGAAGACCCAGCCCGAAAATTTCCTGAAGACGATTCCCGCAGATTCAGGAATCCGCAGATCTACCTCTGTGTGATCCTGAATCTGTGGGGGAATCCTTGGTTGTTCGCGCGAACATCGTGCGGATGTCCTCCGCGAGAGTGTGAAATTTCCGGGTTAGGACGTCGCGGAGAAGTGGCCCTCGCTGGGCTGCGCGGACGCCTCGGAGAGACGACCCTACCTGAAAAGAACCGGGGGGCGTTTAGAGCGTCTCGAGGATGGCCTTCAGGTTGTGCAGGCAGGTGCGGCTGGCGACATCGCCGCCATGGGAGAAGGCGTGGCCGGCCGGCAGGTGGAGGAGCTTTTCGTCGATCTTGTCGAGGCGCCAGTGGGTCTCGAGGGAGAGCAGGCCGCGGTAGCCGGTGGATTGCAGCGCCTGGAGGTGGGCGCGCCAGCCGACTTCGCCGAGACCGACGGGCATGCCGACGGCGATGTGGATGGACTGGGCTTCGGCGCGGTGAAGGGCGTCTTTCACGTGGAGGTGGAAGAGGCGCGGGGCGAGGCGCACGAGGTCGGCGGGAGTGGGGGCGGTGGCGCCGGGGACATAGAGGACGTTGCACGGATCCCAGATGGCGCCGGCGCGGTCGGCGGGGAGCGGGGCGAGGACGGCGAGGGTTTCGTCGGCGGTGGCGACGAGGCAGGAGTGCTCGTTTTCCACGCCGAGGCGGATGCCGGAACCGGCGGCGATATCGAGGAGGCCGCGGAGGTGCTCGACGACGCGGGCTTGCTTGGAGGCATCGGCGGGGTTGGGCGTGCGGAGGAAAGTGAAGACGCGGAGGAGGTCGCAGTTGAGCTCACGCGCGGTGTCGAGGGAGCGTTTGAAGATGTCGCGGTGCGCGGCGATGGCGGCGGTGTCGTCGAGTTCGCATTTGAAGACCGGGGTGGCGCAGCCGAAGACGCGCCAGCCTTCGCCACGGGAGGCGGCGGAGACCTCGGCGAGGTCGGCGGGCGTGAGGTCTTTGAAGGCGCGGCCGTTCAGGCTGCGGAGCTCGATACCGCCGAGGCGAAACTCGCGGACGAAGGCGGAGATGACGGGGAGGTCTTGGGAGACTTCGTCGGAGATGATCGTGATGTTGTCGGGAAATTTCATGGCGTGGCGGGTCTGGGAGATTGGGTCTGGGAGAGGCGGAGGTTTTTGAACCGCCAATGAATTTTGCCAATGGGCAAAATTTTAGGGG
>CALRZR010000206.1:0-14364 GCA_943372705.1 Opitutus sp. GAS368 | reverse complement strand
TGAGCCTCGGCGAATTCCACGGCCTCGACCGGGCTGATCGGCGGCGGCCTCGGTGGTCGCTGTTTCGTTGCCTCGATCACTTCCTTGATGACGGCCAGGTCGGCGCCGGCGCGCGCCTCCCAGCTGGCCCGGAGGTCGGCCGCCGTGGTGTGCCGCTTCGCCGCCCGGGTTTCGCTGGTGATGGTCTGCAATGCATCCTGCGTCGTTGCGCCGCGCTCGCGCGCGGTTTCCAGAATCTTCCTGCGGCGCTCACTGAACTCGGATCGTAACCGCTCCGGAAATCCCCGAATCGTGAATCCGATGCCCTGCTGGGGTTCGAGATCGTAGCCCGCCTCGCGCATGCGGTGGGCCAGCCGGTGATAGCAGACCTCCCGGAAATACCCCTGATTGCGCAGGTAGCCATAGGGCTGGAGCCCCTTCCAGCGTTTCTCCGCCGGGTCGAAGGTGAGGTTCATCACGCACAGGTGGGTGTGGAGCTGGGGATCGAGCGCACGGCTGGTGTCGTGCGTGACCACGGCCGTGACCATGTTGCCCGTGATCCGGTCCTCGTTGACGCCCCCGCGGCGCACGCGGGTCGCGGTGACGCCCTCGATTTCACGGAGGGTTTCCTGCACCGCCTCCTGCCACCAAGCCTCAATCCGACGATCTCCACCCACGTGCAGGGCGATCGAGACATCCTTCGGGGCGGAAATCTGCCCGAAGTAGCACACCCGTCGTCCCGCCCCCTTGTCGCGCACTCCCAGTTTATCCCCGGTCGCGGGATGCTGACCCGCACACAGTCTTTCCAGAGCCGTCAGTTCACAGGTGCCGCTCAATCCGAGGCGTTCAGCACCCGCTCCAAACCACGTCATTTCAATCTGCCCCTTTTCCGAAAGATAATCACCAACGCGAAGATGCTCCCGGAAGTAACTCACGGCAGCACCTGCACGACGACATGGCCTATCGAATCGAACCATGGCTCCAACCATGGATAAACCCATAGGAAAAGCGAGTATAAACCCATAGGAACGACCTTGCCGAACCCTTCAGGCAAAGAATTTTGCTGCCCAGTTTTCGCCTGATTCACCCACCCAACAGGCAGTCCGTTGAAGCATCCGCCTTAAACCTATCACCTATGGAATACTCGACACGCCACCCCTAACGTCCGTTAGGCGCAGCCGGGAATTCCGCCACTAGGCCACCACTAGATCGCCACTACTTCACCACTACGCGTGGAGATATACCCATAAGTTTTATGATTTACATAAACCCATAGGAAGGCAGTCTGTGCGGCATGGACGACGCCGATCTTCACTCCCGCCTGCTGGACGACGCCAGGAACTACGATTCCGCCGCTCATACCGGCGGATTGCTGGGCCCCTACCGGGACGTGCTGCTGCTCCAGCGGGCGAAATTCATGAGCTACGAGCAGATCTCGGCGACCTTCGCCCGGCACGGCCTCAGGGTTTCGCCCGCGGCGGTCGGCATGTTCTGCCGGCGGCACTTTACGAAGGCCGAGATCGAGCGCGCGCGGAAGCCATCGTCTTCCGCGCCCGCGACTCTGACCCAGGCCGCACCACGGCCGAATCCGGCAACTGGCGCTCCAACTTTTGGGGTTTCCGCGCCGGGACCGGTCAGCGGCGGCACCAAGCGCGGACCGAAAATCGCCCGCGACAACTACTGAAACCATGAACACTTCCGCGAAACGTCTCATTCTTTTCCCGCAGGACAAGGGTGGCATCGGCAAGAGCTTCGTCGCCGCGCTCCTCCACGACTACCTCACCGACGAGAAGGTGCGGGTGAAGGCATTCGACCTCGACCACGCCAACTCGACCTTCAACCGGTTGGTGCCCGAGGCCGAGTTCATCGACACCGACGTGGACGTGGACAAGCTGGGTGTGCTCGACCGGATCGTTCACGCGTTGGAGGATGCGGACGCCGTGCTGGTCGACAATCGCGCGACTGGCGGCAGCAAGGTTCTGGCCTACCTCGACGAGGCCCGTCTTCCGCAACTCCAGGAGGAGATGAACTGTGCCCTCGTGTTCGTGCTCATTGCGACCGACGACAAGGATGCGAATTCCCAGATCGCCGAAGTGCTCGACGGCTACGGCGAGCGGGTTCGCTGGCTGGTGGCCCGCAATCTCCGCGACAGCACGGATCTGCCGCTCTATGGGCAAAGCATTTCACGACGGCGGCTGGCCGACTTTGGCGCCGTGGAAATCGATGTGCCGTGCCTTTTCGAGGTTACGCGCAACCGCCTCCAGCAGGCCAATCTCACGGTTGGGCGCGGGCGCACCGCCGATCAACTCCACCTGCTGGATCGGTCCCGCTGCGTGCGCTACCACGAACGCATGGTCGGCGAATTCACGAAGGCGCGGGCGCTCCTCATCGGATGAAAGCGGAAAGTCGGCTCCAACCGGAGGACCTGCTGGATCCGGCGAACCTTCCGCCCGAGCTCAAATGGGTGGAGGCGCAGTTTCGGCTCCAGCCCAATGATCCGGTCTACCTGCTGATCGCCTGGCATTGGCACCGGATCAAAGCGTCCGAGGACACTATGCAGGCGGCCACTCTCGAAATGAAAACCGCCCTTGATGCGCGGATTGAGCATCTGGCGGAGGCCGCCGAAGCCATCGCCGGCGTCAACGCCGTGCTTACGCAGATGAAAAAGGAGATGACCGATCGCCCGGCGATTCTCGGCAAGGAATTGGAGACGCAACTGCGGCAGCCCGTCGCCGTCGCGGTCGAACAACTGCTGACCATGCAGAAGGCGCTTGGACCGGTCGCCCGTTCGTTTCGAACCGTGCAGCGAAAACACCTGCTCGCCACATTGTTGGTCGGAATCTGTCTCGGTGTCATCGGGACGTTGGTGCTATTTCACGCATGAAAGGGACGCGTGGTGCGATCGCGACCTGCTGCCTTCTGGCCGCCGGTGTCAGGTGGGCTGAGCCGTCAGGGGCCGGATATTGGATTGGCGTGGCGAGTCTGGCGGTCGCGACGTGGCTCACGTTTGAGGCGATCACCCTCTGGTCGGAAAATGATGCACGGGTGGTGCTCAAACTCTGGGGAATGACTTGGACGCGCGACGAAGCGTGCTGCCACTTCTTCGTGACGGGAGCCACGGGCACGGGGAAGACTGCACGGGCCGTCATTCCCATCGTGCACGGGCTGCGCTCAACGCTGCCGGAAACGGGAATCCTCGCGGTCGATTCCAAGGGTGCGCTCTGGAAACCGCTCGCTGCGATGGCCCGCAGTCTCGGTCAGGAGGAAAGCCTGCGGCTGATTCGCGTGCGGCCGAGTCATATTCCGCCGGGCCAATGGAAACCACCGCTTCGGCTCAATCTCCTGTCCATGCCCGACGTTCCCTGGACGACGTTCGCCAAAATCATTGTGGATACCGCCACGGCGGCGGGCCAGCGCGGCGGGCAGTCCTTCTTCAAGGAAACCGCGCGCGATGTGATCACCCACGCCATGCACGCATTGGAGGCGGCCGACCTTCCGGTAAACCTCGCGAATGTGCACGACATGATCTGCATCTCCACGGACCTGGCGATGGTGCTGGCGAGGCTGGCCGAGCGACCGGGCAAGGCCGCCGAGGTGGAGCTACAGTATTTCAAGGACTTTCAGGCGCAGCCGCCGGAGCAGAAGAGCGGGACCGTCTACAGCGTCGCGAATTTTCTGCGGCCCTACACTCCGCCGGACATCGCCGAAGTTTTCTGTTCGACCGAGCCGAACTTCTCGCTCGCGGAGGTCGATCACGGTCGCCTGATCTGCCTCTCGATTCCGCAGACCTACCAGGTCGAGCGCCGCTACCTGAACCTCCTCGCAAAGCAGCTGTTCTTCCTGCACGCGTTCCGCCGCTTCGATTTGGAATCCGATGAATTGCGCGGTCGGAACCTCATCGTGCTTGTCCTCGACGAGGGCCAGAAAACCACGCTGGTTTCGGAGGACGGCTTCGCCGACCATACGACCGTCGATGAATTACGGGAGGCGGGCGTGTGTCTGATCTCGGCCACCCAGACGCCGCTGTCGCTCTACGCCGCCTTTGAGACCGAGCGGAAGGCGGATGTGTTCATGGCCAATCTGCGCACGCAGATTCACTTTCGGTCGGCGGACGAAAAGGGGGCGAAGATTGTGTCGGAAAAGATGGGCGGCCGCGAAGTTCGCAAATACAGCGGGGGCATCGGTGGCGGGCGCACCTCGCGGAACTGGCAGATGGTGGACGAGCCGTGGTTCAAGCCCAACGGACTGCAGGCGCTTCCCGAAGGGCGGGCGGTGATCAGGCACCCGCGACGAACGGGGAAGCCGTTGCTCCGCAGGTTGCCATTCACCTCTTTCACCCGCGCCAACGAATTCGTCCCGGAAAATGTCAATGGAGACACGGGCCTGGCGACAGTGCCGCTGGCCGATATTTCCGCCGGGGCGGGCGCCGGACAGGCACACGAACTTGGGCCAGCTGCTAATCCCACCACCGTAGTTTGATGTGGTCCGATTCTCGGCTTGATGGCGGCACTGGGTCGCGCACTTGACCGAAAGGCTGGCGCGCTAATTCCGCGCTGGATCTCCCGTTGGCGGAACCATGATCGCGTTGCGCCGCGAGCGGCGACGCCGGCGGACTGATTCGACACCGCGGTTCTTGCTGCCGGAAGTGTCCCGTCGCTTCACCGGCCATTCGATGGATTCGAGATAGTCGTCGGCCAGTCCTCGGCTGTCGCGACAACGGAGGGTGTGGACGACCAGCGAGAGGACATCAGGGGCTCTCTTGCCCATCACCCGGACCAGTAGGCGGATGGCCTCTGCGTAGGCCGCATGGTGGATTGCCGGAAGGGCGATGGTAAGGTGAACGACAGAGGAAGGAGGAGGCATGGAACATGGTAACTCACGTTGGAACGTGTGCCTCGTCCCTGCCAGATGACGATGCACTCATCGAAATCTACCTGACTAAAGCGGCGCAATCGCACCGCGCGTTTGAACCGGCCCACTCTACAGGACGCTCCAGTTTCTGTCTTTGAAATACCTGCGATTATTTTGCACTTATACCGTGCGCAACGGTGGCAGATAGTTTTTGGGTGGCGTTCCAAACAGACGCCGAAACTGCACCGACAGGTGACTATGATCGGAGAAGCCGGTCATGTGCGCGACTTGTCCCACCGTGTAGGCCCCGGTCATGATGATCTCCTTGGCGCGGACCAGCCGCGAGCGGAGGACATACTGTTCCGGCGTCAGGCCCGTCGTCGCTTTGAACAGGACGCTGAAGTGGCCCGGACTCAGGCGCGCCTCGCGGGCAAGCGCGGCCAGTGAAATCCGCTCCCCGAGATTGGTTTCAACGTAGTCGGCTACGCGCTTCAGGGTGTCGGCACCCAATTGGCGCTGAATCTTTACCGCTCCAGCTCGGCGAATCGCCATGCCGCGCAGCATTCGGGCGGCGAGACAGTGACCGAGCGCACCGACCTGTCCGGCATGCTGTCGTTCACGGGCGTCGCAGTGGCCCTGCATCGCCGCAGTCAGGCCGGCGATCAACGGATCGTGTAGGGTCAATTCCTGCAGTGATTCAAAGCCCACGTCGTCGACCAGCCCGTGATCAAATTGGCGCAGCCAGCCGGCGCTCAGAAAGAGGATGATCAGATCCGCTTCGATCAACCACCGCTTGGCGTGACTCACGCCGGAAGGCACCACCCACAGTTCACCGCTGCTGATCGTGCGCTGAACCCTGCCGCCATCCCGGGACTGCCATGAAACGTCGCACTCCGCGGATTGAAGCGCGATCAGGATTTGGGCCGCTTCATGGCGATGTTCCGGCCACTCGTTCGGCTCCTGCCGATCACAATAGACACTTACACCCGGCCCCGGCACCAGCGCGCGCCGATACGGCTGCAGGCCGACGGGAAGCTGCAGCGATCCAATTGCGCAAGGACATAGGGGGTTGGGCGTCGAGCCACAGGAGTGAACCATAGCCACAGCTCACACCGCCGCCGCGTGGCGCGGTTAGTGGCGGTGTGGACTCCAGCATAGCTTTTGGTTCGTGGTTGGGCTTTGAGATAACCGTGGATAGTTTGGAGATAACCACGTTTCGGGCGGTGCGAATAGGGTCCCCGGAGTGCGGGAATCAGGTGTTGGCGGATGAACCCGATCCGCTATTTTGGAATCGGTGCTGCACGAAGTTTTTCACCGGTGACTTTGAGTCCGAATGCAAACTCACCCGGTTTTCTTGGGGGCATTTGGACCGCTAGGCCTTGATCCGTTTGGAGCCATGAGAGTTTCGCCTTGCTCCCGAGTAGTTCGACGCTGCTGACCTTGCCGGACGGTGTCCCGAGCGAACGGATGACGGCTTTGCCGTCTTCGGGCCATGCCATCAGGTAGGCGTAAATCGCGCCATCCTTCGTCGTGAAGCGGATGTCCTTGGCGGTATAGGGCGTCTTCGCGTGGTCGGGCCCCAAGTTGCCGGCTTTCATGATCACACTGCCTTCACCCCAGACATCCCACGCACTGGCATCATGGATGCCTTCGCTGTTCACGTCCATCCAGTCGCCCATGTCGTGCAACGTCTTCAATCCGCCCGGGTCGAGTTCCCCTGCGGGGGTCAGCGGAATATTAATTGCATAATTTCCGTCGCGGGAGACCGCCTCCAGCATCTGGTGAATCACCATGCCGCTCTCGTAATACGTCCCTTTGGCGTAGAACCACTCGCCCAAGCCGACCTCCGTCTGCCACGGCTGATCTAGCTTAATGCCCGGCGGGAACTTCGACTCGAAGTTCACCGCGATGGCGCGCGGATCCTCGTTGCCCTTGGTAAACGCCATCGCCTCGAGCTGGCCGCCGTTTTGCCGGATGCTGGAGTTGTAGAGGTGCGCGATTACACGCGGCAAAGCGTCCGCGCGCAAGCCACGGCCGGTGCGGTAACCGGAAAACGGATAGCCGCCATCAAAGTAGATGAAGTCGGGATGATGCTGGTCGATCGCGTCGATCACCCGACGCGTCCACTTCGTCGCATACCAGCGGGCGAAATCGACATTTTTCTTGAGGCCACCGTCCGGTATCCCGTGCGAGCCATGCGTCATCCGGAATTGGATCGGGTCGCCCGAGAAACCGGTAGGGTAGACCACGTCATCCTTGAGATCGATGCCATAGAGATCCTTCAGATCGAGACCTAGGCGTTTCCACCACGTGTCCTTTCCCTCGTAGTTCTTCGCTCCGTCGTAGGGCACACCCTTCTTCGCTCCGTCGGGATCGCTCAGAAACGCCGGCTGCATCCACCAGAGCGAGTAGTCGCCGTGAAACGCGATGCCGAAGCGGAGCCCTTCCTTTTCCGCCGCCTTGCGCCAGCCGCCGAGAATGTCGCGCTCGGGCCCAAGCTTCACTGAGTTCCACGGCTGGTATTTCGAATCCCACAAATCGAAATTATCGTGGTGCATGCCCTGGCCGATCACATAGCGCGCCCCGGCCCGCTTGTAGAGCGCCATGAGTTTTTCGGGGTCCCATTTTTCCGCCTTCCACAACCGCAGAATGTCCTTGTAGCCGAATTCGCTCGGATGACCGAATCGCTTCAAATGGTTCGGATATGTCTGGGCGAAGTTGTCCCAAAAATTACCCTGAGGCATATACATGAAATGGGCATACCAGTCGCCGCTTTCCCCCACGGCCTGCGGCCCCCAATGCAACCACATTCCGATCTTCGCCTTGCGCCACCAAGTCGGCGTCTTGAAGTGATCGCCCAGCGAACTCCAAGTCGGCGCGACCGGCCCCTCGGCGATCGGCACCGGCATCACCTCCATGGGCTGAAAGACGACCGTGTTGCTCTTGAGCGTCACGTTGCCCTGCTGGCGCATGATTTCCAGCGTCATGTCCTTGGCCGGAGCGAGTCCGTTCACGACGGCCAGTAACTCCGCCGTGCTTCGCACCGCCTTGGTGTTTACGCTCAGTATCAAATCGTCCGCTCTCAGACCAGCGGCATACGCCCCCGCCCCCTTCGGAGCCTGAACGACGAACGCGCCGCCCGCATCGGCCGCCACCCCGAGCGCCGAATACTCCTGGCCCACCAGATCGCGCAGCGTCGCGCCCTCCCATTGGGTTTGGACGGCTGCAACCGGCGGGGTTTCTCCAGTGCCGAGTTTCACAGCCGAAATCACCGGCGTGCGCGCCATGGCTTTCAGCCGTGGGGTGCGGACCCCAAAATTATCCATCGGGAAATTTGCGAAACCCAACCGCAACGCGGGTGAATCCGCCTTAACCCGAAAATCCCCCTTGGCGGCATCGACGAACAGAGGATCCCCTGAAGAGGAGTTCGCGTCGCAACCCTTGTCAGCGAACTTGGTCCGGTCCGCGTCCGATGTCACAAAGACCTTCTCCTTCGGCTTTTCGCCCCACGCCCCAAATTGCCCTGCGCCCAACTGCACCCCGGTCATGAAGAAATTTCGGTCAACTGCCTGGCCCCACTTCGCGATCTTCATCCCCGCGGGACGATAGGCGCCCATCACAATGTTGCGGGAAAAGATGTCGCCGGAGTTCTCGAACCAGACGTGCGGGTGGAGACTGTTGTTCACGATGACGTTGTTTGTCACCGTGCGGCCATACCCTTCCCGCAGCTTGAGCCCGCCATTCAGAAAGAGGTTATTGTAAATCTCGTAACGCGAAGAACCGTCGTCGAGGTCCACGTCCCAGCCGTGGTCGCAGCGCCAGCGGTTGTGGCGGAGAATGATCGGACGCACCACATCCAGCAGCGGCAAGCTTGGGTCAGCCGCCACTGCTATGTCCACCGTGCGCACATCGCGATGCCAGTAACGGTCCCGCCCCCAAGAGTTGAAACTTCCGTGGTCGCCGGTTTCCAGCACCGTATCGAAAATATCACAGTACTCGACTACATGCCCGCCCCAACAGCCATCACCGATGTTGATGCCGGCGCGCGGCACATCGTAAATCGAGCAGTGCCGCACGGTGATGTTCTGTGCCATGTCAATTTCCACGGGCGCCGTCTGTTTCTCGAACCGGCCGCTGCGCGTGATGAGACAATCCTCGACGAGGCAGTCTGATGGGAAATTGTCCGTCAGCGGGCCTGGCTTCCGGTCGAGCTTCGCGTAATCGAACTTCTCTTCGTAGTTGAAGAGCGGGCTGCGCACCGCCTTGGGATCGCCAATGAACGCGATGCCGTTGGCGCCGCTTTCCCGGATAAGGCAACCACGGACCGTGATCCGACGGTTGTAGTTGTTGACGAAAACGGTGTTGCCGCCGACCTGATCAAAGTCGCAGTCGGCCACCGTCATATCCTCCGCGCCGTTGAAAACCAGGGCACCGCCACGATAGACGGTCCAGTCTGAACGGAGCAGCGGTTCGCGATTCTCCATGAACGTCCGGGCGGCATGCCGAAAGGTCAGACCGCGCAACGTGATGAACTTCACCGGCTGTTCCTTTGTACCGTTGAATTCCACCAGGTGGCGCAGACGCACGATTTCGACAGTTGCGGTGCGCAAATCCACGCCGGCCGGCGGAATGAAATACAGCATCCCGCCCTTGGTATCATGAAACCACTCACCCGGCGCATCGAGTTCCTCGCGAATGTTCTCCACCATCCGAAACTTCTTGTGCATCTCACTCGGCCGGTTGTTTTGCCAGCCGCCCTCGTAGTCGAGCGAGCCGTCAGGCTTCTTGCCGAGAATTCGCCAATGCATGTCGCCCCAGAGCGCGGGGTGCATCGCGTGAATGGTGCCACCCGCCGGGTCACTCCAACGCGCGACGCGTTCCGGCGCGATGGCGTCCGCGGCGGCGCCGTTGAATTGCGCGGCTTTGGGATCGTAATTTGGATACCGCGCCATGGGCTGGCGCTGGCCGTTGATAAACAACTGGTCTATGACCAAACGAGCGGGGGTCTTCGCCTGAAAAGCGCCGTCACGACTTGGACCCCACTTCAACGCGAGCCGCGCCCCACCACTGATAATGGGCTGTTCGCCCGGCGCCGCCGCGTAGAGGACGGGCGCCGCCGCGGTGCCAGAGTCAGCCGAGGTAAACCGGACCGTTTCCGGCATATAATAAACGCCCGCGTGCAGCAGCACCGTCACCGGCTCGCGTCCAACCGACTTTCGCGCCGCACGTTGAGCAGCCGCGAGTGTCGCTAGCGGCTTGTCAGCCGAGCCTGAATTCGCGTCGTCGCCCGCTGGCGAAACGTGAATGGATCTTCCGGGAGCGGTCCCATCCGCCGCGCGGGTCTCCGTGAGCAGCAGCAAGAGCAGGACGCAGAAAAACGACAGCTTGGTTTTCATGGTTTAAAAATCGGCGCTCCCATGTTCACGGACGCGGGTGGCTTGGCGGCGGGCTCGGATATCCCGGCCTGCTCCGCCAGGAAGCGGTTCCTCATTTCCTTGAACCGTGGCCCTTGGTTGTGGCCAAGCAGCGGAACGAGATCGATCTGCTTCGGGCAGCTCAAGGTGTTGTAAATTGAGAGCACGGTCATCGGCGGACATGCCGTGTCGATCAGGCCGCTGCTCATCAGCACCGGCACTTTTACGAAACGGGCGAAATTGCAGGTGTCGTAATAGGCGGTGGCGGCGATGACTCTCGGATCCGGGGTTTTCTTGTCACGCCCCATGATCAGGTTGCTGGGCGCGGCGTCGGGCCGCCCGTAGAGCGGCCCAGTGTGCTCGCCGAGCGCCGGCGCAACGCTAACTACAGCGGTAATCCGCGAATCGAGGGCGGCAGCGATGAGGGCGAGCCCGCCGCCTTGGCTGGCCCCGGAACTGATGATCGCCTTGCGGTTCCAATCGGGCCGCGAGGTCATGTAATCAATGCCGCGGATCATGCCGAGGAAGACCTGACGGTAGTAGTAGGTCATGCGGTCATCGCTGCCGATGTAGGGATAGCCCATGTATTTTTTCCACCGGGCTTCATCCTCGGGAGTCCGCTCGAGCGGCATGTCGTGGGCGCTCATGTCGAGCGCCAGAAAGCCAAGCTTCGCGTTGCCGAGAACCCAGCGGGATTCCTTCACCCCATTCGGATGAACGCCCATGCCGGGCTGCGAAATCATAATCGGTAGCGAGGTCGGTCCCTTCGGCTTGGCCAAGTAGCCGTGCGACCGCAGGCCGTTGATGTTCGCAAAACTGACCTCGTAGAGCTCGAGCGTGGGATCGTCCTGAGGAACTGGCGTGATCTTGGGATCCAAGGGGATCTTGGAGAGAGAGGCCTTCTGGGCGTTCCAGAACTCCTGGAAATCCGCCGGGAGCTTCGCGGTCGGCTCGATTTTGAAGGGATCAAAGGCGGCTCCCGCCATCCCGATGCCAAGGGCGTCCGCGTTTACTGCCGGGGTCACCTTGAGTTGCAGCACACCGGGTTGATCGAGCGTTCCCCCAAACGTAGCCGCCCCCGAACGCAGAGATACTGCACCGCTTCTCAGGACTTTGGCCCCATCCAATGTCAGGACCCACGCGAGTTCATCGACGGTCGCGGGCGCGTTGGCCGCGAGGTTAACGCGGAATACTACCTTTTCGCCAACATTGTAAATCGCATCAGGCCGGTCGGTCTCGACTTTGATCCACGTGTTGGGTTGCACCAGTGCGCTCGTCGCCCGGCTTTTCGGCGGAACGACGGATTGAAGCCAAGGCAGGAAAACCTCGGGCCAATGGGAGGCCTCTGTATTCTGATCAAAATGAAACGCCATGTGTCCACCGTTGGCGTAGAGATGCAGGTCAACGGGCACCGACAACTTCCGTAGCGTCTCAGCAACGCCGACGGTGAATTCCCTCGGGGCCACCTCGTCGTCGTTCGCGGTGGCGATGAAGACCGGGGGTGTTTGCAGACCGAAGTGAAAGTCGGACGCCTGTGCTTTGCGTGGCCACGGGCAGAGCGCGACGATGAAGTCCGGCCGGCAACTCTGCCGCAAAACCGAATCAGTCGACGTCATATCTCCGAGGTCAAAGGCGCAGGCCAGCGTCAGCGCCAGATGCGATCCAGCCGAGTAACCCAAAACGCCGACGCGTTTCGGATCAATTTTCCACTCAACCGCACGGCTGCGCACGAGCCGCACCGCTTGCCGCGCATCCGCCAGCGCGTTGTTCACCGTTTCCTCGGTCACGTCGGCGCCCGGCTGCGCCACTCGATATCTGACCCCGATCACGGCAGTGCCCTTCGGCACGAAGTAGGCGGCATTTGCCTCAACGTGACGGCGCGTGTCGTGTCCGTGATAACCTCCGCCCGGGAACACGATCAACGCGGTGCCCCTGCTCACGGAGGGATCGGGCAGATAGACCGTCAGGTTCGGCCGCTCGCGATCGGTCCGGTTTGCTTCCGTCCCGTCCAAAGCCGTGCCATCCAGATCGAAAAAGCGCGGTGAATTATCGGCGGCGGGGAGCGCCGCTAGCGGCGCCAGCAGCAGGATAACCGCAAGAGTCGTGGCAAAGCGTTTGTGCATGGGCTTTGTGAGCATGGCTGTTGTCTGAACCGACCTCATTTCACATCTCTCCGCCAAGTAACCACCACCCTCGCTGCGGACGGCGCGGCCTGGACAAGGATGCGGTCCGATCGGACTTCAACCGGCAGCGACACACCGTCGTCGGTTCTCTTCGCTTCAACTTGCACGGCATGCTCGGCGGGAATGATCACCGTCAGCGGATAGTTGAATTGCGTAGGGTCCAAGGCACACGCCAAGTTGAAGGAAGCTTGGTCGCCGCTGATCAATTGAGTCAGTGTCGCCGCGTCCCGCTCCATCATGTAGCGCTTCACGTTTGAAAACGTGTCCACCCAGATCGCGTCCCTGCGGCTCGTCACGTATTTCAGGTGATTCTCCAAGACCTCGGGACTGGCCACGGCGTTATATCCGTTGGTGATGGCGTGGATCATCCACACCATCGCCTCACCGTTCGCGAGGGCGTGATTCACCAGCGCGTTGGCCTTCGCTGGGGTAAAACCTTTGTTGGTCGGCGGCCAGTCGCCGAAGCGCTCCTGCCGGTCCCGCAACACGAGATGATATTTATTCGCCACGACCCTGACTCGAGCATCCCAGCCGTTGCCGGGTGCGGCAAAGCTCAGCGGCGGAATTCCGATCTTCTCGGCAATGCACTTATGGGCCTTAGCCACCTGCGCTTCGAGTTGCTCATCATTGCAGGTTTTCAGCGGTTCGTGAGTCCAAGAATGGCTGGCAATTTCATGCCCCTGGGCGGCGAGTTGCCGCAAACGCTGCCAACTGATGCTGCCCCAATCACTAACCGTCATTTTCGCCGCCTCCTCATTGGTTTCGGGCGTGCGACCTGGGATCACAAAGAACGTGGCGTGGATGCCATATTTCTCCAACAGCGGCACGGCAACGTCATCCTGATCTCGCAAATTGTCATCAAAGGTGAACGACAAGGCCGCCGCGCAATCCCCTTTGAATCTGGCCACACGAATGCCCTCCGAGCTCACGGAGGATATCGGCTCCGCCGCTTGCAGCCACGTGAGCAATAGCAGCATGGTGCCCAGGTATCGCTTGATCGCTCGTCTCATGGTTGGATTTACAGGCCGACTAGATCGCTAGGCATCGTCACCGAGCGAACTTCGAAGGGCGGAGATTCATTCCGCTGATCTTTACGGCAATCGCGTCCTCTCTGACCATCGAGTTAGGCAGCGCGACGAACAGCTCATCCTCGGTTTGATGCCATTCAAGTTTGCCGCTATGCCCCAGCAACGAGACACTTTCGATTTTGCCTGATGGTATGGCAAGGGAACGGATCCGGAGTTTGCCGTCGTCCGGCCAGCCCAAGGCGATGGCGTAGAGAGCGCCGCCCTTGGTCGTAAACCGAATGTCACGGGCCGTCATCTGAGCGAAAACCGATTCCGTGTAATGGCTTCCGCCCTTCTGCTTTATGTTATTTGGACCTTCGCCGAAGACCAGCCATGGGCGCGTGCCAAAGATCGCCTCACTATTGATGGCCATCCAGTCGGCCATCCCTGCGAGCACCGCGATTTCATCGCTGTCGATGGTCCCGTCATGCTTGAGGGGAATATTCAGCAGAAGATTGCCGTTCTTGCTTACGACATCGCACAGAAAGGCGATGACCTCCTTGGCGCTCTTGTATTTGAAGCCGGCTTTGTAGAACCAGTCGCCAATACAGGTGTCGGTCTGCCAGGGCTGCTGCTTGATCTCGGGCAAACCGCCACGCTCGACGTCCTGCACGGAGATGCCATCGACATACTCTCCGTGGTCGTGGCCGACGCGGTGGTTCATGTCCTTGATGTTATAGACCGCCTCAAGCCTTCCGCCATGCCGGGCCGAGTTGGCGTTGTAAAAATGCGCCATGAGGCTGCGACCGATGGCATCGAACGGCACTGCGCCATCGGTGTAAAGCAGGTCTGGCTCGTAGCTGTCCACCAGATCGCGGATTCGCCAAAACCATTCCCGCGGCCACCATTCGGGCGGATTTTTCGGGTAAG